>JALYXV010000345.1 GCA_030947025.1 Actinomycetota bacterium | reverse complement strand
GGCGCCGTGGCCGAGCATGACGTCGAGGAGGTCGTCGTTGGGCCGACCGATGATGTGGCTCATGGTCGTGGTTCCTTCCCGCCGGCGGCGGTTCCTAGACGCCCAGGGCGGCGAAGAGCCGAGGGCGGTTGATCGGTGACGCTCACGCCAACAGCGGGACCCGGCATGACGGCTGGAACTACGGCACGACGAAGGGGGACTATCCCCAAACGACGCCCATTTGGCCATGAAGATGCGCCCCTCATCGCCGGACCGGTGACGCACCCGGAGAGGGGTACGCTGAGCGTGACCGTGCTGTCGGGTGATTGGCACACTCAGCGCAACCCAGTTGATCCTCGGAGTGGCCACTGTTCGGCCGACCCCGTCTCGCTTGCCGGAGTTAGCAGTCCACGCGTAGGCCGTTGCGGAACAACGACCAAATGAGAGTCTTCGGCATCATCAAATGCGAGGACGGTTCGCTGGCTCGATGTTGAGAAATGGCGACCGAACTTGCCTCTGAACACCCGGGCCCGACAGACGGGTTTCTGAGGCCGTTGAGGTAGCGCGTAACTGGCGATCCCACGTGTCCCGTGACCAGCCTGGAGTCGTCGCCTCGATCGCAATGGATTGGCACGTTCCCTGGGCAGATGGGGTCGGCGTCGACGGACTCGGTCCCTGCGGCCAGCGGAGACATTGCGGCGGAGGGTGGTCTGGTTCGATGGCTTTCGAGGTTGCCGGTACCCGAACCGCGACCCCAGGGGATGTCGAGATCAAGGTTGGTCGTGTTCTACTCTTCCATCGGTGACAGAAGGTCGTTGGCCGCTCGTCGTGGGACCCGAGCGACTCATTCCCGCGAGCCGCACCGCCGGCGACGACGGAGGGACCGTCCATCTTCACCGCCAGACCACTCCTGCAGCACCTGCGCCGGGAATGCCGGCGGCGACATTGTGCGGCCGCCACGCCCTGTCTCTTGGCGTGGAGGTCAATCTCGAGGTGCTGGGGGTCGACCGCGACCGGCTGTGCGGTTCGTGTTGGCGGATCGTCGAGGGCTGGCTGGAGCCCCCCAGGGCGGCTGACGGCGAGGACCAGGTGGTGGCGTGGCTGGTCGAGACCGTGCTCAACGGCGGCTCCGCCATGATCGACGACGTCCCCTTCGGCCGGGTCCGTACCCTGCGCCAGCGTGTCACCCGCAAGATCAAAGCGTCCATCGGCGGGACGGTGACGACCGCGTTGATCCCACCGACGACGATCCTGGTCTACTCAGCGTTGGTCATCGACGCCAAGACCGAAGACCAGCATCATCGGGAACTGCACGATGCCATGCTGCGCCTCTGGACCGGCGAAGCAGGACTTCCACTCGGCCAACCGGACTGGCGGCGCCGCTGGTCGCAAGTCGCCACAACACCAGACCGATAGCCCACCTGCGCGAACTCGAACGCCGAGCCTCACCACCTGAACCAGACGTCCCCGAGCCGGCGGTAGGTGGCAGTAGGGCGAGCGTCGCTGCCGGCGCGTTCTGGGACGCGTTCAGGCTGGCCGGCGTTATGGACGCCGAGTTATGAGCTGGTCCGAGCCCTGTAGCGTCGTCTCCGATGTTCGTGTCCGACCTGCGCCACTTCCTCGATATGCCCGACGACGCGCCCGGCCCGGCGCGGAGGATGGCCGAACACCTGGGATTCGTGGTCCAAGCCGCGACCGCGGGCGAAGCAGGCGCGTCCTGGGTCAGCGCTTTGACCTGCCGACGTCGACCCGGCAATCGGCCATGTAGAGGACACATCGCCGTGTTCCGTGATCTTCCGGCGCCGATTCGGTGGCAATGCAACAGCTGCGGCGACGAGGGCGTCATCAGCGGATGGGAGGACTCACCGTTCGATCTGAGAGCGCCTCGCTCCCGCGCAGACAACGGGCCCAAGCACGAGACACTTGTGCCGGGCGAGGTGGCCGGCGCCCTGCGGGATCTGCGGTTTCTCGACACCGACTGCGAACGCCTCGTGTTTCGGATGCGCAGTTCGAGAGAGGGCGTCGTCCTGGTCGCAAGCGCCGACCAGCTCGGTGAGCTTGTCGGCTTCGTCGCCGCGGAAGCGAACCAGGAGATCAGCCGTGGCCGCCGGAAACGCCTCGATGAGGCGTTCGCCGTGCTGAACGACGCTCTCACGCACATGGATTCCCGAGGCACCTCCTCGATCGTTGAAGTCCCTGGCCGAATGAAGGGGGCCGAGCGAGACACCCGGCGGCTGACCGGGCGATGGAGGATCATTGAGATGGACCTGTGGGACCGTGACGCCCTCGACTTGGTGGCTCCCGCGTTCATCGAGTTCAGAGCTGACCGTACGGGCAGCTTCGGTTTCATTGCTGTCACCGGCTGGATGGACTGCCGTAACGCAGGAAGCTGGAGTCCAAGTATCGACTTCAGCTGGGAAGGAACCGACGAGGGAGATCAGGTCAGCGGTCGAGGATGGGTTGCCCTCCGAGACGATGGATCCCTGCACGGTCGCATCTACTTCCACCTGGGTGACGACTCGGGTTTCCACGCTGAGCGATACCGAAAATGAACATCGCCGCTCAACAGGCCCAGTATTCCCGTGGTCGCCGCCTCGCCAGGATCCGCCAACTTCCGCGAGAACCGGGCGGACCTTCAACCGGCGATCTGGGGCAGGGCCGGTGAAGTTCGGGAGGGTGCGTTCGGGGACAGCGCCCCAGCTCAGGCCCGCCGCACCCGGACCGTGGCGTCGGTGACGATGACCAGGGCGCCGGCGAAGGCCTCGACGTCCTGGCTTGAGACGATTTGCTCGAGCACCCTGACCACCACGCTGCTGTGCTGTGACCGGCGGCGCAGCACCATGATCCCGGCGTGGCTTCCCGGCGGATAGGCCCGCTCGTCCGCAAAGTCGAGATCGAACGTCACCAGCACCCGGCCTTCGGTTCGAGCAACGCCGGAGACGACCTCGTCCGATCGACCAACGAGGTGCTCGTCGTGCACCGACAAGGCGTCGTGACCGTGTTCTTTGAGCAGCGACCTGGAGGCAACTGGGACGTTCTCGTCGAGCTTGAACTTCACCGTCGAGAAGGCGCCAGCGGGTGGACCTCCTGCCTAGCGAGCCAGGCCCCGTAGCCTGCCGCAGCACGAACACCGTCAGGAGTGAGGGACGGGTACTCCGCAACGATGTCCGCCTCCGTCATCCCCGCCGCGAGAGAGTCGAGAATGACCGTAACGAGCACTCGGGTGCCGCGAATGCAGGGCTGCCCATGGCAGATCTCGGGGTCGATCGAGATGAGTTCGAGCAACTGTTCCTCGGTCATCTCACCATGATGCCAGCCGGCATGGACGAGAGGGTCGGTTCTGCACGGACCGGCACCCATGAACGGTTGTCGTGGTTACAGCGGTCGCCGACGGCCGCCTCGCAGCCGGCGTTCGGGGGCACCCGCTGGCCTGGGGGTGACGTCCTCGTAGGTGCGAGCTGTGAGCAGGGCCGGAGACCCAAACAACCGCACGCCACCGTCCGTTCGGCCACGTGCTTACCGTCGATTGGGCGGCCCTGCTCCAGGTCGGGCATTCTGTGAGCGTGGCCGGGGACGAGGTGCCGCCAGACGACGCCGAACTTCCCCGATTGCAGAAGCAGCTTGACGAGGTGAGACGGCAACTTACAGAGGCGAAGCGCGACGCTGATGCCTCCGCGGGTTTCTTGGAGCAGGCGTACCTGGGCGAGTCCTCATTCGCGCAGACGATTCTTCAATCGGCTGCCGTAGTGTTCGGCCTAACCATCGGCTTCGTCACGCCGAACGTTCATCAACTTGGCGGCGCACGGCTTTGGGAACTTCGCATAGCACTAACGGTGTTACCGCTGTCGATGGTCTTCAGTCTGCTGGCGATGATGGAGTACCGCCTCGGGTGGACTCGTGTAAGCGCTAATAGGGCTGGAACGCCCGTGCCTCACCCCGTTCCACGCGGAACGTACCTGCGGATCTGTATGGCATGCTTTGTGGCGGGAGTCTCGTTGCTCGGAGCGTTCTCGGTTCAGCAACTCGTGCGCTAGCAGGCGGTGTCAACACCGCCCAGCACTGCCGTTCGGCATGGCGTGTGACCGAGTGCCGGCTGGCCATAGGAGAGCCCAATCGGCAGGTGCCCCCGGAAGCCATGGACGGCCAAGCTGTGGAGGACCAGATCGACGCCCTTGTCGTCGCCGTCGAGCCGGCGTTATAGGGCACTGCTCTTGGGCCACTCCGCCGGTTACCGAGCGGTCGGCTAATCAGGTTCCGCTGCGATCGCAACTGGCCGTCCGAGCGTGTTGCGTTTGCCATACGCTTCGAGGTATCGTTGACGGGTGGAGGTACGCTGGTTGTTGTGGGATGACTACAACATCGAGCACATTGCAAAGCACGGGGTCAAGCCAGCCGAGGTCGAACAGGTCGTCTTCGGCACGGGCATGAAAGGTCCATTTGAAGATAACCGCAGCCGAACAGGACGACTTGTTTTCTTTGGATTCAGTGGCCCGACCCTGAATCGTCGAACGTTGGTCGCCGTGACGGATCGGCCCACCGCCAATGGTGATGCGTACGTCTTGAGCGCGAGACCGGCGACCGACCGGGAGCGCATGAAGTATATGGAGGAGTGATGACGGAAAGCGACCCGCGCGCAGCAGAGCGCGCCTACTACGATGAAACCGATTTTGCCGATGTGGATTTGGTCCTGGCAAATGATGTCCGTGTCGTGTCGCGGCCTGCTCCCCGCTCGACGTTTGCGCTTCGTCTCGACTCGCACACGATTGAACAACTGCGTCTCGCAGCCGCTCGGCGGGGCACACTGCCAACACAACTTGCCCGCGACTGGCTTGTGGAGTGTCTACAGCGAGAGCAAAGCCCGTCAGCACGCTCCAAAGATCTGGGAGATTCGGATGTCGACCAGATACGAGAGCGACTTGATGGGCTCGAATGGCGTTTGGAACATGCCAGTGGGAGCTACGCGCAGGGCACGACGATTGCTCCAGCCCATGATGTTGACGTCATCCGGCCAGCTGATGTTCTTGCAGAGATTGAGGAACGCACCCGGTTAACTCGAGAAGTGATCGAACGACTCGGGGACCAGGTCAACTACGAACTTCCGTCGGATGCCGGTGCAGACCTGCTCGTTCGACGAGGTAATCGTGCATGGGTCTTCCAATTCAAATGCGGACCCATCGATGTCATTCCCTCGTTCAACAACGTCGTTTCAGTCGCTAAGCGACTACAGGCTCAGCCGGTCCTGGTTGTTTCGCGAGAATCGCTTTATCTGAGCGTCGAACGTCCGGTTGGGGTGTCCGACGTTCTGATTTCGAGCGAAGACGACCTGATTGAACTGCTCGAATCTGTCGTGTCGTCATAGACGACCAGTTCCTGTGGCGGCCACCCGGCATTGCGCGGCGCTACTCGTCCGGTATCGGCATATCTGAAGCAGCGGGTTTTGTCAACAGAGCGCTCCTCGTAGAGGAGCTCGATTGGCCTGGTGTTTCGCGGTTGGGGGGCGGGTTGGTGGATATTTGTCGGCGCGACGGTTTGGCTCTTGGCGGGTGCCAGGAGCGGGAGGGCGGTCAAGGCCGGCCGTAGGCCGCCCGTAGGGGAAGCCTTGAGGGCCCGGTCATCTTGGCCGGGATAATGGTTGAAGGAAGCCCGTCAGGGCTTCCTTCAACTCGCGCCTTTCCCTGTCGAGGTGAGCGGGGCGGACGCGTTGCGCTGGTCGTCTCCAGTTCCCCAGGGGTTGTGGGGTGCAAGCGAGCCCTCTCG
>JALYXV010000094.1 GCA_030947025.1 Actinomycetota bacterium | reverse complement strand
GCTGGGGCGGGCTCGTCGGGCTCGTCGGCCGCGGCGGGCGGCGGGGGCGGCGGCGGGTCGGGCTCGATGCCTGCTTCCTCGCCGGAGCCACCGGGCTGTTGCTTGTTCACCGGCGCCTCCGCAGTCGGCGGGCGCTAACCTTACCGTCCATGGCCACTAGCCAGCGCAAGGCCGGCTCAAGCGGCCGGGTCACTCCGAAGGGTGGCCCGCCAAAGGCGACCGCCGCCCAGCCCGACAGGGTGAAAAGACGGCGTCCGCCGGACCTTGATAAGCCCGTCACCGTAGGGCGTCGGCCATCGGGGCCCGGCTTTCTGGCCCTCGTTGCCGTGATGTGGATGGCGGTCGGCATCCTGGTGTTCCTGACGCTGTCTTCCGGCTGGAAACTGATCCCGGCCATCGTCGCTTTCGGTATCGGCGTCATGTTCCTGCGGGGCGCGGGCGCCACCGTGCTGCGCCGGGAACGGCGCCATTCATCGGAGAAATGAGCGCGACTCGGGCCGGGCGTTAGGACCCGGCCCGAGTGTTCCATACCGCGTTCGCTGCGATGAATCTGTGGGTCTACACCCCAACAGATTCATCGCAGATCGACCTTCGTGATCGACTCAGACCGCCACGGGCGAGGGTGGCGTGTGGCGTTCTTCGTGGACCTTCCGGGCGTGATGCTTGTTCGGGTTGAGCGCCACCCAGACGATACCGATCACGATCCACAGTGCGACGATCCCAAGCGCCTTGTAGGCGTCCTTCGAACTCGTGCCACCAGCCGTGATCGCCAGATAGACGACGCCGAACAACTCAGCCAGGTTCATCAGCGCACCGAGCCCCGGAACCACCGCGTGCTTGATCAGGTGCTTGTCGTGACGTTGTGCGAATGCGACAACGGCGACCAGGCAGGTCATCCCATAGACCAGGAACGTTCCGGTGTTCGATGCCAACGTTATCTGGGTGATGTTGTCGACGTTGTACGGCGTCGCGCAGTACACACCGATCGCGGCGGAGATGACCGTGAGGACCAGGATGCCGCCGTGGGGCGTGGCGAATTTGCCATGAAGCAATCCCAGGATTCCGGGCATCTCCTTGTCCTTCGCCATGGCATACGTCACCCGGACTCCGGTGTTCAGGCATGCGAGCGTGGTCCCGACCAGCGCGATCAGCACGGTGGCAGCAACGATCAGCGAGACTGTCGTACCGGCATGCAGAGTCGATGTGGCGACGTTCTTCACCATCGTGCCGATCGGCGCGGGGTCGAGCCCGGCGCTGGCGAAGCCGCCCAGCGGGTCCGTTCCCTTCGGAACCGTGATCGCAGAGTTCGCCGTCGTGGTCGTACTCACTGCGAAGTTGGCCGAGAAGTACTCGAACAGGTAGCAGATCCCTCCCTGGATGATGAGGGAGAGCAGCACCCCCTTCTTGATGTCCTTCTCCGGCCGGATCGCTTCTGCTCCGAGGGCGGTGACCGACTCGAAGCCCACCAGCAACAGAATCGCAATGGTTGATTGGTAAATCACGTTGATAAATTTGTGCGGAATCACAACCTTGCCCGCATTGGCGAAGGCATAGATCTCATGCCCATGGCCCAGCCGGTAGGCGATGAAAAGGAAGCTCACCGCCACCAGGCAGGTGATTTGGATGACGTTGATGAGGATGGACGTCATTGTGGAGCCGCTGATGCCTCGGAAGGCGATATATCCGCAGATCAGGGCCAACGCGACGCAGCCGATGGCCTGCGGTATATACGTGAGCGTGTGATGGAAGATGGCTTGATAGAGGTACCCGAAAAGGATGCCCATGAAGCCGACCATGATGGCGGGGTACAACCAGTAGTACAGGTGGCTGATCCACCCGACGGTGAGCTTGGCGGTCCGGGCGAACTTCCGCATCCCCGCGCTCTCCCGGTCAAGCAGTGCCGCTTCGGCGAAGTAGTAGCTCGACCCCGTCCCGGCGTCGGGATAGATCCGGGCCAGCTCGCTGTAGCTGTACGCGGTCAGGAGGGCCAGGACGAGCGAGAAGAGAAGCCCGGTCCACATGTCTGAAGCGGTCGCGCCCCCCTTCTGCGACGCCTGAATCTGAAACGTGGTCCATAGGAATGCGCCTGGCGCGATCAGCGCCATGGCGTTGACGGTGATTCCGGTGAGCGTGAGACTTCGCTTCATCTCACCGGACGAAACTTCTGACACCCGGATGCCTCCCCTGTTTGGTTGGGTATGGAACTGCTCGGTCCCCGTGCAGCAGCCGGCGATGCCACCTCAGCCCGCGGTACCGGCGACCTTCGGGATGCGAACGCCACCCTGCGCTCGTCAAGGGACCGTAAAGAGCCGACATTTCACATCTGTGGCCGGTCTGTGAACAGTCCGTTACACCAGCGTCGTGGCCCCCCGTGGCTTCGAAGGTGGGGCGAGCCGAGGCCCTTCAGGCTTCCGCCGCCGAACGAACGAGCAACGAGCTGGGCACGCCTTCCAGGAGATACCCCCGCGACCGGACGGTCCGGATGACCAGACCCAAGGGCTGGATGCGACGGCGCAGCCGCAGCACATGGACGTCGAGGGCATTCCGGCCCGGCGCCCCGTCCGGCCAACCGGCCCGGGCCAGGCCCTCCCGGCTGACGACCGCGCCGAAGCGTTGCAGCAGCGCGTCGGTCAGGCGGGCCTCCACCGGCGGCAGCGGCACCCAGACCCCGCCGAAGCGCAGCACGCCGTCGTCATCGAGGGTGGGCGAGGCCGAGACGTGCTGCTCGGCGCGTGAGGCGAGCGCCGAGCACCGCGATCGCACATCGATCTCGGTTGCCGGCACCCGGATCCAGTCCTCGAGGCAGTCGGCGGGCTGGGGCGGCACCGCGTTGTCCTCCAGCAGCAGGAGACGGGGAAGTTGACGGAGAGCAAGCTGCGCTCGGCGCACTGCCTCCGCAGGCCATCGAACCAGGACGACATCCACGATTTGGACGCTACGGGTGCAACGTTGCGCGAATGTTTCGGGTTGGTAAAGAGTTGCGAGTGTCACGGCACGGTCTCCCCATGGTTCTCGTCATAGCCAACAGGTAGGTTCCTGGCCATGGCAGCCCCACAGGCGAGAGGCCTGGCCGAGTCGCCTTCACGCACCTCTGCTACCACAGATATCACCGGGGCTTCCGGTCCGCCGAAGCGCCGCCCTCCGATCAAGCCTTCGGTCCTGGGCCTCGGGATAGGGGCGGGCCTGGCCGTCGTCACCGTGGTACTGGCCATCTTGGCCTCGACGACCCGATGGGGCGACCGTTCGCCCGTCCAGCGTGAGGTGTTCTACGACATCCCGGCGGCGGTGCAAGCCGCCTTCTACTCCATCCTCCCGTTGCTGTTCATCGTGGCCGGGTGGTTCTTCTACCTGCGCATTCACAACTGGGAGCGGGGACAGCCTGACCGTCGGGCCACGACCCGGCGCAACATCACCCGCCGCCTTCATGATCTGCGAGCGGGCCTCTATATGCAGACGCTTCTGCGCGATCCCGCCGCCGGCGTCATGCACTCGCTCATCTACTTCCCGTTCCTCATCCTGTTCGCAGTGACGACGGTCGACGAGGTCAACCACATCCTCCCGCCCAGCGCCAAGTACCTGCACGGCACCGCTTACCAGGCCTATGCCTTGGTGGCCAACGTGGCCGGGATCCTTTTCCTGATCGGCATCATCTGGGCGGGCGTCCGGCGTTACGCGATCCGGCCCTACCGCATCCGGATCAAGACCAGGCCGGAAGACGGTCTGATCCTCGGTACCTTCCTGGTGCTCGGCGTCACCGGATTCACGACCAGCGCCCTGCGAATCGAGCTGCAAGGGCGGCCCGGCTTTGAGAAGTGGCGGATCCTGGGTTACCCGCTGACCCCGCTGTTCGACGGCCTCAGCCGCTCCCAGTTGTCGGTGGCCCACCAGTGGTCGTGGGGCATCCACGTGCTGGCCTTCTTCGCACTGGTGCTGCTTGTGCCCACCACCAAGCTGCGCCACATGTTCACCTCGCCGCTCAACATGTACCTGCATGACCGCGATCGGCCCAAAGGCGCCATGAAGCCGCTGCCCGACCTGACCGAGACCCAGCTGGAGACATTCGGGGCCAACGCCATCGAGGACTTCACGTGGAAGCAACTCCTCGACCTCGACGCCTGCACCGTCTGCGGGCGCTGCACGAGCGTGTGCCCGGCCCACGCCACCGGGAAGCCGCTCGATCCGAGAGAGATCGTCCTCAAGGTCGGCGACGTCATGGCGGCCACCCATCCCGGGGGAGCGATCTCACCGGTCGTGGGCCGCAACGCCGAGCTCACCGTCACGGCCAACTCGGTCTTCGAGCGCATCACTCCCGAGGAGATCTGGGCCTGCACCAGCTGCAAGGCCTGCGACGAGATTTGCCCGGTCAACATCGAGATCCTCGACAAGATCCTCGACATGCGCCGTTACCTCTCCCTTATGGAGTCCAACTTCCCCAACGAGCTCGGCGCCGCCTACCGGTCAATGGAAAACCAGCAGAACCCATGGGGCCTTCCGCCGGCCGAGCGGGCCGCCTGGGCCCGTGGCCTCCCCGACGAGGTGGCGATCGTCGACCCGAGCCAGCCCTTCACCCACGAGTATCTCTACTGGGTCGGCTGCGCCGGGAGCTTCGACGACAAAAACAAGAAAGTGACCATCGCCACGGTGAAGCTGCTCCATCGGGCCGGCGTCGACTTCGCCGTGCTCGGACCGTTGGAGAAGTGCACGGGTGACCCGGCCCGGCGTTCGGGCAACGAGTATCTCTTCCAGATGCTGGCCCAGGAGAATGTGGCCAATCTCGAGCAGCTCGGGGTGAAGAAGGTCATCACCCAGTGCCCCCACTGCTTCAACACCCTTAAGAACGAGTATCCCCAGCTGGGGGGCAACTACGACGTGGTCCACCACAGCCAGCTGCTCGAAGGGCTCATCGAAAGCAAGCGGCTCGACGTGTCCGACGCGGTACTGGAGGACCGGGTGGTGTACCACGACAGCTGCTACCTGGGCCGCCACAACGACATCTATGGCGCACCCCGACGGGTCCTGGGCCAGCTGGCCGGGATCGAGATCGTCGAAGCCCCTCGCAACGGGACCAAGGGGATGTGCTGCGGGGCCGGAGGCGCCCGCATGTGGATGGAGGAGTCGACCGGGACCAAGGTCAACACCGAGCGGTCGCGCGAGCTTCTCGCCACCGGCGCCGATCGCATCGCCACCGCTTGCCCCTTCTGCTACATCATGATCGACGACGGGGCCAAGGAGAACGGCCGGGACGACGTGATCGTCCAGGACATCTCCCTCCATCTGCTCGACGCCCTCGAGGGCCGGGGGCGGCGATCCCCGGCCCCGGATCCTTTTTATTTAAAATACACGGCGGCCGAGACG
>JALYXV010000083.1 GCA_030947025.1 Actinomycetota bacterium | reverse complement strand
GACCCGGACCCGGGACCCGACGCAGGACCCGACCCGGACCCGGGACCCGACGCAGGACCCGACCCGGAGCCCGGCCCCGATCCCGGCGCAGGGCCAGAGCCCGGCCCTGGCGCGGGACGAGGCGCCGATCGGGGCTCCGGCTCGGGCTTCGCCGCACCCGTTGGGGCCTGGCCGGTCGCCGTGGTCGGACCGTCTGCGATGGCTGGTTTCTCGATGGCTGCCCCGCCGACGGCGCCGTCGTCCGCGCGGTCGTCGTCCGCGCGGTCGTCGTCGGCGCGGTTGTCGTCCGCGCGGTCGTCGTCGGCGGCGGCGAACTCGTCACCGTCGTCGCTCGCTCCCGCGAACACCGACTCGGTCTCGTCGAGGCGCCGGCTGACCGCCAGGCGCAGGAGTTCGACCACCACTGCGTCGCTGATTTCCAGCAGCAACCGATCATCACTCACGTCGATGACGCGCCCGATGAGACCGCCGGCGGTGACCACTCGGTCGCCGACGCCGATCGCGTTCATGAGCTCTCGTTGGCGGCGTACCCGCTGCTGTTGGGGTCGCAGCAACAGGAAGTACACGCCAACAAAGAACAGGATGAAGAGAGGGAGTGATTGCATGGGCACACGACAGCCGGCCGCCTCGAGGCGACCAGACTGTCCGGCAGACCTTAGCGCGGGACCCCCGTCAAGCGGCTGGCGGCAGTCCTGCTCGTCAGTCCCACGTGACGGCCAATCGAGCCCGCAGCTCGGTCAGCCGCCCGGCCGCCACGGCCGCCCGGATGTCCGCCATCAGCCGCAGCTGCCAGGCCAGGTTGTGCCAGGTCAGCAGGCGCGGTCCCGACGGCTCGGCCACCATGAACAGGTGGCGCAGGTAGGCACGGCTGTGCAACTGGCAGGTCCGGCACAGGCAGGACTGGTCGATCGGGCCCTGGTCATGGGCCAGGGCCGCCCCCCGGATCTGGACCTTGCCGGTGCTCGTCAGGGCGGTGCCGTGGCGCCCCAACCGGGTCGGCAACACGCAGTCGAACATGTCGACCCCCAGCGCCACCGCTTCCACGATGGACACCGGGTCGCCCACTCCCATGAGGTACCGGGGCCGGTCGGAGGGCAGCTCGGCGAGCGCGGCGGCCAGGGCCGGGAGCATCTGGGAACGGGGTTCGCCCACCGAGAGCCCGCCGATCCCGTAGCCATCGAAGCTCAGCTCGGCGGTGCGGGCGGCGCTCTCGGCCCGAAGCGCCAACTCTGTCCCGCCCTGGACGATCCCGAAGATGGCCTGCCCCTCCCGCCGGTGGGCTCGCCGGGCCCGGGCCGCCCAGGCCGCGGTCCGCTCGACCGCCAACCGCAGCACCTCCCCACGGGCGGGCAACGCCGGGCAGATGTCGAGGGCCATCTGGATGTCGGCGCCCAGCGCCTCCTGAATGCCGACCGCCCCCTCCGGGGTCAAGCGGTGGATCGACCCGTCGTAGGTGGACCGAAACGTGACCCCTTCGTCATCCACGTGGGGCCCCAAGGAGAACACCTGGTACCCGCCGGAATCGGTGAGCATGTGCCCGTCCCAGCCGTTGAAGCCGTGCAGACCCCCCGCCCCGGCCACTATGTCCGCCCCGGGCCGCAACATCAGGTGGTAGGTGTTGGCCAGCAGCACGTCAGCGCCGAGATCCGAGAGGTCACGGGCGTCGAGCGTCCGCACCATCCCCCTCGTCCCCACCGGCATGAAGCAAGGGATGGGAAAATCGCCACGGGCGGAGTGGACGGACCCGGTTCGTGCGGACCCGTCGGTCGCGCCCACGTCGAGACGAAGGGCTGCGGTCACGCAGTCAATTGACGCCCGACCAGCCCGGCGTCGCATTGACGCCCGACCAGCCCGGCGTCGCCAGACGCCCGACCAGCATGGCATCACCAAAGGACAGGAACCGGTACCCCTCCCCCAGCGCGACCCGATACAGGTCCCGCCAGCGAGGCCCGCAGAACGCCTCGAGCAGGACCAACAGCGACGATCGAGGCTGGTGGAAGTTGGTGAGCAGCACGTCGACCACCCGGAACCGGAACCCGCCGCGGATGTACAGCCCGGTCTGGCCCGACAGGCAGCCGGTGGCCGCAGCCGACTCGAGCGCCCGCACCGTCGTGGTACCGACGGCGACGACCCGCCGGGCCTCCCGGCAGGCGACGACGGTGGCGGGAGGCACGCAATACCGCTCCTGGTGCATCACATGGTCCTCCACCTGGAGGGCGCTGATGGGCCGGAAGGTGCCCACCCCCACGGCCAGATCGACCTCGGCGATGGTGACCCCCCGGGCCCGGCAGGCATCGAGGACCTCGGCCGACAGGTGCAGCCCGGCGGTCGGGGCGGCCACCGATCCGGGCCGGTCGGCGTACACCGTCTGGTAGCGCCCGCTGTCGGCCAGGGATTCGTGGATGTAGGGCGGGAGCGGGACAATTCCCGCCCAGTCGAGGAATTGGCTCACCGGCCGGTCGCCGCTGAGCAGCCGGACCCGGCGCCTCCCGTCGCCGACTGGCTCGCCCACCTCCACCAGTTCCTGGTCACCCCGCAGCAGCCGGGTGCCGGTCGGGAGACGCCGGCCCGGGCGGACGAGGGCGGTCCAGGTGGTGGAGTCGAAGCCCTCGGCGCCCTCCGGCTCGAGCAGCAGGACCTCGGCCGCACCGCCGGTGCGCTTGTGGAGCAGCAGCCGGGCGGGCAGGACCTTGGTGGTGTTGACGACCAGGACGTCGCCCTCGTGCAGAAGTCCGGGCAGGTCGGCGACGTGTCGGTGGGCGGGGGGCATGGCCTCCTCGAGGGACACGAGCAGGCGCGAGGCATGGCGGGGCTCGCCCGGCCGTTGCGCAATCCGGTCCGGGGGCAGGTCATAGTCAGGCACGTCCACGCCCGACGTTCTAGCCGCCCCCGACGTTGCTCAGTCGGCGAAGGGAAGCGGTGGGGTACCGGTCGCGGGCGGTTCGAGGCCGAGGTGGCGCCAGGCGGCGGGGGTGGCGACCCGGCCCCGGGGTGTGCGCATGAGCAGGCCCAGCTGCATGAGGAACGGCTCGTAGACGTCCTCGACGGTGTCGGGCTCCTCCCCCACGCTGACCGCCAGGGTGGAGAGTCCGACCGGGCCGCCGCCGAAGCGGGCGCACAGGGCGTCGAGGATGGCTCGGTCGACCTTGTCGAGCCCGAGCCCGTCGACGCCGAACACGGCCAGACCTTGCCGGGCCAGATCGTGGGTCACGTGGCCGTCGGCCCGGACCTCGGCATAGTCCCGGACCCGCTTGAGCAGGCGGTTGGCAATACGAGGGGTGCCCCGGGACCGTCCTGCGATCTCGGCCGCGCCCGCACGCTCGAGGCTCACCCCGAGGATCCGAGCCGATCGCCGGATGATCGCCTCCAGCTCGGACGGCTGGTAGTAGTCGAGCCGGGCCACGAAACCGAACCGATCCCGCAGTGGGCCGGTGATCAGCCCGGTCCGGGTCGTGGCACCCACCAGGGTGAAGCGGGGCAGGTCGAGGCGGATCGAGCGGGCCGCCGGTCCCTTGCCCAGGACGATGTCGAGGGCGAAGTCCTCCATGGCGGGGTACATGATCTCCTCGACCGCTCGGCCGAGGCGGTGGATCTCGTCGATGAACAGCACGTCGCCCTCGCCCAGGTCGGTGAGGATGGCGGCCAGGTCTCCGGCCCGGAGCAGGGCGGGACCCGACGTGATGCGCAGGCCCGCCCCCATCTCGGCCGCCACGATGCCCGCCATCGTGGTCTTGCCCAGCCCGGGCGGCCCGGCAAAGAGCAGATGGTCGACCGCTTCGCCTCGACCCCGAGCCGCCTCCAGCACGATCGCCAGGTGCTCCTTCAGCTGCGCCTGGCCCACGAACTCGGCCAGCCGGCGGGGCCGAAGGTTGCTCTCCTCCGCCGCTTCCACCGGGTCGGCCACCGCCGCGCTGACCGGCCGGGGGGCGCTGATCAACTCTTCCCGGACCGGCTTGTCCCTCACCGGTTGCCCGCCAGATGGCGCAGGGCCGAGCGGAGCAGCTCCTCCAGCGGGCGGTCGTCAGGAAGCCGGCCCACGGCATCGCGCACCTCGTCGGCGCCGTAGCCCAGGCCCGCCAGGGCGACCCTGACCTCGGCCCGCGGATTGGAAGCCCTGCCGCCATGGCTGGGCCCGTTGCCATTGCCGCTGCCCACGCTCACCAGCTCGGGCCGGTCGAGGTCGAAGTCCAGACGGGTCTTGAGTTCGATGAGCAACCGGCTGGCGGTCTTGGCCCCGACGCCCGGTACGAGGGTCAGCGCCGCCGCGTCGTCGGCCGCCACCGCGCGGCGCAGGGCGGCGGGCGAGTGGATCGACAGCAAGGCCAGGGCGACCGAGGGGCCCACGCCGTGGGCCGCGATCAGGCTCTCGAAGCACAGCCGCTCATCACGCGACGGGAAGCCATACAGCATGATGGCGTCCTCGCGCACGTGGGTGTGAACGTGAAGAAACACGCCCGAGCCCACGTCGCCCAGCCGGGCCAGGGCGGAGGCAGGGAGGTGAACCCGGTAGCCCACCCCACCCACCTCGACCAGGGCCTCGCCGCTCGGGTGGTCGCCCCGGATGACCCGGTCGAGGAGGATGCCACGAAGCGACCCGATCATGGGGCCACCCCGGCGGCCGCGACCGCCGCCCGCAGACCCGTCCCGGTCAGGTGACAGATGGCCAGGGCCAGGGCGTCGGCCACGTCCGGGGGCCGGGGCGGGTCGGGCAGGTGCAGCAGCGACTGGACCATGCGTTGCACCTGCTCCTTGGTGGCCGAGCCGTACCCCGTCACCGCCTGTTTGACCTCGTTGGGGCTGTACTGCACCACCGGGCATCCCGCCTGGAAGGCCGCCACCAAGGCCACGCCGCTGGCCTGTCCAACCGCCATGGCGGTACAGGCGTTGGCCTGGAACAGCACCCGCTCCACCACCACCACGTCGGGCTGCGCCTCCGCCAGCAGCGCCCGCAACTCGGAGAACAGCGCCGCCAACCGGGCCGCCAGCGGGTCGGCCGGAGGTGTCCGGATCACTCCCGCCGATGACACCGCCAGGCCGCCGCGGGTCCGGGCGACGACGCCGTAGCCACAGCGGGACAACCCGGGATCGACACCGAGTGCGAACACTCGTTCGAGGATAGCAGCACCCATCCCGCCGCCGGTGGATGGGGCCGCCCGCGGCGGGCTTAGGCCTCGACCAGCTCCAAGATGCTGTCGGGGATGTCGAAGTTGGCGTAGACGTTCTGGACGTCGTCGTGTTCCTCCAGCAGGTCCACCAGGCGGAGCACCTTCTTGGCGTCGGATTCGTTGTCGAGGGGCACGGTGTTGCTGGCCAGCAGGGTGATTTCGGCCGAGTCGAAGCGGATCCCAGCCGCATCCAGGGCGTCGCGCACAGCCGGCATCTCGCCCGGCGCGGTGGTCACCTCCCAGCTGTCACCGCTGTCGCCCACATCCTCCGCGCCTGCATCCAGCGCCGCCAGCATGATGTCGTCCTCGCTGACCTCGGCCCCGGCCGGTCCCTTCTTGGGCACCAGGATCACGCCTTTGCGCTCGAACTGCCACGACACCGCCCCGGGCTCGGCCATGGACCCCCCGTTCTTGGAGAAGATGGCCCGGATGTCCGAACCGGTGCGGTTGCGATTGTCGGTAAGGGTCTCGATGATGACCGCCACCCCCGACGGGGCGTAGGCCTCGTACGACACCGACTCGTAGCGGACCCCCTCGAGTTCGCCCGTCCCCCGCTTGACGGCCCGGTCGATGGTGTCCATGGGGACCGATGCATCTCGCGCCTTCTGGTACATGGTCCGCAGGGTGGGATTGGCGTCGGGGTCACCGCCTCCTTCCCGGGCCGCCACCTCCACCTGGCGGATCAGCTTGGCGAACAGTTTGCCCCGAGCCTTGTCCTGGGCCCCTTTCTTGTGCTTGATCGTTGCCCACTTGGAATGACCGGACATCAGCCCACACCTTTCAGGAACAGGTCATGAAGGCGAAGATCGCCTGACAGCTCTGGATGAAATGACGTAACCAGCACCGGGCCCTGGCGGCAGGCCACCGGGCGCCCTCCGACCCGGGCCAGTACCTCGACCCCTTCCCCGGCCCGCTCGACGATGGGCGCCCGGATGAACACCCCGTGGACCGGTTCGGGCCCGAGTTCGGGAATGTCAATGCCGGCCTCGAAGGAGTCAACCTGGCGCCCGAAGGCATTGCGCCGCACCGAGATATCGATGATGCCAAAGCCGCTCTGCCCGGGACGGCCGTCGAGTACCTCGCGGGCCAGCAGGATCATGCCGGCACAGGTCCCAAAGGCGGGCATCCCCGCATCCAGGCGATCAGCCAGCGGCGGGCGGATCTCGGCGCTGTCCAGCAGCAGCGCCATGGTGGTGGACTCCCCACCGGGGATGACTATGCCGTCGATCCCCGCCAGATCCTCGGGTTGACGGACCTCGACAGCGTGGGCACCCAGTTCAGCGAGGACGCTGACGTGCTCGCGAACGTCTCCCTGCAGGGCCAGGACACCGATCTTGGCGCCCACCTGGCGGCCTCCTGGCCATTACCAGCCCCGGTCCGCCAGCCGGGTCTCGACGCTCGAGGCTTCCTCGCCCCGCATGGCCGGCCCGAGGCCGCGGCTGACCTTGGCGACGATGGTGGGATCGCGGAAGTGGGTTGTCGCCTCCACGATGGCCCGGGCAAAGCGGGGCGGGTCGGCGCTCTTGAAGATGCCCGAGCCGACGAAGACGGCCTCGGCACCCAGCTGCATGACCAGGGCGGCATCGGCGGGGGTGGCGATGCCACCGGCGCAGAACAGCGGGACGGGGAGTGACCCGGTGGCCGCCAGCTCCTGCACCAGCGCGACTGGGGCCTGCAACGCCTTGGCCCATCCGTACAGCTCGGCCGAGTCGGCCTGGGTGACCCGGCGGATGTCGCCCACGATGGAACGGAGGTGGCGCACCGCCTCCTTGACGTCGCCGGTCCCGGCCTCGCCCTTGGAGCGGATCATGGCCGCCCCCTCGGAGATGCGGCGGAGGGCTTCGCCCAGGTTGGTGGCGCCGCACACGAACGGGACGCTGAACCGCCACTTGTCGATGTGGTAGGCCTCGTCGGCGGGGGTGAGGACCTCGCTCTCGTCGATGTAGTCGACGCCCAGAGCCTCCAGCACCTGGGCCTCGGCGAAGTGCCCGATCCGGGC
>JALYXV010000052.1 GCA_030947025.1 Actinomycetota bacterium | reverse complement strand
CGCGCCGTCCAGCAACGAAAAACTACCGCGCTCACAATCCGAATACCGATTCAACACGGACCCTCGCCCACCCAGGGATCCGGCACAACCCTCTAATTACACTCCTGCTACTTTGCCCACTTCCCTGCTGTACGCCTACGCTGGGAGATGTCGTCGTGGGCGATGTCGTCAAAGCCTGAGCGGTCACGACAGATGGTGCTGGAGACGGGGTGACCTGATGGCCGCCGTTGGTGACGCAGGTGCCGTCGGCGGTGCCGTAGGTGTTCCCCAGCCACAGGCTGGGGCAGGGTGGGTTGCCCCCACCCGCGAAGTCGGTGCATCCGTAGAAGGCGTTTCCGGTGGCGGTGTTGGAAATGAAGCGGCTCCCAATGCCCGCTGTTTGGATCCCGCAATCGGCGTTGTTCAGGACCAGGTTGTGCTCCACGAGGTCATTGAACTGCAGTGTCGATGCGCCGAGCGGGAGGACTCCAACGCCCACACCGTTGCCGGGGTCACCGACGCCGGAGTTCTCGACGGTGTTACCGATGATCTGGCCCTGCGTGAATGCCCGGTCCGACAGTCCGTTGGCGTAGGCCCGGAGGACGGTATTGCCGATGTTCTGGTTGCCGACCTGCGAAGCTCCTCGGTCTGGCAGCAGGATGTCGATGAAAGCGCTGTAGAAGATGTTGATCCCGATGGCCTGTTGACCTTGCTGGAGCCCGGCGCTGTCGGTCACGGTGTTCGCCTGGATGAGATTGTGATCCGAGAGGTGGCCCAGCACGCCGATGTTTTCGAAGATCCCGTTGCGGGTCACCTTGTTTCCGGTGATCGTGTTGTAGGGCGAGTAGAGGAGCACGATCCCGTCGCCGAAGGCCAACTGGTCGTAGGAACCGACGTTGTCTTGGACGGTCATGTCTTGACGGTCGTATCGGTGCTGTTCACGATGACCACCGCGGCCGAGAAGTGATCGACCTGGCCACCGGTCACAGTCACCCCGGTGTGGCCGGAGATCATGATTCCGGCGTACTGGCCGTTCTGGGCGGTCCCCGACCCGAATACCCGGTGCCCGTTCAGGTTCAACGTGACATGGTCGGCGCCCACGATGATTCCCGATCTGGGGCACGGACCCAGGTCAGCGGTCAAGGTGGTCGGGGCAGTGATCACCTCACCGCAGCCTGCCGGGGGATCGGCGACGCCGGGTCGGACCTCTCGGACCCGTAGGTCGTTCCTGTCTGTGAAGAACAGGTCGCCGGAGCCATCCAAGGCGAGTTGGCCGCCTCCGGTTGAAGTCTCGGCGTCCACCGCCGGGCCGCCGTCTCCGCCCAAGCCTGGTGCCCCCGTGCCTGCGACCAGGCGCAGGACACCATGCGGGTCGACCTTCACCACCCGGGCGTAGCCGTCGAAGATGAACAGACTGCCGTCGTGGCCAAAGACCAGGCCGGTCGGGGTGTTCACATGCGCCCCGGTGGCGGGGGCGCCGATGCCGGCCAGGCCGTACCCCCCGTCACCGGCGACGGTGGTGATGATCCCGGTGCCGGCGTCGACTCGGCGTACGCGGCTGGAGCCCTGGTCGGAGATGTAGACATCTCCGACCGGGTCCACCACCACATCGCGCGCTCCCAAGTACTGAGTTGGACCGACCTGGATAAAACCGAAACCGGCTTTGACAGCCGGGCCTCCATCGCCACCGAAAGTCCCGGTCCCATTCCCCGCGACCGTGGTGATGATGCCCGAAAGGTTCACCGCACGCACCCGGGTACCGTCGGCGATGAACAGCGTGCCCGCCGGCCACCTGGCGTTGCCCGTTCCGACCACGAACAAACCGTTCGGGCCCGTCAGCGCCGCGGAGGTGGCCGGACCGCCGTCGCCGACCCCGTCAGCGGGGCTGCCGCCGCCCGCCACGGTTGAGATGATCCCGGTGTGGCCGTCGACCTTGCGGACCCTGCCGCGATCGGCGATGAACAGGTCCCCCGCCGCGTCACCGGCCAACGGCCCAGGCGACACCGCCGCCGACGTGGCGGGACCGCCGTCGCCGAAGCCGTCAGGGGGGCGTCCGCCACCAGCAAAAGTGGTGATGATCCCCGAGGCGTCGACCTTGCGAACCTGGTTGTCGCAGCCGATATATCCGTCGCAGCCGTCACTGATGTAGGTTTCGCTCCCGATCGTCGCCACACCGGCAGGGCCTTTCAGGAATGCCGCCATGGCCGGGCCGCCATCGCCACTACCTGCACCGTCATTTGGACCGCCGGCAACGGTAGAGATGATCGCAGTGGCGTGATCGACCTTACGCACCCGGGCGCCGTTGAGGTCCGTGACGTACAGGTCGCCGACCGCGTCGAACGCGACGTCAACCAGTGAGATGGCAGCCGAGGTGGCCGGGCCGTCGTCGCCGAGTCCGTCGGGGGGGCTGCTACCGCCGGCGATGGTCGTGATGATCCCGGTGCTGTGATCGACCCGACGGACCCGACCACGGTCACAGATGACCAGATTGCCGGCGTTGTCGAAGTCCACACAGCCAGGCTGAACGCTGGCCGAGGTGGCCAAGCCGCCGTCACCGAAGCCGTCAAGCGGACTACCACCACCGGCGTAGGTAGTGATGACCCCGGTAGCGTGATCGACCCGGCGAACCCGGCCGCGGTCGGATATGTAGAGATTTCCTGCACCGTCGACCCCCACATCGCCCGGTGAGACAGCGGCCGAGGTCGCCTGTCCGCCGTCGCCGAGGCCGTCCGAAGGGCTGCCGCCACCGGCCACCGTGCTAATAGTCCCTGTCGAATGGTCGACCCGTCTCACCCTGTTGTTGCCCACGTCGCCGATAAAGAGATCGCCCGAGGAGTCGACTGCAAGCCCGGGACCTCCGCCATAGAACAGACCGGTAACAACGTTTTGTTGTGTAAGGGCCAAGGTGGCCTTGGTCGCGGGCCCCCCGTCCCCGCTGACACCAGGGATGGTCTGGTCGGCGCCGCCGGCGACGGTCGTGATGACCCCCGTGCCGGCCGCCACCCTGCGGACCCGCTGGTTGCTGCCGTCGAGGACATACATGTTGCCCGAACCGTCGAAGCCAACGTCCTGCGGGTTGGCCACCTGGGCTGCGGTTGCCGGTCCGCCGTCACCGCTGAACCCCTGGGTGCCCATACCGGCCGCGGTGGTGATTGCACCAGAAACGGCATCGATCCTACGGACCCGGTCAAAACCGATCAGGCTGGAGTCGAAAGGTACAAAAACGTTTCGGTTCGTGGCAACGAACACGTCGCCCGACCGGTCCACCGCTACGCCATATGCCCCGACAAACCCGAAGGCAGCCGGTCCCAGAACGGCCTTCGTCGCCGGACCGCCGTCGCCGACACCGCCCCCTGCAAATGTCGTGATCACACCTGGGCCTGTCAGCGCTGGCCGTGACGCCCAGTCGACCGCATGTGCGCCGCCGGCGGCGGCGACGGGTACCACCGATCCGGTCACCAGGCCGAGGACAGCGATCGCCACCCAGCGCGGCCGGCACAGCCGACGTGAGGACACAACCGACACGGATTGCGCCACCTTGATCATCTCAGTCCTTCCGGACCCACAGCGAACTGTCAACGCTTCGGGGGATCATGATCGCAGCCAGCGCGCCCGGCGACCTCAACGGACCCCGCTCATAATGTATGCCCAAACACGGCACACCTGCCGCCGCCTTGAACGAAAGCTCACCGAAGCCGACGAGCCCAGGCGTCTGGATGTGTAGAAGCCAATCGCGGCACCTATGAACGGATTTCATCCTCCCTGTCGCGCGGACGCAGGACCCGGCAGTATGGGGGAATTGCTTCAACTCCGTATGGGTTGAACTGTCGGCCGGAGCAATTCGAGTCCTCCATCCGAGTTTCATCCTGAGGTCGAGCCCGCCCTCGAACAGCGCCCGCACGCTGGCCGATCGACGCCAGGCAGGGGACTTTGTCTCCCGGGCGTGAGCTGGTGGAGTGCCGGCGGAGTTTTGCTGGGGGGGCTGGCGGCGGGTGTCGGGTTGACTTGGTGGCCGTCGATGGTGGTGCATGCCGGGACGGTGGCGGTGGTGTAGGTGTTGGCGAGCCAGAGGTTGACGCAGGGCGGCACTTGGATTGTGTCTTCTTCCAGGTCGGTGCAGCCCCCCAAGATGCCGTTGCCGGTGACGGTGTTGGCGACGATCCGATTGTGGAACGTCCCGAGGGTCTGGATGCCGCAGCTGGCGTTGTTCACGACGACGTTGCCTTGTACCAGGTCCTGGCTGTTGTGGTTGCCGAGAAGCCCGGCCTGAAGGCCGATGCCGACGCCGTCTCCGGAGCTCCCGACGCCGCTGCCCTCGACGGTGTTGCCGAGGATTTGGGCTTGGGTGTTGGAAAAGTTCGAGATCCCGTTGGCGTAGGCGTTGCGCACGGTGTTGCTGATGATCTGGTTACCCAGCAAGGAGGCGACCCGGTCAGGGAAGAATATGTCCCCGGCGAAGGCGGTCAGGAACACGTTCTGGCCGACTCCGTTTGCTCCGGTGGAGACGTTGTCGGCGACGGTGTTCCCCTTGATCACGTTGTGGTCCGACAGGCGGCCGAGTACCCCGATGTTGTCGTAGATGCCGTTGCGCAGTGCTTGGTTGTCGACGATCTTGTTCTGCGAGGAGTACAACACGACGATGCCGTCGGCGTAGGCGAGCTGGTCGTAGCTGCCCACGTTGTCCGACACGGTCAGCCGGCTGATCGTGTTTCGGGTGCCGCCGACGATGGAGACACCGGCGGAGAAGTGGTCGACCTGGCCGCCGGTCACGGTCACGCCGGTGCGACGGTTGAGCAGGATCCCGGCGTATTGGCCGCTCAGGGCGGTGCCCGTGCCGAATATCCGGTGACCGTTCAGGTTCACGGTGATGTTGTCGGCGCCGACGACGAGTCCCGCCCCGGAGCACGGCCCGATGTCGTGGGCCAGGGTGGTGTTGGCGGTGATGACTTGCCCGCACCCCGCGGCCGCGACGCCGGCGCCGAAGCGGACCTCGCGGACACGTGCGTCGCCGGCGTCGGCGATGAGCAGGTTGCCGGACGCCTCGACGGCCAGGTGCTGGGGTTGTAACAACCCGGCGTCGACCGCGGGACCGCCGTCGCCGCCCAGGCCGATGACCCCGCTGCCCGCCACCAGGGTCAAGATCCCGGCCGGGTTGACCTTCACCACCCGTTCGTAGGCGTCGGCGATGTACAGGTTCCCGGCCCGGTCCAACGCCAGCCCGGTGGGGGTGTTAAGGCTGGCTTGGACCGCCGGGCCGCCCTCGCCCGCCAATCCGAACTGCCCGTCACCGGCGACGGTGGTGATGATCCCGCTGCCCGCGTCGACTCTTCGCACCCGGCTGTTGCCCCGGTCCGCGAACAGAAGGTTGCCGGCCGGGTCGACCACGATGTCGCTGACACAACCCACCCCGGCCTGGGTGGCCGGCCCGCCATCACCGCTGAACAGCGACGAACCGTTGCCGTTGGGGTCGACGACGGCACCATTGCCGGCGACCGTCGAGATGATCCCGGCCGGGTTGACCCGCCGGACGCGACCCCAGGAGTAGAGGCCGCGGCGAGGACCGAAATTGCAGTCGGCGATGAACATGGTTCCCGCCGGCCACCGGGGGTTGCCGGGCGGCACGATTGCCACCGCTTGGGGAGTGTTCAACGCGGCCGACGTGGCTGTCCCACCGTCACCGAGTCCGTCCGGGGGGCTGCCGCCACCGGCGACGGTGGTGATGACCCCGGTGCTGTCGACCCGGCGGACCAGCTGGTGGCCGGCGTCGGAGACGAACAGGTTGCCGGTCGGGTCGACGGTCACGGCTTGGGCATCCACGTTCGCCGAGGTGGCCGGGCCGTGGTCGCCCAAACCGACGGAAGGGTTGGCGCCGCCCGCCACGGTGGCGATGGTCCCGGCGGCGTCGACCCGGCGCACGAAGAGACCGTCGGCGATATAGGTGGTAGTTCCCCTGGTCGCGACGCCCCGGGCGCCGAACAACTCGGCCGAGGTGGCCGGTCCGCCGTCACCGATACCGTCACCGCCCGCCACAGTGGTGATGATCCCGGTTCCGGCATCCACCCGGCGGATTCGCCCCGCCGTCCCGAACCGGTTCGGACCGTTGTCGCTCACGTACATGTTGCCGGCGGCGTCGAATCCGAGACCGCCCTGGGAGTTGATGGCCGCCGAAATGGCCGGGCCGCCGTCGCCGATACCGTCGGGAGGGCTGCCACCACCGGCCACCGTCGTGATGATCGCGCTGAGATGGTCGACTCGACGGATCCGGCCAGACTGGAAGTCGCAGATCGCCAGGTTGCCAGCGGGGTCAAAGCTGAGGCAGCCCGGGTTCAAAGCGGCCGCCGTCGCCGGGCCGCCGTCGCCCAGACCGTCGGGCGGATTTCCCCCGCCGGCCACAGTGGTGATAATCCCGGTTCGGGCGTCTACCCGGCGCACCACGCTGCTCCCAGAACCGAAATTGATGACGTTGTTGTCCGAGATGTACAGGTTGTCCGAGGCGTCCAGCGCTATGTCGATCGGTTCGATCGCCGCAGAGGTCGCCGGGCCGCCATCGCCCACCCCGTCGCCCTGGTTTCCGTTGCCCGCCACGGTCGTGATGATCCCAGTGCGGGCGTCGACCCGACGGACCCGAAAGTTGCCCACGTCGTCGAGGTACACGTTCCCGGCGCCGTCCACCGCCACCCCGGTACTCTGCAGGTTAAGTGTCGCCTTCGTGGCCGGGCCGCCATCACCGGAGAAGCCGGCAATGTTGCCGTTGCCTCCGCCCGCCACCGTGGTGATGACACCACTGTGGGCTGCCACTTTGCGAACCCGCTGGTTACCGTTGTCCAGAACGTAAACGTTGCCCGAAGCGTCGAGAGCGACATCCCGGGGCTGAGCGAGCTGCGCCGATAGGGCCGGCCCGCCGTCGCCGCTGAACCCCGACGTGGCGCTGCCAGCAACCGACGTCACCACCCCAGACGAGGCGTCAAGGCGACGCACCCGGTCAAACCCGGGAGACGCGCCAGACGCAAACAACACATTGCCCGCCCGATCCACCTTCAAACCAACAACGCCGCCGACCGGCACCGCAGCTCGGCGCAAACCGTCGCCGACCCCACCGCCGGCAAACGTAGCGATAGCCGCGGCACCCGAAGTCGTCGCCGCCGGCCCCTGACTGTGAGCCGCCGTGGCCACCCCGCCCCCGGCAGGACTGGCCATGGTCGGAACCGCCAAGCCAGCCAGTAAGACGACCGACGCGACGATCGCTGCCCGACGCGACCGCGACTGCCGCATTGAAACCTGAATCACCTGTCCCCCAAACGCTCTGCGCCCATCGCGCGCGCCCCGAGTCCCGGGTCGGCCGACCAGTAGCCCGGGCGCATAGTGCCGGCACTCGCGATGGACGTGAACGGCGAGAGCGCCCATAACGAGAGCGCAGAACGAGAACGGCGAGGCGAAATGGCGCTCGGCGTTGGCACCGTCGGCTGGCGGGCGAGGTCAGCCGGACGACGCGGCACGGCCAGCGGGCGGGGTACCATCTTCTTATGCCGCGATCGTCGGTCGCTGACCGTAAGGCCACCAAGGATGAGGTCCAACCGTACGCGGCCAAGATCCGTGTCCTCGCGACCGCAGGCGGGTTGAGCGGACCGCGTCTTCGCGACGACGGAACCCTCGTGGTACACAGCGACGAGCCTGGCTACCGGGCCATAACCCGCCTCTCCGCCGCCGCGTCGGAGCTGGTCGGCCGTTACGTACACGTCATCACCGACGACGTTCCAGGGGGCGCCGACGCGCAGGAGCTGTGACCGCCAGCGAGTCGCTTCGGGCTCTGCTCGAGACCCTCGGCCAGCTGAAGCAAATCTTCCCAAAGGACAAACAGACGTGGGACGATCAGCCAATCGTGCAACTCGCGGTCGAACGGCTCTGGATCACCGCCGGGAACCTCGCCGAGGCCTACCGCACCCAAGAGGGGATCGGCAGTGGCGTTGAACCCTGGGCTGAACTCGCCGGCTATCGCAACCTCCTCGCCCACGCCCTGCCGGGCGACATCTCCTCGGACCGAGTCTTCGTCGACGCTGCCAGCGATCTCGACCGGATCAGTACCCACGTGCGCTCCTTGACCATCTAACCGTCTCGCTCGAATCCGCTCGCTCATTCATCAAATCCTTCGGTTTCGGACTGGCTGTACGCAGCGCATCCCGGCACTTATGCGTTCTACTGACCCCGGATAGCGCTCGGTGTGGCGAGCAAATATGGGCGTCTCGGACTCGGACGATCGTGTTGACGTGACGGTTCGGTCACCAGATTGTCGGCACGAGTCTCGACTCGCGAATCGAGGCGTCTTTTGTCACGAGCGGTAGGCCCAACGCACGAGCGGTCCCGACGATGAAGCGGTCCCACGGGTCCGTGAGCACGTCCCGTGGGATCGAGGTAGTGGCATCCACGACGGCGACATCGATCGGGTGGAGGCTTACGGCGGACGACGAGGCCAACAGGTCACGCAACCTGGCTAGGTCGGCGTCGGTCACCCCCAGGGTTGTCTTTGTGACGTACCACAGGTCGATCAGGGTTGCGACCGACACCACCACACCGTCGGTGGTCTCGGCCGCCGAGAGTGCCGCATTGGCCGTACCTGACAGGCGCGGGGATCCCTGGAGGTACCAGACCATCGCGTGCGAGTCTCCGACCACCCTCACGAATGCGTCATGTCACCACGAGCAAGTTGACTCCCACGTTCGAAGTCATCCCAACTCAGATCCGGGAAGTCGGGCAGGGAGCCTGCCAGTGAGGCCGCCGGCTCGGATGGACTAGCCTCAACTACGCGCAGATGGGTGCCGGGCAGCAGCCCGAGAGACGCGAGTTGGCTGGCAGGAATGCTCCCGTCTGGCGCGACGACAAGTTCGTGACCAGGATGCTCGCCAAGTGCACTCACAAGCACACAGTCTATGACCAAACGGTGCACCGGCCATCCTCTTGAGCAGGCACGTCACCCATCGTCGGACCGGGGCCCGCCTCCGCGGGATCTTTGGCGGCGATCCGTACTTCGACTCGTGTGGGGACTAAAGCTTTAGGGACTCCCGTGACTTGAATGGATGGTGCTGATGGGCGAGGAGGGCAGCGCGGGTGAGGGGTTTGAGGGCTGGTACCGGCGCGAGCACCCTCGGTTGGTCGCCTCGCTGGCGGTCTCGCTCGGGGACTTGCCCCTCGCCCAGGAGGCGGCGGACGAGGCCTTCGTCAGGGCCCTGGAGCGATGGGAGCAGGTCGCTGACATGAAGGCACCTGTCGCTTGGACCTACACCGTCGCGATCAACGTGGGGATCAGAGTGCGCCGACGTGCGCAGGTGGAGCGGATGCTCCTCGGCCGGAGACGAGAACGAACCATTGAGATACCCGCAGCCTCGGCCGAGGTGTGGCACGCCCTATTGAGCCTTCCACCTCGCCAGCGAACCGCCATCGCCCTGTTTTACCTTTTGGACCTGCCGACGCCCGAAGTGGCGCGCATCATGAGGATCGCTCCCGGCACCGTCGCGGCCACCTTGCACTCGGCTCGGCATCGACTTGCTCAGCTCCTCGGAGAGGACGCGATTCTCACGGAGGCAAATTACCTTGACTGACCTGGGCGCCCGGGTGCGCACGCTGCTTGTGGAACCGCTCGCCGTGCCGCCATCGGTCGACGAACTCCGGCGACGAGTCGATAGCCGGCAACGACACCGGCGTCGACGCCGACTCGTTGCCGGCGGCATCGCCATGACATTGGTCCTGGGAATCGCCGGGTGGGTGGTGGCCGCGGCTGGCAGGCATCGTCAGACGACGGTCGTAAGCACCGGCCCCGGTACCGCTCTGTCCCCATCGAAGCTCACGATCTTCGCGGCTGCTCGTGTCGGCCCGAACGCAGGTTGGCTCCTGACCGACCAGGGCATCTACCACAGTGACGACGGCGGCCGCACCTGGCAGGACGTCAGCCCGTACCCAGAGGTCAAGACCTTCAACGGCGCCCGAGCGGTCGCAGGATGGGAGTTCCTCGACTCCGATCACGCGTGGATCGCCGGTATCGGGGGCGGGGTGCTCAACACAACCGACGGCGGCAAGAGTTGGCCGCAGAGCGCGGTATTTCTCGGCACCGCAGGTGTCGTTCAGAACCTCCACTTGAGCTTCGTGACTCCGTCGACGGGCTTCGCCTCGGTCGAGATGTCGCATCAGTCCGGGGCGCCGACCGACAACGGGATATTCGAAACGACCGACGGTGGCGCCAGCTGGACGCTCGTCAATCCCGCCGCCCCGTTCGATATCGCTGGTGCGATCACATTCACGAGCCCGACGACGGGGTGGGCGGTCGGCTCGGTCAACGGCCTTTACCGAACGGCCGACGCCGGCCGGTCGTGGACCGCACAGCAACCAGGCGGCCCCACCGACGGCCGCGCCACCTACAGCGTGCCGCGGTTGTTCGGCCCCGACGGCGTCGTCGAAGCGCGACCGACCGACGCGACCGGCACCACCATCGTGTACGTGACCCACGACGGAGGCCGCAGCTGGGCCCGCGCGCCCCTGCCACGTGACCTCGACGTCTCACCCTACGGATCCGGGATCGTCCCATTCGAGGCGGTGAGCGCGACCCACTGGCTGCTCGCCGCCGGCCAGAAACTGTTCGTCACCGACGACGCCGGCGCCTCCTGGTCGGAACGGCACGTATCGGTAAAGGTCTCAAACCTTTCGTTCATCGACGCCTCGACCGGATGGGCGTGGACCACGACAAACGAATGCACACACACGCCGCCCTGCCCGAGAGACTCGGCCATGGTCGCCACCTTCGACGGCGGACAAACTTGGACGCCGATCCCGCTTCCCGTAGCTTTGACCGGCTACCACGACCCCGTCGCCAACATCGCTTTGCTCTACCCAGCGACGTGGCAGGTCGCGGCACCAGTTCTCGCTCCCAGCGGTGGGACGCCAACTCAACGCCGGGAGCTCGTGTCGGTCGCGACGTACCCGCTGCGGTCGGGCGGCGAGACATGCGACCAACTCTCGGTAAATGCCCTCGACGACCTCGGTCCCACCGACGCCCTCGTGTCGATACAGGAACTGGTCGGCGCCGGTGCCAGCACGGGCGTTCCCGCCCGACCAAGTCACTTTGGGCCAAGCCAGGGGACCGAGCCATCCGGCGTCGACCAGTGCTTGACCAGGCCTGGCCGATTCACAAGCCGCGTGATTGCCTTTCGTGACCCTGGCGGCTCGGGACCGCACGGACGAGTCTTCTACGCTCTCGTCGCCATAGGAACAGCGGCGTCCCCCCAAACCCAAACAGCAATCTGGAACGTGCTCGACAGCTTCCACCCATCAGCGTGAACCACGATTGACGACACCGACCTCAACTGGGCGTCACGACGGACAGCCTCGGCTCAGCCAGAGTCAAGAGCCACCCGCGTAGATCGGGAGGGTTTGGCCA
>JALYXV010000398.1 GCA_030947025.1 Actinomycetota bacterium | reverse complement strand
CCAAATCCACCAACACCGGCACCACCACCACCCGCCGGTACCCCGCCGCCACCAACTCCGCCCCGTTGAAACCCGACACCGCCACCGCCAACTCCGCCCCATCGGCCAACTCCGCCAACTGCCGGCGCCCGTCGCGCAGCTCCGGAACCAGGTCCGGCTCCCATGGGGCCAGCATCCGAGCGGGGGTGATGTTGTGATAGTTGACCAGCTTGGGCTCAGGTCGCCGGGCCAGGGCGTCGGCCATGGGGCTGCCGGTGGACATCTGGTACAACAGCCAGGTGGGCTCCCCCGCGTCCGGGCCGGAGTACTCCCGCCAATCCCGTACCTGGCCCCGGGCCGCCCGCCAGGCGCTGGTCGCCCAAATGTCGCTGGTCAGACCAAGGGAGCGCAGCGTCCGAGCCACCTGGTCGGTGTGGTTGCTGATGGCCGAGCGGGCGGCATACACGGGCAGGAACTGATGGACGGCAGTCACCCGCGGGTACTCAGCGGGGCCGGCGGGCGCTCACCGCGAACTCCGCGGGACCGAGCACGGCTTGGCCCAGTCGGGCAAAGTTGTCACGGCACGCGGCGGCCAGCGCTCCCAGGTTGCCGTCGTCCGGCCACCCGTCAGTGCGAACCTCCGCCATTTCCGGTCGCGCCTCGAGTTGGGCGGTGAGGTCAACGAAGCCGGCCGTCCCAAGGAGGGCCTGCCACGTCTCGGGGTGCACCGGGCGGCCCTCGGCCAGGTCGACCGCCAGGGGCGGCCCGGAGCGGAGCCACGCCCCCGGGTGCACCGACACGACGACCAGGACCCCACCGGGTGCCAGCCGGGACGCGGCCAGTTGCGCCAATCCCACGAGGGACGGGAGGGCGAGCCGCTCGACAAAGCCGGAAAGCACCAGGCCGTCCAGTGCCCCCTCGGGGAGTGTCCGGAGGTGATCGGCGGCAGGCACGGCCCGGATGTCGGGCACCAGATCGGACGCGGCCAAGGCCGCCTCCTCGGACGGTTCGACTCCGTAGGCGTCGAGCCCGGCGTCGACCAGCCGCCGGACCAGCCGGCCGTCGGCGGCGTGGGCGTGGAGCACCCGCCCGCCAGGGGATCCGAGTTCCTTGAGCACAAAGTCACCCCAGGTCACGGTGATGTCCGTGCTCATGGGCATCTGCGCCTCGGCCTGGGCCGCCAGCTCCGCCCAGGGTGCCCCATCCCCCCCACCCCGTTCGGCCTCGAGCTGCTCGACCCGTTCACCGAGGAGGCGCAGGGCCCGGGCCAGCGCCTGGAACAACCCCGACGCCTGGGTGGCGACATGGCGCAGGTAGAAGGCGGTCGCCTTGGTGACGAACTGCTTCATCTGGGCCGCGCCCGGGTAGGCGGACACCGTCGACGGGTGGATGTCGATCACCGCCGAGCGTTCGATCTTGGCCACAATGCTGTCGAAGTCGGCGTCGATCGCATCCACGGGGGCGAACTCGGCGAAGGTCCGGTCGAGCTCCCGCTCGAGTTCTGGTGGGAGTTCGCCCGTGGCCCGTCGCCGCTCCACCTCCTGGTTGATCTCGGCCAGCACCCTGGTCAGGTCGGGCTGCCCCGCGTCGGCCCCCTCGTCGGCCCCGGCATCGGTCATGCCACGCCCATCTGTCCCGGCGGTTCCCGCTCCACTCGGACGTCCACCTTGAGCTCCAGCACGCCTGACGACCGCGACGTGCTCATGACCTCGAACCGCTCGCGCTGTTCCCGCCAGTCGTACACGGTGGCGTGGTCGCTGCTGTGGATCCCGACGGTCACGGGGTAGGTGCCATCCAGGAGGGGCAGCGATGCGATGCTGAAGCTGATCTCTCCCCGGCCGTCGACCCGGCCCAGCGAAACGCCCATGGTGTCGGTGTTCCATCCGAACAACAGGCGCCCCTCCATGTCGTAGACGGCCACCCCGACCACCAGGTCGTCCACGGGCCGGGTGGACTGGTAGGCAATGCTGATGGTGAGGGGATCCCCCGAGACCAGATACGGCCGCCGGTCGCATTCGGGAAAGTCGAACTTGACCGAGGAGATCCGCACCTGAAGGTTGCGCTTGGCCTCCTGTCCGAAGACGTTGACGGGCGTCCCGTCCGGTTCCGGCTCCGAGGACCCCTCGGCCTCGGTCTCGTCGGACTCGTCCGCCAAGCCCAGTTGCTGGAGATGGTCGTACTGCTGGCGGCGCAGCAGGTGCTCGCGGTAGGTCCGGATGGCCGGGCCCGGTTCGCCGCAGGCAACCATCTCTCCCTGGTCGAGCACCACGGCCCGGTCGCAGATCTGGCGGACCTGATCGACCGAGTGGGTCACGAAGATGATGGTGCGGCCCTCACGCTGAAATTGGCGGATCCGATCCAGGCACTTCCGTTGGAACAGCTCGTCCCCCACGGCCAGTACCTCGTCGACCAGCAGGACCTCGGGATCCATGTTGACGGCCACGGCAAACCCGAGCCGCACGTACATTCCCGATGAGTAGTACTTGACCTGCTGGTCGATGTGGGCCTCAAGTTCGGCGAAGGAGACGATGTCGTCGAACTTGCGCCCCACCTCCCGGCGGCTGACGCCCAGCAGGGAGGCGTTGAGGAATACGTTTTCCCGGCCACTCAGGTCGGGGTGGAAGCCGGCACCGAGCTCCAGCAAGGCGGCCATCCGGCCCACGGTGCGGATCTCACCGGAAGTGGGCTGGAGGATTCCGGCGATGCATTTCAGCAAGGTGGACTTCCCTGAACCGTTGTGGCCCAGCAGGCCAACCGTCTCGCCGGGAAGCACCTCGATGTTGATGTTCCGCAGGGCCCAGAACTCCTCGTATGGCACCTTGCCCAGGTGGATGGCCCGTTCCTTGAGTGAGGTGTACTTCTCGTGGAAGAGCCGGAAACGCTTGGACACCCCGTCGATCTCGACCGCGGCCGTCACGGGTTAGAGATCCTCCGCGAAGTTGCCCTCGAGCCGCCCGAACACCATGAGGGCGAACGCCAGCAGCGCCATGGCGAAGCCGATGACGACCAGAAGCTGCCAGAGGTACCACCACTGGCCGGCATGGTCGGGCAGGATATGGATGATCTTGTGGTCGGCCCCCACGGGTGAGGTCTGGCCGTAGATGGCGCGCTGGAAGGTGAGCACGATGGGCGTGACCGGGTTGAGCCGCCACAAGAGGAACGCCAGATGCTTGAATCCGCCCGCGGCGGGCACAAGATTCCCATTGACCACCCGGGCGGTCACGTTGTCGCGCACCAGGCGGTACTGGTAGACGATCGGCGTCGTCCAGAACCACACCTGCAGGCCGATGTCGACCAGGTGTTGCATGTCCCGCAACTTGACGTTGATGGCGGCCAGGAGGATGCCGAGCCCCGCCGTGAGCAACAGCAGCGCGATCAGGGCGGGCAGAAGGAGCGGCAGGTAGGCGTAGTCGGGCTGACGGTGAAAGATCCCCAGGAAAACCAGCAGGACGATGCATTGCAGGAAGAAGTGCACCAGGGCGGCGGCCACTGAGGCCAGGGCCAGGATCTCGCGCGGGAACGCCACTTTCTTCACGATGGGGGCGTTGGTCACAATGGAGCCGGTGCACTGGGGCAGAGCCACCGAAAACAGGTTCCAGACCAGGATTCCGGAGATCAGATAGATGGCGAAAAACGGGATCCCGTTGCGCAGCACGAGTTGGAAAACGACGTAGAAGACCAGCAGCGACGTGGCCGGATTGAGCAGCGACCAGAGGAAGCCCAGCACACTGTTCTTGTACTTGACCTTCAATTCCTTGCGGGTCAGGGCTAGGAGGCACTCCCGGTATCTCCAGATGTTCCGCGCCCGCTGGGCCAGGTTGACCCGTGCGGAGACGACGCGAACAACCTGCAAGTCGGGGTCGCGGGCATCGCTGCTCGCGCCACTGGTACCACGGAACATCGTCATGAGATCAGGGCCGCGAAGGTCGGGCTCGATCCAGTGCCCTCACCCGCGGAGTAGGTCATCCTAGCCAAGCTCGGTCACCGGGCCGGGTCAGTGTGGGACGATCGATCCCATGGACAGCCTGTACGAGGCTCTCGGTGCCATACCCGGCGACTCCCAGGCCGAGCTGCAGCGGCGGTACCGCCAGCGGGCGCGGGAGCTCCACCCCGATGTCAACCAGGACCCCGGCGCCCAGGAAGCCATGCTCCGGCTGAACCAGGCGTGGGAGGTCCTGGGCGACCCCAACGCCCGGCGGCGCTACGACGACCAGCTCCTCGGCCCACCCGAGGAAGCCGAGGCGACCAGCGCTCCCGGGGCCGAGGTGATGGTGCCGCGGCCGCTGCGGCTGTTGCGGCCCTCGGTGCTGATCCCGTTGGTGTTATTCCTGATCTTCGTGGGCACCGCCTATGCCGGTCGGGTGGGGCCTGAAGGGCCCAACCCCGGCCCGTCACCCGCGCCCGGCGTTTTCTCCACCTCTTCTGCCACCGCGTCATCGACGCGCCTGGTCGGCCGGTGCGTCCGGCGCCAGACCACCACCCTCACTCCCGTTGCCTGCTCCGAGGTCAATGACGGCCAGGTCGTGGCCGAGATCGGCTTGTACGAGCGCTGCCCGGGCGGGACGACCGAGGCCGCCCTCCCTGGCCTGGCCCGGGTCGCCTGCCTCAAGCCGGTCGCCCCCTGAGGCAGTCGCGTCACCTACCATCGGGGCGCGTGCGCTGGTATGCAGGTCGGGTCGACGGTTTGATCCTTCAGTCCACGCAGGCGACGACCCAGCTCAGGCGTCCCGCCCCGCGGGCCCCGGATCGGGCTCCTTCGGCCACTTCCCGGAACCGGCGGCGGACGCTTTCCCCTCCGTCGCTCATAACGCCGCTGGCCGCCCTCGCCGTCTGCCTCCCCTATTTGCTCGACCTCTACCGCCTGATCGCCAGCCGTTCCAACGCCTACCCCCTGCAAGGCGACGGCGCGGTCGAGGCCCTGTACAGCATGGACGCCTGGCGAGGCCATCAACTCCTCGGGCCCTACTCCCGGTATGGCTGGCACCACCCGGGGCCCGCCTTGTTCTACTTGTTGGCCCTCCCCTACCGGCTCTTCGGCCCCCGGGGGCCGGGGATGTATGTCGGCGTGGTGCTGCTCAACATGGCGGCCCTGGCCGCCGTCGTCGTGGTGGTGGGGCGGCGCTGGGGCCCCCTGCTCGGAGCGTGGTCAGCCATCTGCCTCATCGTGCTCAGACTGTCGCTCGGAGCGGCGTTCTTCTCCAACATCTGGAACCCCTACGTCATCGTCGTGGCCATGGTGCTGTTCGTCGTCCTGGCGGCCAACGGCGCCACCGGCTCCCCCCCGTCGCTGGCGTGGGCGCTGGCGGTAGGGACATTCCTGGTGCAGACCCATGTCAGCACCGCGCCGGCGGTGGGCATCGTGCTTCTGCTGGCCGTCGGGGCGTGGGCCATGCGCCGGCGCCGCGATCGGCAGCGGGGCGGGGGCGGGGCAGAGCCGGTGGACGGGGCGGGGGCGGGGGCCGGGGCCGGGCCGGTGGCCACGCCGGCCACGTTGGCGGGTATCGCGGTGACGGTCTTGCTGTGGGTGCCCCCCGTCATCGACGCATTCGGAGGTCGCGCGTCGAACCTGTACAAGATCGCCGCCTTCTTCACCACCTCCCACTCGACCCACCCCATCAGGGAGGCCATCAAGACGTCGCTGGCGTCGGTCACCAGCGTGCCGTTCGGAGTCCAGGTATCCGCGACCGAAACCATGGCCCGTTCGCACCGCCAGCTGCTCGTGGGTGCGGCCACCATCGTGCTGCTGGCTGGCGTCGCCGCTTTGGTGAGCCGGTTGCGTCACCAGCCGCTGGGCATGTGGCTCGTCGTTCTGTCTCTTGCCGGCCTCGGTGCGGGAGTCGTGGGCGGGACGAGGGTTGTCGGCCCGATCCTGTTCTACCTGCCCCTGTGGCAAGCGTTCGCGCTGATAACGCTGCTGTTGGCGCTGGGAGCCTCGATCCTGGCGCCCGCTCGCCTGCCATCGGCCCAGCCCGTCCATGATGGCGGGGTGGACCCTGTCCCCGGTTCGGCGCGCCGCTTGGGATTCCCTGGGGCGGTGGGCGCGGTCATCGGCGTGGCGGTGGGCGTGACCGCCATCGCCTTGTCGGTGGTGGCCCTGCGGCACACCACGCCCAGCAGCGGACCGGAGCTCATTTTTCTAAACCCGTCGTACCGCGACATCGCCATGGCCGCGGACACGATAGAGGCCAAGTTGACGCCCAACGACCGGGTGGTACGCGTGACCATCGGGAGCGACTCGCTCTGGCCCACGGTTGCGGGGATCATCCTCGACCTGGAACGCCACGGTTACCGCACGACGGTCGCGGGACCGACGCAGGACTGGACGTTCTACTTCGGCACCAGCCGCCGGCCGACCGGTCGGGAGCCGGTCGACGTCGAGTTCTTCCCGACCGGCGCCGGTCTCGCCCCCGGTTCGGCCGGTACCCCTCTCACCACCATCAAGGACCTGTCGATCTTCTTGAACCGGACGGGCTAGGCCGGCCCGTCCTTTCCGGTCACGATGGCGATGCGCGTGAGCGCCAGCCCGAGGGCACGTTGGTCGAGTCCGTCACCCACGTCCACCGGTCGCCACGTTGGACCCGCCCCCAGCATCAGCTCGACCGGGCCGGGAGCGGCGTCGATGTCGGACTCGACGGCGAACGATCGGCCATCGCAGGGCACCTTCCAAGACACGGTCTGGGTCCCCAGCGATGCCCACAGCTTGATTGACGGTCCCGCCGCAGCGGGCGGCCCAAATCCTTCAATGCGGATTCGGCTGCCGGCAAGGTCGTTGCGAAGGTCGTTGCGAAGGTCGTTGCGAACGTCGTTGCGAACGTCGTTGCGAAGGACGTTGCGAACGTCGTTGCGAACGTCGTTGCGAAGGTCGTTGCGAAGGACGATGACCGCCTCGACGGGACCGGTCCAGCGGTAGGGCGGGTCAGCGTGATCCTCGAGGGCGTGGAGCCCGCTGGTCTGCAGCTCGTCGTTGTAGCCCATCCGGACATCTGGGCGAACAATGCGCCGCAGCATGTGGCGGCTGCTGTACAGCCACTCGGGATACCGCCACCGGGGCTCACCAACCGGTCGCGCCAGGGCAAAGAGGTTCTCGCCGCGGTCGGTCCGGCGCACATGGTGACATCGCGGCAAGATCGGCGCGGACGGGTGGATATCCATGGCGTAGGCGAACACGGTCTCGAAGCCTTCGAGATCCAGGAGCGTCCGGAGTTCCTCCACCGTGTACTCGCGGTTGTGGCGGCCATAGGTTCCGTGCCCGGAGAGCACCTCGTAGACGTTGTCGCCTCGCAACATCCTGACCACGTTGTCGGTTCGCAGGGCGTTCGGCGTGGTGATCAGGACCGCTCCCCCCGGACGCAGGACGCGGTGAATCTCGGCCAGGCTGTGGACCGGGTCGAAGGGCAGATGTTCGAGAATCTCGCAGAAAAGGACCAGGTCGAAGGTGGCCTCGCGGTACGGGAACGGGTCGACCTCGAGGTTGAAGTGGTCAAAGCGATATTCATGGGCCACGCCGCTCTCGGTCACGGTCTGCCCACCCGCCCGGCCGGCCGGGTCGTCCGCACCGAACCAGTTGGCCGACGTGACCGCCAGGCCCCGCTCGCGAAGGAGCCGGGTGATGAAGTACGGGTTGGAGCCCAGTTCGAGCACCTGAGCGCCGGGATCGAGGGCCGGGATCAGGGCCATGGTCAGCCGGAAACGCTCGATCGCGTCGGCCAGGTAGCCCTGGCCCTCGGCCGGATCGGTGAAGAGGTCCGTCTGGGCCAGGCGGGCGCGGAGAGCGGCCGCATCGGCCACATCGGGCGGGTAGGCGACAGTGGATGGTCCGTCTCCACCTGGTCGGGTGATGCGGGCCCGGACATCGCGCAGGACCCGCTGTGCTGGTTGGGGCAGTCGGGCCGCCCACTTCCGGGCGGTTCGAACAACAGGTCGCCAGCCGGCCGGTGTCACGGCCGGGGAGCCTACTGAGATGGGCTCGGCGTGAAAGCGTCCCAGCTCGGTCGGTCGGTCGGTGCACCAGGTGGGACTCGAACCCACATGAGCGCTAGCCCACAGGATCCTAAGTCCTGCGCGTCTGCCAGTTTCGCCACTGGTGCCTCGTGCCGGAGATTAGTCAGCGAAGTTCCGTCGGTCGTCCCGGTTACCCGTCGGTCGTTCAGGTTACCCGTCGGTCGTCCCGGTTACCCGTACGCCCGGCGCCACAGGTTGCCGTCGGAGCCCAGGACGAAGAGGTCCAGCCGGGTGGTTCGGCTGCCCACCGCGCCCGGGGCCGACATCAGGCTGCCGCCCAGGGCGAAGTCCTGGTTCCAGCCACCGTTGAAGAACAGGTGAGCCACCGGGGCGCCGGCCGCTCCGGACGCGAGGAAGACATCCAGCCGGCCCGGGCCCCACGAGGCCGCGGCCGGCCCCGAGGAGAAATGCCCGGGGACCGGTTGGAGCCACCCCGACCAGTGCTGTCCATTCCACCATTGGTGCCACAGCTGGTTGCCGAAGGACATGGCGAAGAGGTCGATGCGGTTGGGGCCCCACGACACCGCCGCCGGGTCGAGGACGATGTAGCCGCCCAGGCCGTCCCACGGCGCCCAATCCCCCTGATAGAACTTGTGCCAGGCGCCGTGGTCCACGCCGACGACAACCACGTCGAGCCGGCCCCCGGCGCAGGACGCGACCGCCGGAGACGACTGGAGCGTCCCGCCCAGGGACTCCCACGGAACCCACTGCGACCCGTTCCAGTAGGTGTGCCACAGGGCCCGGTCTGCCCCCCGCCCAAAGACGTCGATACGGTCCGGCGCCCACGAGACGGCGGAGGGAGTGCAAGTCAGGCCACCTGGGGGCGACCCGAGGCTCTCCCACGCGCTGAAGCTGGAACCGCGATCGCCCGACCAGCGGTGCCAGAGCTGGGCGTCGTTGCCGGTGACGAACGCGTCGAGGCGACCCGCCGCCCACGACGCCACCGTCGGGGCGCTGGCGATGCCCGATGGGGGTGGCGGGGCCATGGGGGACCACGGCGACCACCCCGACGGCGCCGGTCCCGACGACGGCGGCGCACCGGGCGCCAGCTTGCCACCGCAGCCCTGCGGTGCCCCGGCGAGGGCGCCATCGTCGTAGTCCTTGTCAATCGTGATCGTCGCCCCCCCGTAGGACTCGGTCACGTCGGCCTGGTACTGATGAAGGCGCTGGGCGCTGCTCCAGAGTGCGTCGGGAAACGCGGGGTCCCCGAACAGATTGGTCGCGCCGTTCCACCGGGCGAACCAGATGTCGTCGGGCCGGTTGGGGTAGGGGCTGACCGCCTGGTCGTGAATGGTCGAGTTGCTGCTGCCGTAGACGCCGGCGAGGAAGCCCTGGGCGTGGAGTTCCGACACCCAGGAGTTCAGGAACGCCTGGACGGTGGCGACACATCCCGGGTCGCTGCCATAGCCCTCCATGTCGAAATAGATGGGCGTGCCATTGACCAGCCCGAAGAACCGGGCCCGGTTGGCGGCGTCGTCCGCGGCCGCCGCCCCTTGGCTGGCCGGCTGGGCCGGGTCGATGGTGGACAGGCCCGGTTGGCCCACACAGGGCGCTTGGAGACCGACGTAGAGGGGCGCCAAGTCCCATCCCTGCGCCTCTACCGTCGTCACCCAGGCGGCCGACAAGTTGCCGTCACCACACGCCCGGTCGGCCCCGCCGATGTAGATACCAAGGCTCCGGTAGGGCGAAGCCAGCCAGGCCGACATGGTGCCCGTCGAAGGAGCGGCACAGGTGTCGAAGCCCGAACCGGTGTAGATGGTCGTGGCCGCGGCTGGGCCGCCGGTGGATGCCAGCACCCCGATGGTCGCAAGAACGGCGAGTAGCGCCCGGGTGAGCAGGGTTGCGGTGCCGGCGCCCGCGCGGGCCCCTATCACGGTGCCGACTTCCGGACGCTGGCGACAATCTGTTGGGCCGCGCCGGCGTCGGGGCCGTAGGTCACCCGCACCACGACGCCGAGGCCGGGGAAGGTCGCCACGATCTGGTGGTTGGCCTCGCCTCCCGGCTCATAGGCGACCGCTTGCCCATTGACCGGGGCCGCCGATGGCGACGGCAGCACCCGGGCCTGGGCGTACGCATCGTTGGCTTCGACTTGGACCGCCTCGGTCTTTCCGAGCGCTCGCGCCGGGCACGTGGCATCAGCCGCCTGGTGATGCAGGTAGACGGCGTGCACGTCGAAGCGGGCACATCGGTGCGGCGATGCCGTCAGGTCATAGACCGGCCACTGTGCGGGCACGTCGAAGGTGGCGGCGCCGAACGTGACGCGGTGACGCCCACTCGTCGGCGCCCCGCTGGTCGGGCTGGTGGGCGCCCCGGCTCCGATCTGAGTCGTGTGTGCGGCCTGTCCGCAGGCGGCCAGTATCACTACCAAAACCGCGCCCGCGGCGCCATGGCCGGCTCTCGTCGTCACTCGCACCCGCCCTTTCTAGCGGGCGAGGGGCAGAGGAAGGGGTCAGACGGGGGCGGGCTCGGTCACATCGGCCGCCTTCTCGATCACAGAGTCGATGATGCCGTAGTCCCGGGCCTCTTCGGCCGTGAACCAGCGGTCGCGGTCGCTGTCGGCGTCGATGCGTTCGACCGACTGGCCGGTGTGGAAGGCGATCCGCTCGGCCATCATCTTCTTGAGGTACACGATCTGCTCGGCCTGGATGGCGATGTCGGAGGCCTGCCCCTGCATCTGCCCGGACGGCTGATGCATCAGGATCCGTGAGTGGGGCAGGGCGAAGCGCTTGCCTGGTTCACCCGAGCACAACAAGAACTGGCCCATCGACGCGGCCAGCCCCATGCACACCGTCGAGATGTGACAGGGGACGAACTGCATGGTGTCGTAGATTGCCAGCCCCGCCGTCACCGACCCCCCCGGGGAGTTGATGTAGAGAGAGATGTCTCGGTCAGGGTCCTCGGCCGCCAGCAGCAGCAGTTGGGCGCAGATCAGGTTGGCCGAGGTGTCGTCGACCTGGGTGCCTAGGAACACGATCCGTTCCTTGAGCAGGCGCTGATAGATGTCGCTCGAGCGATCCGCCATTTGGAGCTGTGCCGTGGTGGATGGGAGGGTCAGTTCGGCCATGAGGGTGAGAGTACCGCTTGCCCTACGCCTTCCGGCAATAGGGGAAAGACGCCCAGCGAGGCCGGTGAACGTCAGTCCGAGCCGCTCTCGCTGATCCCCGGCATCGATTGGATTACCCGCTGGAGTTTCCGCAATAAGCGTTCCTTCCGCCTCCGGCGGACAGTGTCGTCGGGGTCACCGGGATCGACCTGGAGGGAGAGGTAGGCCAGGGCGCCGAGTGGGATCGGCAGCCAAAAGTTCAGCAGCCGGTAGGTGGCGACGCCGAGAATGGCGACGGTGGACGGGGTCCCGAAGCCGACCAGCGTGGAGGTCAGCACCGCCTCGATCACGCCCAGGCCGCCGGGCGTGATGGGAATGGCGGCCAGCACGTTGGCCAGGCCAAACGCGACCAGCAAGCCCACGATCGACACCCGGTAGCCGTAGGCGGCGACGAACACCCACAGCGATGCCGCGTCCAGCAGCCAGTTGGCCGCGGCCCAGCCGGCCGCCCGTAGGAGGAGGCGGCGATCGGTGCCCAACTCGCGGAGCCGTTCGGCCACCCGGTGCACCAGCTCGGTGACGGTCTCGTGGTCCACCAGCGGGATGTGGGTCGCGATGGTCGAAAGCACCGCGGCCGATCGCTCCTCGCCTCGGGTCAGCGTGACGACCAGCAACGCGAAAGCGCCGATGGCAACCACGCCCACGATGGCCGCGGTCAGGTAGATCGGGTTGAAACCGTTGACCGGGATGGACACGACCAGGGCCAACCACAGCAGGGCGTTGAGCACGATCGCCGAACCCATGCCCTGAGTCGCCAGGGCGAAGCCGGCCTCTGGGCCGTCCACGCCAGCATGGGTGAGCAACCGGTACCCGAGCGGCGATCCCGCCGCCGCTCCGCCCGGAGCGACGTGGCTGAAGCCCAGGGTCGAGAGTTGCACCCGTAACAGGGTGAGGACGCTGGGGCTTCCCTCGCGGGGCAGCACGGCCCGGGTCAGCATGGCGTAGGAGACGATGGCGGCCGCTTCCAGCGCCACGCCCGCGATCAGATAGGTGACGCGGACCTGGCCCAGCTGCTTCAGGGCCTTGCGGGTTCCGTGAATCTGGGGCAGGACCAGGAACTGCACCACGAAGGCGAAGATCAGGAATTTGGTGATGCGCCGCACGGGCCGGAGCCAGCGGGGCCAGCGCGAGCGATTCTGGCGCTTCGCCTTGTCCTCGCCTCTGTCCGGTCCCGCCGGGCCAGCCCGGGGGGCCTCGGCCGTCATCCCGGCCGCGGGCGGAAGCGATCCATGCCCCCATGATCGCATCCCGCTCAAGGTGAGGAGGCTGATGAACCGCGGCGATGGCCCGCGGCGATGCCCGCGTCGGGCCGTCGGGGGCTCCGCCGGGCTCCTTCGGGGGCTCCGCCGGGCTCCGGGCCGATCCACAGCGCCTGCGGTTTTGTCATGGCACACGCCACGCCCACTGTGGGTTTGCCATAACATTCCCGGGCAACTCATCGTTCCGCGTCAACTAGCGGGGCCCCCACACCCAAAACCTGCCACGGTTGCCCAAACTGCGCCGTTTTGGCGCCCATCCCCCATCCCAGCCTCCGCCCGCCGCGCCGCGGCGATCCGATCAGCCTGACTCAGTCACCGATCGCCGGGCGAGGAGGTCCGCCAGCTGGGTGAAGGCCCGGCCCCGATGGGACAGGCGGTGCTTGGCCTGGCCCGACTCCTCTGCCAGCTCGGCAAAGGTGCGACCGTCGCCTTGGTCGGGGATGAACACCGGGTCGTACCCGAACCCACCCCCGCCCCTCGGCACCACGGCGATGGTTCCGGTGACCACGCCTTCGGCGACCAGCTCGGTGCCGTCGGGCCAACGGGCCAGGGCGACGGTCCGGAACCGGGCCCGCCGATCGCCCTCCCCGGCCAGCGCCGACAGCAGCTTGGCCACATTGTCGGCGTAACTGGCGCCCTCGCCCGCAAATCGGGCCGAGTACACCCCCGGGGCCCCTCCCAGCGCCTCGACCTCGAGGCCCGTGTCGTCGGCCAGCGCGGGCAGCCCGGTGGCCCCGGCCAGTGCCTCCGCCTTCAGCCGGGCATTGTCCTCCAGGGTCTCCCCCGTCTCCTCGACCTGGGCGACATCGTCAGGCCGGGGTAACAGCTCGACCACCCCACCGAGTACCTCGGAGATCTCGGCCGCCTTGTGGCGGTTGGCGGTGGCCAGGACGAAACGGGTCGTCACCCCGACGACCCCGACGACCCCGACGACCCCGACGACCGGGGCGACCCCGGCGACCGGGGCGACCGGGGCGGACGGGGCGGTGGCGGGGTCGCCAGCATCTCGGCCTGGGCGTCGAGGATCCCGGCGATTCCGTGCTCGGCCAAGGACAGCAGGTCGTCCAGCTCGTCCTTGGAGAACGGTAGCCCTTCCGCCGTCCCCTGGACCTCGACGAAGCGCCCGGACGCGGTCATCACCACGTTCATGTCGACCTGGGCGGTGCTGTCCTCGCTGTAGTCCAGGTCGAGCAGGGCGACCGCGTCCACGATGCCGACCGATACCGCGGCGCACCCCTCGGTCAGGGGCATCACCCGGATGAGCCCGTTGGCCGCCAGGCGGTGGCAGGCGTCATGAAGGGCGAGGTAGGCGCCGCAGATGCTGGCAGTCCGGGTGCCACCGTCGGCCTGGAGCACGTCACAGTCCAGGCTGATCTGGACCTCGCCCATGGCCCGGAGGTCGGTGACCGAGCGCAGCGCCCGACCAATAAGCCGCTGGATCTCCTGGGTCCGTCCCGACTGGCGTCCCCGGGCCGCCTCCCGGTCGATGCGCTCGGGGCTCGAACCGGGGAGCATGGAGTACTCGGCCGTGACCCAACCCTTCCCGGTCCCCCGCATCCAGCGCGGCACTTCGGGCGCGACCGACGCGGTGCACAACACCTTGGTGCGGCCCATGGCGACCAGAACCGACCCGGCCGCGAACTCGGTGAAGTCCCGGGTGAACATCAGTGGGCGCAGATCGTCGGGTTCCCGGCCGTCCCGCCTCATAGCTGGTAGGTGGCGTTGATCTGGGCGCACTCGACCGGCGCACCAAAGGCCTCGGTGGCCTCGGCTTCGCTCTGCTTCGGGTCGACGATCGGCCAGATATGGCTGATCAGCAGCCGTTCCACCCCGGCCGCCCGGGCCGAGGCGCCCGCCTGCCGGGCGCTCAGGTGGGGCGAGGATCCTTCCCGGTCCTGAAGGAAGGTGGCCTCGCAGATGGCGAGGTCGAGACCGGGGCCAAGGGCTTCGAGGGACCACCCCGGGCCGGTGTCGGCCGAATACCCCAAGGCGACATCGCTGCCCCGGACGTCGACCCGTACGGCCAGCGTCTCGGGCGGATGTTCGGTGCGGGCGAAGGTGAGCCGGAACGGTCCCACCGCCAGCGCGCTCTTGTCCGTGACGTCGTGCCAGGCCAAGGTGGACTCCGTGTCGGGTCCGCTGCGCATCAGGTCCCGGATCCCGGCCGGGGCGTAGATCGGCACCTCGGTCCGGGTCTCGACATACCGGCAGGCCACAAAGAAGCCATCGATGTCACTCCAATGGTCAGGGTGCTGATGCGACAGCACGATGGCATCCACGTCGCCTAAGCCGATGTGGGTCTGCAGGTTGGCCATGGTGCCCGGGCCCGCGTCCAGCCACAGGTTGAAGCCCTGGTGGCGCAGCAGGTAGCCGCTGCATGCCGACCCGGGGCCGGGATAGCTGCCCGAGTTGCCGAGGACAGTGACGGAAAGCCCGCCCAGCCCAGCACGGTCGCCACCCAACCCCGCACGGTCGCCGCCCAACCCCGCACGGTCGCCGCCCAACCCAGCATCGTCGCCGCTGCTGCTCACGTCGGGGCCCATCCCTCCACCTCGTCGATCTCGGGCCCGAACAACCGCCGTCCCAGCTGGCGGAACGTCTCGGCGTCCCCGGACGAGATCCATCGGTGCTCGCCCTTACCGGCGCTGCGCCGGCCCGCCCCAGTCTCTCGCAGGATCGTCCGCACCTCGAACGCGGTCTCGTCCGCCGAGCTCACCAGCACCACGTCGCGGCCCATGACATCGCCGATCGTCCGGGCCAGGAAGGGGTAATGGGTGCACCCAAGCAGCAGGGTGTCCACCCCCGCGGCCTGCACCGGCGCCAGCAACCGCTCAGCCAGAACGTGAACCTGGTCGCTACGGGTCTCGCCCCGCTCCACGAACTCCACAAAACCGGGGCAGGCGGCGCACGTGAGCTGCACCGGTATCCGCTGGGCCGACGCGGCCCGCTGGTAGGCACCCGACCCGATGGTGCCGACGGTGCCGATGACGCCGATGCGGTGGTTACGGGTGGCCCGGATGGCCGCCCGCACGCCCGGATCGATCACCCCGATCAGGGGGGTGTCGTGCTCGAACCGCAACAGGTCGAGAGCGGCGGCGGCTGCGGTGTTGCACGCCACCACCACCAATTTCACGTCGTGCTCCTCGATCAGCTTGGTCGTGATCTGGGTGGCGAACTTGATCACGTCGGTGAGTGGCCGGGGACCGTACGGGTAGCGCCCGGTGTCGGCGACGTACACGATGTCCTCGCCCGGCAGCAGGTCGATCAGGGCCCGGGCGACAGTCAGGCCGCCGAAACCGCTGTCGAATACGCCGATGGCCCGGTCATCCATGCCGCCCAGACGTTATCGGGGGCATGATAGGGGCCCAAACCCAACGAGAGGTAGAACCCCGTGGCCTCGCCCAGTTCGTCCCGCGAGATCGCCGACCAGGCCGTGGCCCTGGCCAACGGCACCGACAGCGAACGCGCGGGCGCCCATGCCGCCTTGATCAGGTTGGCCGGCGACGCCACCGGCCCGCTGGAACAGGCCCGCAAGCTGCTGGTCCGCCGGATCCGGATCCGCTCGGATGACTACTCGGCCACGTCGGGACTGACCCTTCTCAACGCCACCCTGAGCCAACTCGGTCCGCGGGACGACATGGAGTGGCAGCCACGAGTGTGGCGGCTGCCCCGCTAGCGCGGGTCGCAAAAACTAGAAGTAGATGACCTTGCGGGCCCGCTCCGTGACCTCGTCGATATTGCCCGTCCAGGCGTTGGTCGAGAGGTACTTCCATCCCCCGTCGGCCACGACCACCACGACCACGCCCTCGTCGATCTCGGCTGCGCACTTGGCTGCCCCGGCCATGGCCGCCCCCGAGGAGATCCCCGCGAACACGCCGACGTCGGTCAGCCGGCGGGTCCATTCGATCGACTCCCTGGGGCCCACGATCCGCTTGCGGTCGAGCAGCTCATAGCCCCCGCCGTCCACGAACACGGGCGGAACAAACCCCTCGTCCAGGTTCTTCAGCCCGTCCACCATTTCGCCGATCGGAGGTTCGACCGCCCACACCTGGACCCGCGGGTTGCGTTCCTTCAGGAACCGTCCCACTCCCATCAGCGTCCCTGCGGTACCCAGGCCGGCGACGAAGTGGGTGACCTCGGGGCAGTCCCGCCAGATCTCGGGCCCGGTGCCTTCGTAGTGGGCCTTGGGGTTGGCCGGGTTCCCGTACTGGTAGGTGAACCACCAGTCGGGGTGTTCCTCGGCCAGCTTCTGGGCCCGCCGCATGGCCCCGTTGGAGCCCTCCTCACCGGGAGAGTTGATGATCTCGGCGCCCCAGACCTCGAGCAGCTGGCGGCGCTCGGGCGACACGTTTTCGGGCAGCACAATCTTGATGGGATAGCCCTTGACCCGTGCGATCAACGCCAGGGCGGCACCCGTGTTGCCACTGGACGATTCGAGGATGACCCGGCCCGGCTGGAGGGAGCCATCCTTTTCCCCCTCCTCGATCATGGCCTTGGCGGCCCGGTCCTTGACCGAGCCCCCAGGGTTCTCGCCCTCGAGCTTGGCGAAGATCTGGACCCGGCGGTTGGGCGACAGGGCGCTGACGTCGAGCAACGGCGTGTTGCCGATCAGCTCGAGGACGCTCTCGTACCGGGCCATCACGCCGCCCCGCCCGCCACCGCGGGCATGAGGGTGATGGTGTCGGCGTCGCCCACCTTGGCCTCCAGCTTGCCCAGGTAGCGGATGTCGTCGTCGTTGAGGAACACGTTCAGGTGCCGGTGGAGGCTGCCGTCTTCGTACAGCACCTGGGCCCGCAGCCCGGGGTACCGCTGGACCAGGTCCTCGAAGACCTCGCCCACCGTGGCGCCCGACGTCTCGACGGTGGCCGCCCCTCCGGTCGCGGCTCGCAGGACGGTGGGTACACGAACAACACTCACAGGGTCTCCCTAAAATCCGACTGGTTCTGTCGTCATTCTAGAACCACGGGCTCCTCTGTGATCTTCCCGTCCACAATTCGGTACGAACGAACGACGGGGACGATGTCTCGGAGCGACACCAGCACGTAGTGCCAGCCCGGGTCGGGGGCCTGGGCCGCGTCGGTCGGCGACGGGTAGGCGTCGGTGTGGGTGTGGGAGTGAAACACGGCGACGATCTCGAGGTGCCTTCGGTCGGCGTCGCGGTCGGCCTTCAGGAAGTCCCGGGGTTCGACGGTGTAGACCCGCGCCGAGGCGGCCGCATTGGCAGTCGGGTAGCAGACCGTCGCGGCCTGGTCGTCGCCGGCGCCGTCGCCGTCACCGTCACCGTCACCGTCGCCGTCGTCTCGGTCGGCTCGGGTCGGCGGGGGCCCGGCCAGGAGGCCGCACGCCTCCAGGGGCAGGCCGTCGTAGCAGTGGGCCACCATTTGCAGGTAGACGTCGCGGGCCAGTCGGAGCATCAGGCTCCGAACGGTACCGTGGGCAGGCCATGTCCCCGAAGTCCGCCCCCAAGGGCCCCCGCCCGGTCGCGACCAACCGCAAGGCCCGTCACGACTACGACATCCTCGAGGAGTTCGAGGCGGGCATCATGCTGGCCGGGGCCGAGGTGAAGTCATTGAGGGAGGGGAAAGTCCAGCTCCGTGATGCCTACGCCCGGGTGGACGACGGAGCGGTGTGGCTGCACGGCGTTCACGTCGCGCCTTATGCCTTCGCAAACGGTTTCGGCCTGGTCGACCCGGACCGGGCTCGGAAGCTGCTGCTCCACCGGCGCCAGATCGACGAGCTGGCGGCGCGGGTCAACCAGGACTCCCTGACGCTGGTTCCCCTGTCCATCTATTTCAAGGACGGCCGGGCCAAGGTCGGGCTGGCGTTGGCCCGGGGGCGTCGGCAGTACGACAAGCGCCACGCCATTGCCGCCCGCGACGCCGACCGCGAGGCGGCCCGGGCTGCGGCTGCGGGGCGGCGCCGTTCGTCCCACAACGACTGAGTTTCCCGGGCCAGTAGTGACGCGGATCGACCTACCTTGAAGGGTGCCCACGGTCACCCCGGGGTAAGGAGTCATCATGAAAGAAAGCGTCCGGCTGGGCAGGATCGCCGGCATTGCGGTCGGCTTCAATTGGACGCTGCTGCTCATCGCCGGCTTCCTGGCACTAGGCCTGGGCGGGACTCGCTTTCCCGTCGATGCGCCTGGTTACAGCCAGTCGGCGTACACGCTGGCGGGCTTGCTCACCGCGGTGGCGTTTCTCGGCGGTGTGCTGACCCACGAGATGAGCCACGCCTTGGTGGCCCGCCACGAGGGGCTCAAGGTGGATGGGATCGTGCTGTGGCTGATGGGCGGTTACACCAAGATCAGCGAGACGCCGAGGACGCCGGGATCGGAGCTGCGGATCTCGGGCGCCGGGCCGCTGGTCAGCCTGTTGATCGGGCTGGGCTGTGGGGTCGCGGCCGCCGTGGCCCATGCCGTCGGCGTGTCCCCGCTGGCGGTCTCGGTGTTGACCTGGCTGGGCATGATCAACGTGCTCCTGGCGGTGTTCAACGTGCTGCCCGGCTCGCCCCTCGACGGCGGGCGCATCATGCACGCCGCGGTGTGGTGGCGCACGGGGGACAAGTACCGGGCGACGCGGGTGGCCAGCCGGGCCGGGTCGTTACTCGGGGCCGGTTTGGTGGCGGTCGGTATCGTGTCGGCGTTCAGCGGGCGAACGGGTTTCGACGGCCTCTCGCTGGCCATCGTTGGCGGGTTCTTGATGATGGCGTCGCGCGCCGAAGGCGGGGCGTCCCAGGTGCTGGAGTCGCTCGAGGGCCTGCGGGCCGCCGATGTCATGGCGCAGCCGGGCGTGGGCCCGGGATGGCTGACGGTCGACGCCTTCCTGCGGGAGTACGCCGTAGCGGGGCCTGGTGGAGTGCGGCCGCCGGCCTTCCTCGTCGAGCAGTGGGGCGGCGGACTGGCCGGGCTGACGCCGACGGTGGCGATGGAGGCGGTGCCGCTGATGCACCGTACCGTGGCCCGGGCGGGGGACCTGGCCTTGCCGGTGGCCGCCATGCCGGTCTTTGCCCCGGAGACGGCCGCGGGGGAAGTGGTGACCCAGATGAACGAGCGGGGCGCCGCATGGGCTCTGGTGGTGGCGTCGGGTCAGATCGTCGGCGTGGTCTTCATTGACGCGATGGCGGCCGCGACCCAGCAGGCAAGGGCGGCCCAGGCGGTAGACTCGTCCAGTTGGACCTTGACAAGGGGGTGACCGGCTTCGACTTCGGTGGTCGAAGCGGGAGAAGCGAGCCGTGGTCTCCGGAACCACGTTAAAGAGCCGGAACCATACAAATAAACGCCAAGCCTTCGCTTGTGCTGGCTGCTTAATACGTAGCCCGTTCGTCCGGTCCTAGCCCTACGGGCCGGTAGCGAGCGTCATCTTGTAGGACTCACCGGGCGGCCGTGTCGGCCGACCGCCCGGGACACCTCAGCCGACTAGGGCTTGTCGCCGACGCCAGTGACGACGTCGAGCCCGAAACCTTCCACTGGCTGCGCTCGGAGAAGTCCCGCTGAGAAACTGAAGGACGCGGGTTCGATTCCCGCCACCTCCACCCCGGGGATGATCGCGAAATACCGTGAGGTATGTTCACGAAATCCGCCGTTGGAGGTGGCGTGGGCTTTGGTAAGTCCCCGCCACCCCTAGGACCAACGCTCCGCCGGCCTTCGGGCCGGCGGTTTCGCGTTCGTGTGAGTGTTGTGCCGACACCGGGCGCGCCGAAGCGGGCTCCGATTTCGGAGCCGTTCAAGCCAGCACCGGGCTTATTAGCCGGGTGGCGCGCCCGTGCCTTCAGTCGGCGTGGTAGTCGGTTCGACGATGTCCTTCCAGGTTCCGCGCCGACGCTTGGCCCGCTTCGGCTTGGCGTCAGCCATTGCCCGCTGCTTCGCTCGGAAGCTGCGGATGCGGTCAAGGTTGTACCCGGCGAGTGTGAAGCCTAGAAGCAGCGTCATTTTGGTTTGGCCAAGCACCCGGAAGAAGCCTCGGTTGAGATCGGCGAACGTTCCCTTCAGCGCAGCATTGGCCGACTCGACGACCTGGCGACGCCCTATCGACATCCTCCATGCGGTCGTCCCGAAAGGGATGCGATGCCACCACGGCAACTCGGCGGGCATCGCCGTGAGGATGCCGGAGCAGCACTTCTCGCAGCCCTCGCCGATCGGCACAAGCGGCAGCGTCTTGGCACCGCGCATCGGCTTCGGGAATGCCCGGGAGCGCAGCATCCCGGCGCAGAACGGGCATCGCCACCTGGTGGCGCCTTCGTTGTCCGGGCCGGCGTGTCGAACCATGCGCCAACGGGCCCGCAGGTTGAACTTGGCTTCGTAGAGGAGCTTCTCCGCCTCCGATCCGCCCCGTGGCGGGACCGGCAGGTCGCGTAGATCGTCGGGTAGGAGGTTCGAGTAGAGCTGCCCGTCGAGCAGCAGGGCGTCGCCGGAGAAGGGGCGAACGCCGCGCTGGTGGGTGACGATCTGGAATGTCTGATGGATGCCCGCCTGGGCCAGCTTGTGATGCGTCGTCCCCGGCGCGCACAGCGAGTAGCCCGGATCCCACGCTACATCGTCGATCGGCGCGCCAGCCCCTGCTTGGCGGCGACCAGGTCGTCGACGATCGCCCGGCCACGATGCGTCCCGGCCGGATTGAGGCTGAAGCAGGTCACCACGCCCGGGACCTCATCCGACATGGACGTCTTGTCGATGTAGTTGGTCCACTTGACGTCGCGGGCCTGGACCGCCAAGTGGAGTTCGTAGCCGATGTGGGGACCGGCGGGGCGGGAGTTGGTCGCTGACCGGTGCCCGGCCCGGGCGTCAGGGTCGGCGGTGTAGATGTTCCGCCCATCTGCGCCTTGGCCGAGGACCCTTGGCCTTATGGGTCGGTTTCTTCGGCTTGGCGATGGCGTCGTCCTCAGTCAGCTGCGTCGCGGCCGCCTCTCCATCGAGGGCGACGGTGGTGACCTCACCATGGAGGGCACCCCATGTCTCTAGGTCAGTGCCGTCAACAGCAACCGAACTGGACTGGCGTGACTCCTCCGGCACCGCCGCCTGAGCGAGCTTGTTGGCGAAGTCCTTCGCCGTGATCCCGGCGACCCCGGACTCCAAGATCGCCGCGAGCTTCGTGAACGCCCGGTCGACCCGGTCGTAGGTCCGGTCCGGGTCGTGGTCCACGATGCCCAACCGCTGTCGCTGTTCACCCGTGAGCGCGTTGATGACCCGGGCCACCTCGATTAGATGGCCCTTGTGATGGCGGGCCAGGGCGTTCAGCTGACAGGCGACGAGCAGGCCAGTCAGGCTGATCGTGCGATGCCGGCCAACGGCGGCGTCGAAGTGCGGCTCGAGCACAGGAACGAGACCGGAGCGGTCCCGGATCCCGCACCCAACTGCAAGTCGTGGCCGGTCGTTGGGCGGCCACCCGACGAGTCGAGCGGAGCGCGGCCGCTCATGACAGTCCCCGCAGTTGTCGAAGCACTTCGACCTCATCGAAGGGCGGCACGAACCGGAGCAGATCCGACAGGACCGTGACCCCGCTCAGGCCCGCTGCCCGGGCCAGCTCCGGCAGCCGGATGCCCAGGGCCAGATGGCTCACCAACCACGTCGAGCGGAGACGGGACGCCGATAATCTCGGATGGCCGTGGGCCACGACGATCGACGTCGCCAGAGCCCCCAGGTCGGTTGCGGGCCGTGGATTAACCGCCAAACGAGGAACTCGTCCCCAGCAGATGCGGCCAGGTCCGCGACCTCGTCCTCCCACTCAGCCAGCACCGGAACCACTCGTCCGGCGGGGTCTCCCACCGTCACCGTGACCGCCCGGCCGGCTGTGATATCGCGGGCGGTGACTCGAACCACCTATCGACCATCCAGCCCAGCCCGGGCACCAAGGGCTAACAGGGCCGGCGGCGCACGTACCCGACCAACGGTCGGGCGCAAAGGCGTCATCCCGAAGACCACGGATCTCGTCGACCGTGTAAGGGACAGCGACCTGTCTGCGAGCCACCGTCGCCGCCCTGGCCTCCCATGGCGCTCGGCGAGTCAGCCGAGGCCCGACCCGCCGGAGCACGGCCCGATAGGTCGCCCGGGAGCGGTCATCCGCCAGACCAACCGCCACAAACCGCTCCACCGTGTCGGGGTCCAACACAACCTCGACATCCAGTGGAAGGCCCTCCGCCACCGCCCACGCCCCCAGCTGAGCCAACACCCGCACTACACGCCGGGCACCAGCGCCATCATCAAGCCCGAGCGTCACCGCGCCATCGACGACGAACGGCCGAACTGCCAGCCAGACATCACCGCCGATCCGCTGTGGGCGGTACGAGTCCAGCCATTCCAGGTCTGCAGGCGATCGTCGCTGCGCGCCCGTACGCTTGTCCACGTCGAGACCTCCAATACAGGCCTTGGCCAGGCCCCGGGGTGTTAGAGCACCGCCGGGGCCACCTATGTCCTACACCCGTACTATACCTGGAGCGTGTGACAATAACCGACGGCTGTAGGATGTTTTCGAGATGCCTCTGGTCCGTACCGAAGACCTCATCGACGCCCACGAAGTGGCCCGACTCGTCGGCCTCGCGCACCGGAACACCGTCAGCCAGTACCTGGAGAAGTACAAAGACATGCCCCGCCCGGTCATCGACCTCGGTCCCAACCGACCAAGACTGTGGCTAGGTCCAGAGATCGACGCATGGGTCCAGCACCGTCAGCCGGTAACGCGAGGCCGACCACGAAAGTCCATCCGTGCCCCAGCCGAAGAGCCAGCAGCTTTGCCCGACGACAAAGCCCCCCTTCTGGGGGGGCTGCGTCAGCGGGGGGGTCCCAAAGCCGAACGACCGTAACCCGACTGCACGCGCCCGCAGGTGAGCTCGAACCCGAACTGGGTTGTCACCTTGGTCTGGTCGACGATCCGAGAGAGACAGTGCGCACGGTCCGGGATGTTAGGCTTCAACCACGTTGACCGGCTTGACCGAAGGATTCGCTCCCTCCAACGATGAAACGGCGCCATTGGCCGCCATGATGGATGTGCTGCACGCTCGCACCCATATCTTCGGAGGCGATGGTCTTCGATCAGAACGTAGTCATTGCCGAACTATCCGGCCCCCCACGGTATCCTAAGGCCACCTTGGAAGCGCGTCAGTCGCTTCCGGAGCAGAGGGAGCCGGTGATCCGCCCATGCCGGTCCCGACCTATTCTCAACGTCGACTCGCCCCGAGTTCATCACAGTCAGAACAATGATTCCATAGGGTCAAGCCGTGAGTGACCGCTTCCGCTTTGCTCTTGAACACATCCAGCCGTCTCATTGGCAGATCTTTGAATACCTCGCGTCCACCTTCCTGAGCGACGAGTACGGTACCCTGCGCACTCTTGCCTCGCCGTCTGGAGACGGCGGGCGGGATGCCATGCTCTTTCAACCGACCGACGATGAGACGGTCGCGCTTCAGTACTCGGTGACGAAGGACTGGAAAGCGAAGATCCGACAAACCGTCCAACGGTTGTCGACCACCCACCCATGCGTCCAGGGATTGATCTTTGCGTCGCCGTTCCGCATCGGAGCTGAGGGCGACGAAGTCAGACGTTCTAGCCGTCGTGACTATCATATCTACGTCGACATCCGAGACCAGAACTGGTTTACGGAACGCGAGGAGCGCTCGGCGTCGACGCGGAGTGCATCGGAGCGGCTCTCCAGTCAGGTTGTCGACTCACTCCTTCGCGACGCCCGGATCGTGGACCACGGTGGCGTCGCCCTAACGTCTGACGAGTCCCGAGCTGCACTCTTGTACCTCGTACTTCAGCGGCAGGACGATTCTGGAGATCGTGGACTAACCAAGCTCTGTTTCGACGCGGTCGTGAAAGCTATTCTTCGCAACACTCACAACGAGAATCGCATGGGCCGCCACCTCATCCATGAGCACGCACGCATCCTCTTTCCCTCGCACGATTCAACCGTTGTGACCGAATATGTCGATCGGGCGTTGGAACGGATGGATAAGCGGTTCATTCGCCACTATACAGTGGACGACACCTGGCTTCTGAACTACGACGAGCGCACCAAAATTGCCGAGGGGGTTGCGCGGCTTGCTCTCCTCGACGCAATATTTATGGATGAACTCGGCGACAACCTTACGTTTGTTGCAGACAGCCTTGCCATCGACGTACACATTATCGATCCGGCGCCCCTTCTGGAACGAGCGCGACGCGTCCTGGAACGTTTCCTATATGAGCGCGGAGAACGTTTCGCCGACGCCGTGACCCACGGGCAGGCTGTTCTATTCGCAGGCGCCGAGCTAGAGGAATGCGTGAACGCGGATCTACTTCTACGGCCCGACACGTCCAGCCTACGAGAGAACGTTGCCTCCCTCCTATCGCAAACGATTGAACGGACCCTGATCACTCACAGCGAGTCGGCCCAGCGCCTCCTGCGAGCAGTGGTAGACGGCTATACCCTCTTTGCTTTCATGCTTGAAACCCCCAATGTTCAGTCCGCCGTGACAAAGCTATTCTCGCAAGGCGAATTCTGGATCGACACGACCGCGCTTTTGCCAATGATGGCAGAGCGCCTGCTCCCCGAGATTAACCGGAGCTACACTCACATTATTCGAGCAGCCATCGCAGCGGGAGCACGGTTCTATGTGACCTCTGGCGTTCTCAACGAGTTGGCCTCCCATATCGAGATGTCCTATCAGGCGTGGCGCTCGCCAACGGAATGGAACGGGCGCACGCCCTTCCTTTTGCAGGTCTATGTGTGGAGCGGCAATGATGTATCAGGCTTCCCGGGGTGGCTGGACTACTTCAGAGGACGGGCGCGCCCTGAGGATGACATCGCCATGTACCTGCTGGAAGAATGTCGAATCGCTGTCGCTGACTTCAAGGGGGACCTCGAACGCATACCCGACGAACTAAGGTGGCACTCTGAGGAATACTGGCAGGAGGTTCATGAGCGCCGAAGGCATTTCGCCGGAGGCGGTCACAACAGGCCGGTCAATCCCGACATTGTCAAACGGCTTGCCGCCCACGATTCCGAAACTTTCCTTGGAGTACTCGAACGCAGAAAGGGCGAGGACCTGAACAACCCATTCGGATACACAACCTGGTGGCTCACCCTTGATGGTGCAGCAACGCGGGCTGTTGTCGAGATATCGAGTCGGTCAGGATACCCCATCACGCACTCGCCCGTCGCGACCTTCGATTTCCTCACCTATTACCTGCTGGTAGGACCAGCACGAAGGCAGTTGGACAAGGGCATTGAGCAGCAACTCCCGCTCGCCATCGATGCCAGTTTCCTCGACACATTACCGAGAGATCTCTTAGCTGCCGCGGAAAAGGCGAGGCAGGACGTGCAAGGCCAGGACGACCGGCTCGTGAGACGAAAGATTCGAGACCATCTCGATTCCGAGAAGATTCGCAAGGGAAGGCAGGGACGCTCCGGACTTGAGACCATTAAGGACGACTTAAGGATCGCGCTCGGCGGCCGCTGAGGTCCAGGTCCTGACGGGCCAGCCGATCGGATGTACGCATGGGAGATGTCCTCGCGCGTGCAGCCGTGCCTGAACGCCGAGTACTCGATCCGTAGCACAGGAGCTCAAATGTAAAACGAAACACGAGCACATCGAGCGGTCAGGATGACGCCGCCGAACTGGCAATTTCTGTCCTCCGGATCTACACCACCCGCCCGTGGCGTAACCCATCTCTATAGCTGCCGACGACAGGGTGACCTATGATCGAGATACACCTAACCGACTTCCTGGTGAACACGCATGCCGGCCACACGATCGTTTCCCCGTCGAGCACTTGAAGACGCTCTGATCGTCCCCACTGCCCTAAAGGACGAGAACGGCGGTAGCCCTTGGCCGACTGAAGAAGTAGCGAAGGCTGTCGGGATCGCTCGAACCAACAATGAATTGTTCTACCTAACCGCCTCGTATTGAGTTAGCGCCCGAGCCCGATGGTGGAGCGGATGTGGGTCGTCAAACTTTTGAACGCTGTCCGTCTGTGGTTTATCGGGCCGTCGTGGTCGGTGAGAACCCGTAACTCGCCGTGGGGTTTGGCGGTGATGGCGATGATGAACGCGTCGCAGGTTCCTTCGATTCTGGTTGTGCTTGTCCCGTCTGGTTGGGTCTCGACGACGGTGATCTTGTAGCGAGTGCGCGTTGTATTGCTCATGGCCCGCGGCGCTCTGGGAGGTTAAGGCCTGAGCGCGCCCCATCGCTGACTGCGATCTCGAGGAGTACTTCGATCGGGTCGATTCCTTGCTGGGTGGCGGTTCGCAGCACGCTGCCGATGACCTTGGTGGCGTTCGCGCCGGCGTCGGTTTTTTTGCCACCCCAGTTTTTGCGGGTGCACACCTGGGGTCGAATGGCCCGTTCCGCCTCGTGGTTGGTGGCAGGTACGCCGTCGGCTCGCAAGAAGCTGAACAGGGCGTGGCGTTCCTTGGCCAGATGGGCCAGCAGGCGGCGGTTCGGGTCGTAGGTGACCTTGGCGGAGATTAGTTTGTCGGCTCGGGCCTCGAGCCGCTCGATCTCGCCGGCCAAGGCGGCGCCGCCGATTTGGGCGGCGTCGCGGCGTGCCCGCAGGGCCAGAGCGTCGACCAGCAGGCGCTGCAGTTGGTGGGGGATGCGGGCCTGGCCTCCTGTGGCGTCGGCGATCATCTCTTTCGATCGTCGGAGAAGATGAGCCACGCAGGTCTGGTGGGTGGCGTTGGTGAACTGCCGGTAGGGGGCCCAGCCGTCGCGGCACAGCACCCCGTCGAAGTCCGCTCCCAGGACTTTCTCGGCCACGTCAAAGGAGCGGCTGCCCGGTCCGACAGCGATGTCGTATACCGTCACCTTGTCGCCCACGAACACCCACAGCCATCCCCGCTGGGCGTCGACACGCCAGCCCGTCTCATCAGGCGAAACTACCGGCGAGACTCGCAACGCCTGTTTCAACGCCTCATACGTGCCCGTCGCGTCGCCGGCCATCCGTTCCAGCGCCAATGTGATTCCCCCGGCGGTCACCGCCAGGCCCAAACAGGCCAACAGCCGGGCGATCTTGGCGGCGGGCATCCCGCAGCCATAACGCAACCAGGCGGCCAGCGCCAACACCCGGGGGCCCAACATGGCGCCCGCCGCGCCCAGCGCGTCGGAGGTCTGATCGCGGTGACGTCCCCGCACCGCCCGCGCACACGCCGGGCAGCGGCCCACGGCGACGAGGAACTTGCGGCGCACGATCGCGGTGACCAGCTCGTCTTGGAACTGCTCCGCCCATCGCTCCGGTTCTATGTGCAAACCCTCGCCGCAATGCGGGCAGGCGTCGGGCAGCGGCACCTCGATCTCCTCATCCGCGCTCTCCGGCGCGAGACGCCACGCCTTTTTGCCGTACGCCTCACCAGGCTTGCGACCCGGGCGCCTTCGTTCCTGATCACCCTTGCGTTCACCCCGGGAGAACGGCGCCGCCTGACGCTTGGCCGAACGGCGGACCTCCTCCAGCTTGGCCGCCAAGGCCGCCTTCTCGGTTTTCAGCCGCTCGACCTCGCCCGCCAACGCGTCTCTTTCCGCCTCGGCACGGCGCAGCTCGCTCGACAACGCCGAACAGCCATGGCAGCCACGGCGGGCCAACGAACAAGCAGACAGGGACGGGGAAGTTGTCATGATGGGCACCTGGTCGGCCGGCTCCGCCCGGAACCCCCGGCAACCACCACCTCAACAACTACAACACCAGCGCTCGCGGTTGGTGGATGATCGCTAACTCAATACGATATTCCTTTCTCTAACTCCCGCCGTTTTCGACTGCGAGTTCTTGCAACGGGACACCGTCTAACAATTGCTTCAAGGGACCTTCTTTCAACACCACCACACCCAAATGACGTGCCTTGTCCAGCTT
>JALYXV010000338.1 GCA_030947025.1 Actinomycetota bacterium | reverse complement strand
CTCAGGGCCCGAAGGGGTGTCATCAGTCGGAATTCCCCTGTCTACACGATCCCCAGTTTCAGGTGGTGGACCCCGCTAACTGAGCACGTCCACTTTTCCGTCCAGAGATCCTTTCGGGCCTGGCTGGCGGCGCATGAGATCACCGTCGCCGGCACGCCGGAGTTGCGCCGCCTGCGCAAGACCCACAAGACGGTGCGGGCGCTCGCCCTCGGCGGTGTCATCAGCGACACCGCCGACGATCACACCATCGCGGTGTTCGAAGGCCACTACATGCACACCACGACGTTGAATGTCATGGCCGGCAAGACCATCAACGCCGTCCAGGAATGGATCGTGGGCCGGGCCGCCGGCCCGCTCGTGGTCGCCGGCGGCGACACCACCCTCCGAGTCCCTGAGGCGCAGCGTGCCACCGGCCTGACCGCGTCAACGGTCGAGGACCTCCTCGCCGGGCAGCTCGACGTCGGTCTGGCCGCCTGCCGGAACATCTTCGACTCGCCCTTCGCCGAGACAGGCACAGTGTGCCCGGTGGCGCCGGCGCGTTGCATGGTGTGCCCCAACGCCCTGATCCTGTCGACGCATCTCCCACGTCTGCTCCTCTTCGTCGACCACCTCGACCGCCGCCGGTTGGAACTGACACCGCAGGCGTGGGAGTCGCTGTGGGGTCAGACCTACCGCAACATCGTCAACGGTATCCTCCCGCAGTTCACCGACCAACAGCTGGCGTCGGCCCGGGCCGCCATTGGCGACACCAACGTCGACCTCCCGCTCGGGATGCGGGCGGAGTTCGTTCGATGACGGTAGCGGCGGCGCAGCCAGCTGAAGGGCTCTCCCCGGCATTCTTCGCCGACGACGAAGCCGTCTACCAGAGCTACCCCCTTCTGCCCGGCGAGGACGTCCCCGCCTTCGGGTGCACCGGCGAATGGCCGGCCAACGCGGTGCGTCGGGCCGCCAACGTGAAGCGCGCTCAGCACAACATAAGGCTCTACGACGGCGACGCTCGCTGGAACCTGCGCATACGCGAGATCCTGATGGCCCAGTGCAACCCGACCCACCGGGTCCTTCGACGCGAAGGCATCTTCCGCTCCCAACGCCTACCAGGGATCGCGTCGGTGCGGGGCCGGGCGGGCGCCCTCCGACGCATCGCGGTGTTCGCCGTCGATAACCAACTCCCGGAGCCCCTCGGCGACTGGCGCCAGCATCATTGCGACCAACTCCTGGCTCACGTCCGCGACACTGCGTCCGACGTCGCGGCCCACAAGATGGTCGTCGCCCTCCGTCTCCTGCACACCTACGCCCCGGTTCTCACCGACGGCGGCTTGGCTTTCGAGCCGTGGCCGGGACGACCGGCTCGCCAGGTGGCCGGGTTTGTTCGCACCAACGGCAAGGTGTCGACGGCGCCCGTCCCTCCTCAGGTGTACTGGCCGCTGGTCAAGGCGGCCTGGACGTACATCGACGTGTTCTCCGACGACATCCTCGCCGCCCGCGGCCACCGCCTCGAAATCGCCGCCGTGAAACGCCAGAACCCCACCGGCAGGCGCGGCCGCACCACCGACGAACAGCTCCGGCGGATGATCGACACCTGGGCCGCCGATCCATCGTCCGTTGTCCCTCTGATGTCGGGGATCGGCAGGTTCTCCAATGGGAAACCGAGAGGCTCGGTGAACTGGTCGGCTCTCGACTGTCAGCTGTTCCGCGGCGCACGACTATTCATCACGAACAAAAAGCGATTCGACCCGTTACGGCGCATCGTCAACGACATGGTCGCCGACGGTCGCTGCGCCATCGGCGGCTACCGCATCGCCAGCCGCGTCATCGACAGGTCCGACGGCACCACAGGTCCATGGCATGACGACTTCGACGCCGCCTCGGCTCTCCACGAGGAGCACCTGCTCCGGTGCGCCTGCTTCATCTTCGGCCTCGCCCTCTCCGCCATGCGCGACAGCGAATGGCAGGAAGTCCGCAAAGGCGCGCTGATCGAGCACTACGGCGCGCCCGCCGTGCGCTCCTCGCTCCACAAAGGCCCTGACAACAAAGGCCAGGACGCCTGCTGGTGGATCATCGACCCAGTCGCCAAAGCGATCAGCATCGCCGAGCAGCTCACCTGGCACGACGAGTACGTCTGGGCCAGCGGCCGGCACGGCAACGGCAAACGCAGCCGCGTCGGCGTCGACCCCTACTGCCTCATCGACACCTTCATCCGCGAGGTCAACGCCAACCGGGCACAGACCGGCCTGGCGGAGATCCCGGCGGGACGGGTCCGGCCCCACATGTTCCGCCGCACGTTCGCGGTCATCGCCGCCCACGAACCGGGCGGAGAGATCGCGCTCGGCATCATGCTCAAACACGCGGCCCGCCGCGCCGTCTCCAACGCCGTCACCGGCGGCTACTACGCCGACGACCCAACATGGGCCAAAGAGTTCGACGATGAGCACCTCGACGCCGCCGTCGACCATCTCGTCGAACTGTCAATCCAGCGGCGCTGCGGCCAACCGGTCGCCATCGGCCCAGGTGCCGACCGGCTCCACGCCCGACTTGACCAGGTGCTGGCCCAGGCAGGCCACTCGGCCCGAGCGAACGTCGCCAGCGACCAAGTTGTGCGGCGTCTCCTGGCCACCGAATTCCCCGACCTCCACCTCGGCAACCTCAACCACTGCATGTACCAGGAGGCCAGCGCCGAATGCCGACGGCTGGTGCGCGACCCGGGCATCTCGGGGCCGCTGATCGACATGTGCACGCCCGGCCGCTGCCCCAACTCGATTATCACGGATCAGCACGTCCCGATCTGGGAGTCCGAACATATCGATCTCGTTCAGACGCTCAAGCAAAAGAAGTTGGCACGCGGTCGTCGGGTCCTGATCGAGCGACGTCTGGCGGAAGTCGACGCAGTACTCAAAGGGCGGAACTGACATGGCGGAACCGAGTCCCCACGGCAACCAGGCGTCAGCGCCGAGTCCGAGGCGAGACTCCAAGCGGCAATGGAGCGCCTGCTTGCCGGCACGGCGGTGAGCACCGATGGAGCCCTGACCTTCGAGAACCTCCACGCCGAGGCGGGAGTATCGAGAGCCACCATGAACCGCTCCCGCGCCGTGATCCGCTTCAGGGAGCGGATCGAAGTTGTCGATCGACGCAGCCCGGAAATGCGCTCCAAAGACGAGCTCATCGCCATGCTGGAGGCGGAGCTTAAGCAGCGGACGACCGAACTCAGGGAGGTGACCCGACGCTTAGACGCGGCCGCCACAGTGATCGTCGCGCTCCACAGCGAGAACGATACGTTCCGGTCGCCGGAGCCGTCACCAGTCACGCCGCTGCCTCATCGCAACCAGAGGACCTGATGGCGAACGGCCAATGACATGGCATGACATTCGAACGGCTAGGACGGCGGGATGCTGGCTTGGAGCTGACCATCTAGCGTCGGGGTCGGCCATGGGTCGAATTCGGCCGAGCGTTAACAAGCTCGGTTTCGCTCAGTCATGTCGTGATGGTGGGCGGCGACCCAGCCTCTCGTGGCTGAGCCTTTCCAGGGTCCGCAGGGGTTTGCCGGTTGATGTCATGTCGTCCCAGGTGTCGACCTCGGTGATGGTGCGCTCGACCCAGGCTTCGGTGCCAGCGAGGAACTGGGTTACGAAGTCGACGACGAGGGTGCGGACGTAGGCCTGGTGTTGGAACGGGGCTCGACCGTCGGCGTATTCGGTGATGATCCCGTCGTTGAGGGCGGTCATCTCGGCCACGTCGGCCCGGACCTGTCCGAGCGTGGATAGGAGTTGGTCTTTGGTGCCGAGGGGTGCCGAGAACAGGCGGAGGAGTCCTTCGAACTCGACTGCGATGGGGCTGACTGGCTGATCTAGCCAAGCCTCGAGCGCCTGGCGTCCGTTATCGGTGATCGTGTAGACGGTCCGAGCCCGACGCCCGACGTAGGTGATCTCGGCCTCGGCCAGGCCGAGGGCGTGGAGGCGTTTCAACTCGATGTAGATCCCTCGCTGCGCCCGGGGCCAGAAGAAGCGGAAGTAGCGCACGCGCTGAACCGCCAGCTCGTACGCCGACCACGGCTTAAGTGACAGATGGCTCAGCAGGGCGTAGGTCGTCGTGGTGAGAACCGGATCGCGGGATCTTGACATAGTGCATCCTTCACTATACGATAGTGCATCATGCACTATATCGAGGAGGCAGGGAAGATGACAGCAAGCGGAAGTATCCCGGTCGGCCCGGGCCAGGGAAGGTCGTTCGCGGTGGGGCTGGACGCGCTCACTATCAAAGGGATGAGTGAAACCGACGCCTTCAGCTTCATCGAATACCGGGCCGCGGCCGGCGTCCCGGGCCCGCCGATGCACGTCCACCACGCCAACGAGGAGGCCTTCTACATCCTCGACGGCCAGGTCGACTTCACCCTGAACGGGATCACCTCCCGTTTGGAGCCAGGCTCGTTCGTGCTCGTGCCCCGAGACGCGGCCCACACCTTCGCCAACGTCGGAACGGGACCGGCCCGCTGGGTCGGAGTGTTCGCTCCCGGCCGCTACCTCGGCCTGGTCGAAGGGCTCGGCGCCGTCATCCCGCCCGACGGCCCACCCGATTTCGCCGCCGTGGCCGAAGTCTTCGCTCGCTACGACAGCGAGATCATCGACACGGCCGCCCAATGACCACATTCGGCCTTGTCCACGGGGCGTTCCACGGCGCGTGGTGCTGGGATCTGTTGACCCCCGCGCTGCACCGCCTCGACCACAACGTCATCCCGATCGACCTGCCCTGCGACGACCCGACCGCCGACGTCAGCGGCTACGCCCAGATTGTGATCGACGCATTGAGCTCGGAGGGCGAAGACGTGGTTCTCGTAGGCCACTCCCTCGGCGGGCTCACCATTCCACTCGTCGCCGCCGCCCGGCCGGTGCGGCGCATGGTGTTCCTCAACGCCTTCATCCCCCAACCGGGAGTTGCCTTCAGCGTCCAGGCGAGCACCGAGACAGGAATGTTCCCGTCGACCCCCGAAGCCACATGGCCCGTCACCGATGACGACGGGCTCCTCTCCTGGCCGGCCGATCGGGCGATCCCAGCCCTTTACCCAGACTGCCCGGACGACGTGGCCACCTGGGCCGCCTCCAACCTGCGACGCCAAAGTCTGGCCCCCCACCAAGAACCGTGCCCGCTACAAGCCTGGCCCCAGGTGCCCAGCTCGTACATCCTCTGCACCGACGACTCCGCCTTAAGCCCGCAGTGGGCCAGACGAGCAGCTAACGATCGACTTGGCCAACCGGCACACGAACTACCCGGTGGGCACTCCCCGTTCCTATCCCGCCCCTACCAACTCGCCGAACTCCTCCACAACATCGCACATCAGTAGCTCCGCCTCACCGCGTACAGACATGATCCAAACAGTGCTACGGACGCCAGCGACCAGGGCCCGAAACCGGTCAGGCGTTGAGGACGCTGCACTCCCTCCTCGGGCTCGGGCCGGATGGAGTTCGGGTCACCCGGAACCGCGAGCGAGTGAGCCGCCGGAGTTGCGATGTCTCAGTCTCCGGACGTCTTCGGGCTCGGCTACGGTGACGACGCAACACCGTGAAAGGTGAGACACCGCTGACCGTGAGACACTGCCACGCAACCAAACGCTTCTCGGCTTTCCGCAGGACGGCGCCCCTGACTAAACACGCCACCGGTGGACCCGGAGGGCTTGGGCATAGTTAGAACGGGGATCTTTCCTGCTGCGGCGGTGCCCCGACACGTCGTGGAGAAGTTGCTCACCTCCCCGCCGATGAGGAGATGAGCGCGAACGGTGGTCATGTCAGGCCGTCATCTCGGCCCACAAGAAGCCGCACAGCTCCCGGGCGACGGCGGTGGCCACGACATTCTTCGAGTTCTTCCGGGCCGCGAGACGTCGGAACCGTCCGCACAGGCGGACCTGGGCGGCCCACGCCCGCTTGATCGTGTCGGCGTCGACACCGTCTTGGCGTCGGCGGAGCTCGACGCCGACCGACGGACCGGCCTGGTACGCCCAGGCCGACTCGATCAGCTGGGTCCGCATATGCCAGTTACCCGCCTTGGTGATATGGCCCCGGGAGGTTTTCCCGCCGCTGGAGTACTCGGAGGGGACCAGGCCGGTGAATCCCATGAACGCCGACGCCCGCCCGAAGCGCCGCCAGTCGCACACCTCC
>JALYXV010000043.1 GCA_030947025.1 Actinomycetota bacterium | reverse complement strand
GGCGGGGACTGGGGCGGGGGCGGTGGCGGGGGTGACTGGGGCGGCGGAGGCGGCGACTTTTCCTAGTAGTCGGCCATTCGTTCCGACCCGATGAGCTGCTGCTGTTGGGTCGACCACATCGATGGTCGACCCAACCGAAAGGAGTCGTGGACGCTGGACAGCGGAATCAACAATGACCGGACCCGCGCATTCGGGCCGCCGCCCACCCGACGTAGTGCTCGATCAATACCTCCGCAGTCGAGGCTGCTGACGAGCGCCTGCCATGATCCCCCCGGGCTTTGTCCGGTTTGCCACCTGCGCGCTGACCGCCTGTATCCACCGGCGCAACCTTTGGGCCTCCCGGCATGAATGCTGAGGGCCCGGTGTGGACAAGCCCCGCGGCCAAGAAGATCCATGGGTCCCAAACATTGTCCCAAACACCTATGCATGCGTGCCAGCAACCGATGTCACCTTCCGGACCCGACGATCCCTGTTGGCCGGCCCTTAGGTCCCCAGGCCATACAACCTGGGTGGCCAGTTCCCACGGTTCAGTTCTGTCAGCGTTGTCGCCGGACCGCCGCCGATCGTCGCCACAGAGCGCAGCGTCGCGGCAACTTGTGGGCAGGGGCGTGCTATGTACCCCTGCCCCACGACACCGGAGCGAGGCCCCGGCCGGTTCGCACTCTGGCCAGCCAGCTCGATGTCGTCCGCGGCGTGGAGCGGGTCCGAGAACCACAGAGGTCAGAGACTCGGAGTTCAGGTTTGGGAGAATGGCCTGATGGTCTCCGCCGCCTCAAGCCTTGGATCAAGGCCGACACCCGGGGTTGCCACCGTTCGTGCACAACCTCACCTCGGCCACCCCGGCCACGCTAGCGTCGGACTGCATCCGGGTCAGATCGTGGGACAAGCCCTTCAGGTAGTGGTCGAAGAAGTCAAGACTTGCCGCGGTGATGACCTCGGCCTGTCTGTCGCCCGGGTTGTCTTGGTAGGGGACTGTGTGGCTGCCACCGACGATCGTCACCAGGAATTTTGGTGGGGGCGCGTCTTGGAAGGCTTCGACGCCGGAGCGGTAGCTCACAAAGGTGTCGGCGTCGCCGTGGACGAAGAGGATCGGCGTGGCGATTCGGAGCCAGAAATCGCCGCTCGGAAATCGCAACTCCCAGCCCGCCAGGACGACGGCAGCCTTCACTCGGTCGTCGTGGCAGCAGGTGTTTCCGGCCAAGGCCAGGGTCGTCGCCGCCCCGAGCGAGTGCCCGGCGGCGCCGATTCGGTTCGGGTCGATGGTTCCACGGACTGAGCTGGCCGGGTCTTGGTTGAGTCGCAGCATCTGAGTGATGACAAAGGTGATATCGGCCGGCTGGTTCGGATAGTCGTTCGCCCCCTCGTCCAGGGACAGCGCCCGGCCGGCACCGAAGGGGAAGGTGGGCGCGGCGACCACATAGCCCGCCGCCGCCCAGGCTCGCAGGAGGAGGACTTTGCTCCGGCTGGTGGCGCCGTTGCCGTGGGCGAACACTATTAGCGGGTAGGGGCGACCGGGCTGGCCCGGGGCGGGGGCGACGACGAGGGTTGGCAGGCTCCTCGTGGCTGAAGCGGGTGTGGTCCCGACCGCGGCGGTCGGTCGGTTGGAATCCACGAACGCTTCGGTCCGCTCACTGATCGTGAGAGCCGGCCGACTCGCGGGCGCCAGCGTCGTCGAGCGCTGCACGACGGTGGCCCCGCGTCCACCTCGGCATGCCGCGATAATGGCGATCAAGGCGACGACGGCAGGCGTAGCTCGCCAAGGCAGCATTTTCATGACCCTAAAGCCATTCCGCGGCGGACGCGTGGGTCGACATCACGAACTCTGCCGCGATGCGATCAAGAATAGTATCGGGTACAGAGCCGTACGCGGGGTCGGGATCGATTTCAAACAGGGAGTAAGTGGGGCCGTCAGCGCTCAACCGCGAGTTGGTTCTGCGGCGTTGCTGAAGTATAAATCGACCCCGTTCGCGCCGCCCTCGCCGACCTCGAAACCCAGATCACCAACCCCACCACGGCCACCGTGATAGCACGATCCATCCCGGGCACGGGGTCGCGGAGCGCCCATCCCGGAGAACCCATCGCGGAGAACTGGGGATCACGGCTTCATCTCGCCCGGACGTGCTGTGTGGACCGGCCCGATGGGCCACGGTGAGTGAGCACCACCGTGCGGCTGAGTCGAGTCGACGGTGAACTCGTCGGCGTACTCCGGAACCCGGTCGATCTGGCGTCACCGAGTGCGGCGAGGCGGGTGGGAGAGGCCGCCCAGATGAGGTGTTCTGTTCGCGGTATACCTCTTGTCCGGGATGGCGTGCTTGGCCGTGCCGAGATGGCTGCCGACCTCGGCCTCACGGTCGACTTCTACTTCGCGTGCTCCGCTTCCGACTCGTCCACGGGTCCAGAGACTTGCATGACGATCGCCCATTCGAGTCGGTCAGCACCATTGGATGGGGTCTTTCGGCCCTAACCGGCGTCGGCGCGGAGGCGTTGACTGAAAGGTGATGACACACAAGATTCCGATCCCGACCGCGGCACGGCGTCACCCTATCTGCGTCTGGCCGCCTCCTTCGGCTGCACCCTAGCGCCGCCCATCGACCGGGCCGAAAGACAACTCTCAAGATAACCATAAGGAGCCGTAATGCCAGATCCAATCAAGTTGCTAAACGAGGAACTAAATCAGCTCGCCCGGCTCTTCAAGCAGGAGGGACGCATGGGAGGCCAACTCGAACAGGCCGCCGAAACCGAAGCGGAGGCCATATGTGATCTCGTGTCCATCCATACGACGCTTGAGGAGGAGGTCGTTTATCCCGCCCTCCGCACAATCGACGCCGAGATGGTTGAAAGCGCGTGCTCCTACGGCGAGAAGACCAAGCGGCTGATAAAGGCAGCGCGCAATTGTCGAGGCAGCGGCAGCCCCAGGGCGGTAGTGGCTGTTATGAAGCAGCTCCAAGGTGCCGTGGCGAGTCATTCCCGGTGGGAGGAGGACGTGTTGGCGCCCAAGCTGCACGAACTCAGCATCAACGACTACGACCAGCTGGGGCATGACATGTATAGCCGGACGCAGGAGCTGCTGCATCAGTACCCGCGTGCGGGAGGAGCAACGGTGTTGACCGAAGGCTATAGCGGATCCCCAAAGCTCTGATCACAGAGCCGCTTTCGCCGCACATCGCTATGCTCTGACAAAGAGACCCCCTGTCGGTTGCCAGGCAGGGGTTTCTTTTGGTGCGGCGGGGCAAGCTCGGTCTTGGACAGCTGGCCGATCGCCGCCTTGGTCAGGAGGTCGGGCCGGCACCCGGGCGGGGGGCGGCGACCCGGGCCAGCCAGCCGTCTCTCACAGACAGGCTGTAATCCCTCTGGAGCTGGACATCGCTTCGCTCGTTGACACCGAGCGTTCACGCCCTCAGCTGGAACACAAGACCCAAGACGGACTCGATTCCGTCGGGGCGATCAGGCCCACCCCCCGGCTCGCACGCGCCCCGAAATCCGCTCCGAAGGAGGTCTCGCGTCCACTTGACAAGCGGTTCCACATCAGAGCCATGACAGGAGGGCGGTGTCGGTCCTCGACACGTGGGCGGCTCCGGGACTGACGGGATTGGGGACAAAAGGGCGTCGGCCCGGCGGGAGTACGATATTCGTGACACGGGATCTACTCGAACCCTGTCGGATTCTTCGGCAGCTTCCTGGGAGGGTGACCCCGGACCCCGATAGCGAAGAGTCAGCAGACTCTTGAAGAGACGCTGGTTCCGGCGGGACGACCGTGGTTACGCCTGGGGCCAGCGGTGTTGCTGGTCGTCGCCGGTTGCACCAGCTCTCACAAGACCGTCGGCGCCCCGACGACCACGTCCGCCTCCACACTCTCGACCACGGGGGTGTCGTTCCCCAAGACCACGTCCGTCTTCGTGCCGCCCTCGACGATTGTCGTGACGCCGTCGAGCACGGTGCTCGCGGCCCCTTCCACGTGCTCGTCGTCGAAGCTGGTCTTGGCCGAAGGTGAGAACTATTCGGGCGCACGCCGAGAATGACGTCGTCTTCACCTTGACGAATGAGGCGCCCATCGCTTGCACTCTGTCGGGCTATCCCGGCGTGTCGTTCTTGAATGGCGCCCGAGGTCAGGTCGGTCCCGACGCGACCCGGCATCCGTCGCCGGTGTCGGTTGTAACCCTTGCGCCGGGTGCGATGGCCGAGTTCCAAGAAGTCGACCCGCAAGCCGCGTGTCCCGACTCCCCCAGCGCGTCGCAAATGAAAGTGTTCCCGCCCAATCAGACAGCTGCGTTGACCGTTGCGGTCCAGCTGTTCGTGTGCTTCCCGTCGGTCACCGCGGTCTCGCCGTTCAACCCCAACAGAACGCCCCTCCTCAACTGACTGGCCGACCGAGAATTTGGCCATTGACACTCCTGCCGGTCGGTGATGTCGTGGTCGTTCGCGGCGCTGGGTTTCAGACCTTTATGGGCCCGACTTGGATCCTTCCGTCACAGGAGCTGAATGTCGAGTTGAAGGGGCCGACGTCGTTCACCGTGGTATGCCGCCCCACCGGGCAAGGTGATGCGCAATACGGCGCCCTGTTCCAGTCGCGGGCAGGGCTGGTTGTCTGTGGTCAAGTTTGTTCCCAACAACAGGAAATACGGGTAGGCGACGCCCCCGCGGGAGAAGATGGTGGTTGGTTGGCGGGCCGCGTGACCTGGGCGGGCGAGTCGGGGGACCGGGCGACGCAACTGGGCAGCGTGCCTCCGCGGCGTTGAGGAACTCTGCTGTGGGGAAGCCCTGCATCGTGCACAGTGGCCCGGTGTTGCGGATCGTGACTGTGGCCGCGATTGTTCCGCCCCCCGCACCCCCGACTGGGTGACAGGACCACTTGGAGCTGCCCGGCCCTGCATGTCGTGGTGCCGCTTGGCGACGTCTGCCCTCGGGTGTTGCCCGGTGGCGACGGGACAGTCGCTGACACGGTCGTCGGGGCCGTCGGCGCCGTGGTCGAAGGACCCGACGCGGCCGGGGTGCTCGAGGTCGTCGTGGAGGTCGAGGTGGCCGCGGTCGTGGTCGGGGCACCGGCGCTCTTGTGGGCACTGGAGCAGCTGGCGACGACCAGCAACGCGGCCGGCCGCAGCCGATTCCATCTAGCGAAGGCGCGTTCGGTCAGCGCGTCCCCGGTTGGGTGGGAAAGACCTTGGGCTGGCCGCAATACAGGTGTCCTGACGATTCGACCGAAACCTGGAGATAGACGGTGGCGTTGGGGGGTGTCAAGTGGAATGCTCCGATCATCGGGCATGAGGACCCGCTGCTCGGGATCTCATTGACGGTGACGGTGAACGACGCCGTGCCGCCTGGTTGCAGGATGATCGCCTGCAGAGCTTCCTCAGTCCCGTTGCCCGGTTCCCGGGTGGCGGTGGCCGTAAGCTCATGGCCGACCGGGTCGTAGATGGACACGCCGATGTACCCGCCGACCTGACACGGGGTCGTGCGCTGATTGACGACCATGAAAGGTAGATTCCGGTGCCTCCGGCTCCGTTGGCACCCGGCGTCGAGATCGCAAGTTGGCCCAGCTGACACGGACCCTGGGTGGTCGGCGGTGGGTGGTGGTGTGGTGATCGCCGAAGGGACAACACCGGTCGTGCCGGGAACGTTCGCGGTGGCGGTGCGGAGGGCCCTGTTGCGGTGGTCGTGGTGGTCGATGATGGGCCTTGAGTTGCTTTGGAAGCGGCGTTGGAGCTGCCGCTGCACGCGGATTTGGCCAAGAGGCCCGCCAAGGCGAGCGCGACGACGTTGGCTCCGCGGACGGGTGTGATCGATCATCCCAGAAGGCTCGTCTGCTAGCTGGGGAACGTGAATGGCGTCCAGTGACCTCCGCCGTCGGTGGTCGTCAAGATGGTCTGGGGTGACAAGACAGCTCGACCGGTGGTGGCGTCCTCGAACCCCAGGTACGAGGTGTTCAGGCCGGTTGCCGGGGTGGCTTCGGTCCGCGTCACCGACCAGTCGGCGCCCGCGTCGTTCGACACGGAGATGTCGACATTCGGGTAGCCGATGACGACGACGGCGAGGCGTTGGCCGGTGGCGGCCGCTATCTGAATGATCGCCTCCCCCGACGCCACGGCGCTGAGCATGCCGCCTCGGTGCGGACCGAAGGTTGCGCCCGCGTTGGCGGAGATGACGACGAAGGCGCTCCCGCCCGACCCTCGCGGAGTGCACGCCACGGCCAGGGTTCCGGCCGGGGCGGCACTGATCGCAGTGGCATCAGCCTCGGTCCCGGCCGCCGTCACCCCGCACGGATCGGCGAAGCGGGACCAGTGGGCGCCGTTGTCGGTGGAGCGGGCGAAGGCGGTGTGGGCGTCGGATGCGCCGCCCGCGGTGTGCCCGAACGCGGCCAGGTACAGGTTGGCGCCGTTGGCGGCCAGTGCCACCCCAAACCCGGCGATGTCCGGAACCGGAAGCGAGCGCCATAACGTCGACCCAACGGTCGCGGCCTGCACCTGGTAGGGACAGCCGGGAGGGCAGCCGATCGGACCGGGGTGGGTGACCCGGAACACGGTCCTCCCGACGATCTCCAAGGCTTCGGTGCCGTCGGTCGAACGCTCTGTCCAGGTGTCGCCGCCGTCGGTGGTGACCCACAGGGAGGACACACCGAAGGCGTAGCCGGTGCTGGCGTTGGCGAAGCGGATGCCCTGGACGCACGCCACGGTGGCCGAGCAGGGCGGGGAGGGAGCTGCGGGCGGGAACTCGACTTGGAGGTAGGCCTTCGGTGCGGGGAGGCCGGACCATGTCCGGCCGCCGTCGACGCTGTGGGCAACCGACGTACACGGCGCTTTGGCGCACGGCGCGGTCCCCAGCGCCCATCCCTCGGTGTCGCTGACCCAGCTCAAGTCGGCCACCGTGAAGCCAGCGGGCAGCGGACCGCCCGCCGACACCGTCGTCGTAGGGTTTGCGGTGGCCCCGGTGGTCGAGGACCCGGGTGCGACCACGGTGCTCGACGTCGGCGTGGATGTCGAGGTGGTCGACGTCGTCGGAGCGACGAGGGCTTGGTGGGTTCCTGAGCAGCTGGCGACGAGCAGCAATGCGGCCGGCCACAACCGTAACCAACTCGAGGGTCTCATCCGATCATCCCCCACATCCGATGCCACATGGGGCGGGGAGTTGGGCGGAGCTGAGGGCGGTCACGGTCACCACCGAGTTGTTGGGGACGCCCCCGCCGACGCCGCCTGAGGCGACAATCGAGGAGGTGCCGTCGGGCGGCGTAACGATCAGCGTCGTGGCCGGCAAGGTTGCTTGGTTGATCCATTCGACTCCGAACGAGGTCGGGACCCCGGCCGTCACCACGATCGTGGCCGGTCGTACATACGGGAAGAGGGAACCTGCTTGTGTTTGGCGCGCGACGGTCAACGGAACGAGCCGGCCAGCCGCGTCCCGCAGACCCAATCCCGGATAGCCGCCGGTCGTGCACGGGGCGTCACCCACCAGTCGCAGCGTCACGATCTCGCCGCCGTGACCCGTCGCACCTCCTTGACCCGAGACCGTCGCGTGCAGGTTTTCAGGCTGGCAGCGAGGGATCGCAGTGGGAGCGGTTGTCGAGGACGAGTTGGAGGGGGTAGTGGTTGGCGTCGAGACGCTATTGCGAGTGTTGGTGATCGGGACGGCGATGGTGGACAAGGTAGTGGTGGAAGACGATGCCACTGTCGACCGCGCGGCGGTGGGGTTCCCGCTGCCGCTGCACCCGACGAGAAATGCCACCATCAGGCCGCCGGCAGCGAACATAGACCTGGCTCGAACGCCGAAGGTTGCCGAGCGTGCGAAACAGTCAGCTGTGCCCAAGGAGGGTCCCCTCGCTCGCGCCGGCACATCGATTTTCGGTCGATCCGTTGAGCCCGAATGGGCTGCAGCCAACCAACGGTGCCGGACCAGTGCCGTCACCGGGCATTCGGGAAGCTCGATCCGGCCTGGAATGCCAGGATTGTTGGGTCGCACAGGGCGACCGCTCCTGGGACGACCAAGGCAGTTGTCTGATTGGGACGGATCACGTTGATGTACACGGATGCGGAAGCCGCGCCGCCGTTGCATAAGGGTGGCGTGGTGATGAGTTCCGCACTGGCCGGCTGGTTGGTCTCGAGGGTCACATGCGATCCCGTCGGCCCTGAGCGAGTTGCGGTGGAGATGGGCGGCGACGACGCCACCGAACTGGGCGTGGTTGACGACGCCGGAGAACTCGACGCAGTTGATGCGGAAGAGGGGATAGAAGAGGGGATAGCGGTCGTGGCCGACGTGGTGGGTTTCTTGGCACTTCCCGAACACGCCCCGAGCAAGAACAAGGCGGTTACGGCGGAGCAAAGCACCCCGCCTGCAAGGCCGGATGACTTCACGCGCTATCCAGAACACGTCGGGCCTGTCGCGGGTCCCGGGCGTTCAACCTGGGCTGAGCGCGATCAAATCCAGTACCGGAGCCAACCGGTTGTGCGCACGTTTCGTATTTGGCGCGCCGAGGCCGCCGATCCATGGCGGGTTGATTTCGGCTGCGGATGGGACTCTGGTTGCTGTCGGGCCGGCGACTGTGAGGGCGGGAATTGACGTTCCTCCTGAGTGAGGAGGCGTCGAGCCGCTGCAGGGCGATCAGTCCTACTGAAGCTAGGCGCCTCCAAAAGTCTTGACGCTTCCGCTACCGAGGTCCAGGGCAACGCTCCCGGGTACTGCCAAAAGTGCGAAGCAGGTCCGACATGGCAGGGGTGCTCGCCATGCCTGCCTCTACGGTACACCTCGCCGTCTGCGACCTAGCCTGGTCGGCGTCGGAGTGGTCACGGGAACGATACGGGAGGCGGAGAGATCAAGGCCGTCGTAGCTCGCAGGTGGCTGGCCCTTGCGGCGGTCGTGATCTTGGTGGCCGGTTGTCGTAGCACCCACCGGGCCGTCCCGGCCCCGTCGACGCTGCGAACCCCATCACCGTCCACGACACAAAGTGCGGCCCCTTCGTCGACATCATTGACGACACCGGGAGCAACCGCGAGGACGGCGGCCGCTTACCCGACGGTCAGCGCTACTGGATCGTTGCTCCAACCGCCGACCACAGCGGTCACAATCCCCGCTAAGAAAGATTGCCATCAGCTGCTCACCCAACCCGCCGCGATCGCCAGCATCAGTGCTTGCGCCACCGCCACCGCTCGCTCGGGTACCGTCACGGGCACCGACGAGGGCTACGCTCACACCCAGAATGGGACGTGTGGAAACAGAACGGCAACCGCGCCGACCTGGTCCTTACCTACACCGGCAACTTCCAGTCGACTCCCGGGTTCGTTTTCCATAGCGCAAACCCAGCAAACGACGCCGACGCCAAGCTGCTCGCTGTCGAACACAGAGTGGGAACCGAGTCCGTCAGCGCACTCGACATCATCGAGGCCTCAGGTGCCGTGGTCGCCCACATCACCGTGGGCGCAAACGGAGGAGTCGTCGGACCGGCAGCAAGCGGGGGTATCGAGACCTGGACAGCCACCGCGACCAACACCAATACCGCCACCATTATCCGCTACACGAACGGCGCATGGAGGACGATCTCCGCCAGCCCCGTCCCCGCCAGCCAAGTGCCCACCTACCCAAACGACGACGGCTTCGGCGGCGGACTCCCCTAACCCAACTCCACCACCTTGCTAGCAAGTCGCACAGCCGAGCAACGAGGCAATGGCATTGCGGAACGTTTCGCCGCCCACGACCAGGGTCCGCGATCTCCATCCACGACGGGCCGCGCAACTGCTTGTCAACGGCTCACCGGCAGTTCTCGCCGGCATCCCCCCCATTCGCCATTTATTGGGAGCACTCGCCAAGTGCTCGCCATGTCCGGCGGATTTCGCCATCTATATCCGGAACCTACAAAAACATGTAGGTTCCCCACGAAGATGGCGAACCGTGCCGCCTGAACCTGGCGAGCAGACCGGGCCGGGATCCCTGCCAGGCTCACGACAGATGGCGAATTCCTACGATCGTCGACTGGCTTCACGGTGCTCTACCGAGCGACCTACCTCCTCTCAGCGCCCCCGTCCACCAGGATCGTCGCTCCAGCCCGCCTCAAATCCGATCGTTCCCACTTTCGCCTTTACTCGCGCGCGACGAACGCCGGTGATCACCAGAGTGAAGACCACGAAACCGGCGAGACCCAGCAATGCCAGCGACACGATCATGTCGTCCGAGCGGTTCGTGAGAAGAGCGATCAGAAGTAGGGGGAACAATCGTGAGCACCCCGCTAAGGAGCGCCGCGACGACAGCGAGAGCGGATGCCGGTTGGCGAGAAGGCATACCGACCAGTATCAACCACGCCAGCGGATCCGTGATCCCCAGGGTTGAGGTCTTGGCGAATCCCTACGGCCACCGGACGGTCTTCGGGGTCGCCGCGTTGCTCCAACCGGACACGCCGATGCAGCGATGAGCAAAGTCGAGCAGGAATTGCTACTGCGCAGGGTGCCCAGGTGGGCTGCCTGCTTGCCCGGCACAGCTGGACCCTGCCTGTTTCCTGGAAGCTACTATCCCGGCATTCGCCAGGGTCCTACCACCGATACCGAGGGCCGCTGAGCCGTGGACTTCATCTTCGAGCTGATCTTCCAGCTCCTCTTCGAGGTGATCGGTGAGTTTCTCTTCGAGGCCGGATTCCATGGCGCGGCCCGCGTCCTCCGTTCTCGCGTCGGGCGTTTCGTGGTCGCATCATTGGCCGGGTTCGGTGCCGGGTTTTGGTGGGGTGCCCGGTTGAGCGCGAAGGGGCGAGTGCAGGAGCCTCGCACCCTTTGGATCAGCCTTGCTCTGGCGGTCCTGGCTGGCCTCGGAGCGGTGTGGCGCTGGAGACAAGGGAGCGAGACAGTCGATGAGTCTGTCGTGTCGCCGCCCTGGAGGTGGCCGACCTACCGACTAGCGGGCTTCGCTATCCTCAATGCGGCAGTCGCAGCTGGCGTTGCCGTCGGCTTCCAGCCGAACCCGCTCCGGTAGGGCGGGGTGGCCCGGCCGAGAGCCAAGCTCTGGGCACTTTTCTTCCTGCATCACGGTGCCTTCGCCATGTATTGGGAATACTCGCCAAGTGCTCGCCATGTCTTCGTTACATTCGCCATCTTTTGGTCGACTTTCGCACTCTTGAGGGCCTGACGGCTTCGGTCGACATCCCGGTCTGACGCCCGGCAGTTCCCAGGCATCCCCCAAATCAGGCCACATTGCTGGTTCACTGTCTGTTAGTAGGTTACCAACAGATTGGGAGCTGCCATGCGAACTCGCCGAACCGTCCCCGACACCCAGATGGTCCGGGGATCGCTATTCACCCTGCGTCGCCGCTGCGGCAAACCGACTTGCCGTTGCGCCACCGGG
>JALYXV010000375.1 GCA_030947025.1 Actinomycetota bacterium | reverse complement strand
GGTCACCGCCCGACCCGGCCTTCGCTCTCCTCACCCTCGGGGCGGTCGGCGGTATCGGTCGGCCGGCGGCGGAGGCGTTGGTCGGCCACGATGCGACCGTCGCGCACCTCGATGCGCCGCTCGGCGGTGCCCCCGATCTCCTTGTCGTGGGTGACCAGGATGACCGTCAGTCCCTCCCCGTGCAGCTCGTTCAGCAGGCTCAAGACCTGGGCTGCGGTCTCAGTGTCGAGGTTGCCGGTCGGCTCGTCGGCCCAGACGATCTTGGGCCGGCCGGCCAGGGCGCGGGCGATGGTGACCCGTTGCTGTTCCCCCCCGGACAGCTCCGGGGGGCGGTGATTGAGGCGGTGACCCAGACCGACCCGGGCCAGGGTGCGCTGGGCCGCGGCGTGGGCCTTGCGAGGGGTGGCACCGGCCAGGAGCAGCGGCAGCTCGACGTTCTCGGTGGCGGTGAAGACCGGGATCAGGTTGAACGCCTGAAAGATGAACCCCATGGACTTGGCCCGGTGGGCGGTCCGACGGGCGTCGCTCATGGTCGTGAGCTCCTCACCGTCGATCTCGATTCGGCCGCCGTCGATGTCGTCCAAGCCGGAAAGGCAGTTGAGAAGTGTCGTCTTGCCCGAACCCGATGGGCCCATCACGGCCACGAACTCGCCTGCGCTGACGATCAGGTCGACGTGGCGGAGGGCTTCTACCGTCTCGGCTCCCGTTCGGTAGGTCTTGCTTACACCGGAGGCCACCAGGATGGGCCGGCCCGACCCCACAGGCACGGCGCCTCGACTGTCAACTTCGGTTTGCACCAACCCAGAGTAGGTGCTCCATTCTGACCCGGAAGATGGTTTTCCCTCTATTCAGTGCGGGCGCCCTCACGACGCAGGGCCGAGCGGGGAACACGGATAACCAGGTGGAAGATGGCACCGCCGTGGCCTCCTTGTTGGTACCAGATCCGCCCCCCCATGGCTTCGGCCAAACCCCGGACCAGGGCCAGGCCCAGGCCGGTGCCCCGGGAACGGTCGCGGACGGGCGAGCCCAGCAGGCGCAGACCGCTGAAGAGGGTTGGCAGCAGCGCCTCGGGCACGCCCGTGCCGCTGTCGGTGACCGTCACCACGACGGTGTCGCCGGGAGAGCCGGCGCCCGCCGGACCACCGGCGGGGTGCGAATCCGAGGACCGGCCCACCGGGGTGGACGGGTCGGGCGAGGAGCCGGACGGCGACCTGGGCCAGGAGCCTGATGGCTGGGCCGGGTCGGGCAAGGAGCCCGATGGGCCCCGGGCCGGGCCGGCCGAAGGCGTCGAGCCCCGGGCCGGGCCGGGCGGAGGCGTCGAGCGCCCGACCGCCACGACGACCGGAGGGGCGCCGTGCTCGATGGCGTTTTCCACCAGGTTGGCCACCACCTGTTCCAACCGCCGAGGGTCAGCCAACACGACAAGGTCTCCGGGGATCTCCACGTGCACGCCCGACGCATCGGCGACCGAGGCCAGGGCGGCCTCGACCACAGGCCGGAGGTTGATGGACCGGGGGCTGAGCAGGAGGGCGTGCGCCTGCAGACGGCTGATGTCGTACAGGTCGTCGGCCAGCCGAGCGATGCGTTCGGCCTGGCGGCGGATCGATTCCCCCATACGCCCGATCTGGTCTGGCGCCAGCTCCTCGGCGTGGGACTCAAGGGTGGCGCCCAGCCCGAGAATGCTGGTGAGCGGGTTGCGGAGGTCGTGGGTCACCATGGCCAGGAACTCGTTCTTGTCCGCCTCCAGGTCGCGGGCGGCCGTCTCGTCCCGGACGATCCCCTGGTAGCCGACCAGATCGCCGTCGACCAACCGGGGCATGACCTGGATGTCGAGGACCCGGCGCACCCCATCGGCCCGGGCGACGGTTACCAACCGGTGTCCGCCTTCGGAGCTGAGCAGGGTGGCGTTCACGGCCACGGTCGAATCCAAGGGGGCGATGACGTCGGCCAGCCGGGCGTGGTGCAACTCGTCCGGGGTGCGGCCCAGAATCCCGGCCAGGGACGTGTTGGCATAGTTGACCCGGCCGGCCAGATCGGTCTCGTACACGCCGTCGGATGACCGCTCGACCAGATCCTGGTAGCGGACCCGGATGCCTTCTTCCCGGCTCAAGATGGCCGACCAATAGCCCTGGGCCAGGGAGTCGGTGAGGCGGTCCATGGCCGGAAGGACCCGCGTCAGCAACAGCGAGAGGGCCAGCCCCCAGTGCCGCCCTTGATCCTCGGCCAGCTCGACCGCGGTCTGCACGACCAGGTCGCGTGAGATGCGCAGGATGACCAGCAGTTGAGGCAGGGGTGAGTTCGACCAGGCGGCCTGGGCGCCCACCTCCTGCAAGTCGTCCACCAGGGCCTCGTCGACCTCGGCGCCCTGGCCGGTGACGGCCAGGATGGCCTCGAAACGGGCCCGGGCCTGCTCGATGAAGCGGGCCTGCTCGCTGATGTCCCACGCCCCGGCTTCGGGGAAGACGGTCGAGAAGATGTCGAACACCCGCCGGGCCATCTCGCCCGCCCGGCCGTCCAGGGCATCGAGCAGATCCCGGGGGTCGACCTGCTCCAGCTGGTCGATGCTGCGTTCGAAGCTGAACAGGTCGTGGTCGGTCTCGCTGTTGCGGGCGACGAACGCCTTCAGATCGGCCAACCGGAATCGGGGACTGCCCGGGCCACCGGCCTCGGGGGCGAGGTACCCACCGTCCACCAGGGCGATCACCGCCGCGGGCGCGAGCCGCAGCACCGTGGCCGCCTCTGCTAGCGGGATCGCTGTGGCGTTGCTATCGCCCACGCAAGTACTCCATAAGATCGGTGGTGGGTTAGAAACTACTTCGGTGCCGACGCTGGGGAATCTCGCCCCGTCCCGAGCGAGCGCCCTGCCCTATCGCCCATCCGCCAGGAGGTTACGGTGGGCAAATGGGGAGAACGATCAGCGCTAGCCGGCGTGGCGACCGAAGGCCGGCCGACCAGCTGAGAAAGTCCACTGGCCCATGGTGACCGCGCCCGGCCGAGGGCTCCGGGAGCGGCTGATCCCGCGAACCGCGATGGGGATGGCCGCCGTCGTGCTGTCAGGCGCCATCGGCGCCGCCTTCAGCGGCGCCGTCCTGTACTCGTACTACGAGTACCGGCTCCAGCAGACCAACGACCGGGTGAATACCCTGATCAACACCTACCAGAAGGAGTTCCTGAGCGCCCAGGGCGACCTGGCCAGCCAGACGGCGCAGGCCAAGGCCCAGATCGACAAGGAGTTGGGCCCGCTGAACTCGTTGGCGGCCAGCGGCACCACCTTGCAGACCCTCGACAAGAAGCTGGCGCCCTCGATGTTCTTCGTGTCGACCCTGGATCAGAGCGGCCAGCCGTCGGTCGGCTCGGCCTTCGCCATCGCGTCCGATTCAGGCCAGACCCTCCTCCTCACCTCGTACACCGTCATCGCGGCGGCGACCAAAAGGCCCGGGCCGCCCGTGACCGTCCGCCAGGGCGCCACCAATGCCACCGTCCCGATCTACGACTGGGACCCCGCGACCGACCTGGCCCTGATCATCCTGCCCAAGGGAAACACCCCGGCCGTCACGGTGGCCCCGGCGTCGCCGGCCCCGCAGATCGGCGACCGCATATTCAGCGTGGCCAGCGTGGGCTCCCTCGGTGCCCAAGCCGCCCAGGGCACGGTCACCGACGTGTCGTCCACAGGCGTCCAGCACACCGCGCCGGTGGCTCCCGCCTTCCAGGGCGGCCCTATGGTCAACGCCGACGGCCAGGTAGTGGCGGTCGCCTCCCGGGGTTACGCGCCGCTGAACTTCGCGACCGACTCGGTGTGGTTTGCCCCCATGATCCGGGCCGCGTGCAGCCGGGTACTGAGCTGCCCCAACGGCACCCTCGGAAGCCCGGGCGCCCGCAGCTGACGCCCCGACCAGGGCGCCCCGGCAACAGGGCGCCCCGGCAACAGGGCGCCCCGGCGAGAGCCCGCCCGGCAGCAGCCCGCCCGGCAACAGCCCGCCCAGCAACAGCCGGCTCAGCGCTTGAGCGTGGTGCTGGTCGTGGTCGGGCCGAAGAAGGGGGGCGGAGCCACCACGGTGGTGGAGGTTGTCGTCGTGGGCGGAGGCACCGCGTTGGGCACCACCGGGCCCACCACGTACGGGCCGCCGAGCGGCGTGTCGGCGGGCGCAGCGGGCGCGCCGGGGTTGATGTTGCCCCGCTGCTGGGCGTTCAGCTGGTCGGTCAATGACTGCAGCGGCGGCGGCTGGCTGAAGTCGGTCGGGGCCACCTTGGCCAGGGCCAGGTTCATGAAGTTCTTCCAAGTCGACGCGGGAACAGTTCCGCCGAACACATTGCCCACGCCGGGCAATACCAACGACGTCGATTGGTTGTTGGCATAGCCCATCCAGACGGCGGTCGACCGTGACGGCGTGTAGCCGACGAACCAGGCGTTGGTGAACCTGCTGGTCGTGCCCGTCTTCCCGGCCGCGGGCCGGCCGATGTTGGCGCCGGTACCGGTGCCCGAGGCGATGACCCCCCGGAGAACGTCGGTCACATTGTCGGCGATCACCGGGTCGATGACCTGGGTCGTTCCCGGCGCCTTGGCGATGTTGTCCACCAGCACCTTGCCGTTTCCGTCCAGGACCTTGAGCACCGGCGTGGGCGTCGCCCGCTGCCCGTGGTTGTCGAACACCCCGTAGGCCGAGGCCATGTCGAGCGGGGAGACACCCACCTCGCCCAGGGCATAGGCGCCGCTGCAGGTGTGGACCTGGGAGCTGTACCAGGCCGACGTGATGCCCAGCTTCTGGGCCATCTGGGCCACCTGGGTGCAGCCGGTGGTGCGGATCAACTGGGCGAAGACGGTGTTGATCGACGCCCAGGTGGCGTGACGGATATCGGCGCTGCCCCCGCCTTCACCCTCGTTGTTGGAGATGGTGCAGGGATTGGTCGGGCTGGGTTTGCAGTTGGGGATGGTGTAGACGCGCGGCGCCGAGTACACCCTGGTCGGCGGTATGCCCTCGGCAAAGGCGGTGGCCAGCACGAACGGTTTCCACGCCGATCCGGGCTGCCGGCCCGCAATCCCGGTCCGGCTGGTGATGTAATTGCCGTTCCAGCAGTCGGCGTGGACCTCGACCGTGACCGTTGCCTTGGGCTGCGCCTCGCACCCCCCGAGGGCGAAGTTGACCTGGGCATACTGCCCGGTGCCCCCGAAGTCGCGCCCACCGACGATGGCGTCGACGAATCCGGTCTGTGGTTCCACCGTGGCCAGTCCCATTTCGAGCGGGTCGTTGGTCCCCTTGAGCGAGGCCTGGACAGACTGCTCCGCCGCGGCCTGAACGGACGGGTCGAGCGTCGTCTGGACCCGCAGGCCGCCTTGGTAGACCAGTTGGGGGCCGTATTTCTGAAGCAGGTAGCGCAGGAGGTAGTCGACGAAGGCGGGATACTTGGGCTTGACCTGCTGGGGCGGAAAGATGTTGGTGGTGCCCGGGACGGGGTCGCTGCCGAGCGGTTGGTTCATGACGCGTTCGGCGCTGGCCTGGTCGTGCTGGTCCTGGGTGATGAAGCCCTGCTGGAGCATCTTGTCGAGCACCAGTTGGCGGCGATCGTCAGCCGCGGTTGGGTTCTCCCGGGGCGCCCACGTGGTGGGCGCGGCGATCAGCCCGGCCAGCATGGCGGCTTGCGACAGGCTGACCTGGCCCACAGGGACACGGAAGTAGTTCTCCGACGCCGCCCCCACCCCGTAGCTCCCGTCGCCGAAGTAGATGGTGTTGAGATACTGGAACAGGATCTCGTCCTTGGAACTGGCCCGGTCCAGCCGGCTGGCGAGAATGGCCTCCTTGACCTTGCGCAGCAGCGTCCGCTGCCCGTTGGTGTAGGTCAGCTTCACGTACTGCTGGGTGATGGTCGAGCCACCCTGGACGGTCCGCTTGTTGCGCAGGTCGGCCACGAGGGCACGGAGGCTGCCTCGGACGTCGACGCCCCCGTGCTGGTAGAAGTTGCGGTCCTCGATGGAGACCACCGCCTCCTTGAGCACCACCGGAATGTCCTTCTCCGTCACCGGGATGCGTTGGTCGAACTGGTGGAAGGTGGCGATCAGGCTGCCATTGCGGTCGAACACCTGGGTGGGCGTGATGCTGACGATGGGCTTGGGCGGAGGAATGGTGGCCGGCAGGGGCAGGAAGATCAGCGCCGCCAGGATGGTCACGACCACGGCGATCGGGACGCCAACCGAGACCGTGACGAGCAGGAGGGCCGAGTCGAGAATCATCCGGACCGGACGGGGCAGCATGTGGCCAGAGCTTCGCGCGAGGAGGCGACCACAAGGGTCGCGGCCCCACCAGGCATGGGCCGCCGAGCGGGCAGAGGACGCCGGACGCGGGTCCGCCAATAGGCTCAGGTCCAGTGCCGACCCGCCCACCCTCCGTCGATGCCCTGGCCAGGAGCCTGGCTGACCTCGACCTGCCTCATGCCCTGCTGGTCGACGCGGCCCGGACGGCCATCGCGGCCGGAGACCCGAACCGGGCCCGGGACGAGGCCAAAGCCTTGGCCGAGGCGCTCCTTCGGCCCGTCATCAACGCCACCGGCGTGCTGCTCCACACCAACCTGGGCCGCGCGCCCCTCCCCACCGTCGCCCAGCCGGCCCAGCCGGCCCAGCCGACCCAGCCAAGCCAGGGCCAACCGGTCCGGTACGCCAATGTGGAGTTCGACCTGGCAACGGGCCGGCGGGGCTCCCGGCATCGCCACGCCGCCGGCCTGCTGGCCCGGGCCTGCGGGGCTGAGGCCGCCCTGGTCGTCAACAACGGGGCCGCCGCCGTCCTGCTGGCGGTGACCACCCTGGCCGCCGGCGGCGAGGTCGTGGTCAGCCGGGGCGAACTGGTCGAGATCGGCGGCGGGTTCCGCGTCCCCGATGTCCTGGCCGCCTCCGGTGCCCGCATGATCGAGGTGGGAACCACCAACCGCACCCGGACAGCCGACTACGCCGCCGCCCTTTCGCCCGCCACCGCCCTGCTGCTCAAGGTCCACCAGTCCAACTACCGGGTGGTCGGGTTCACCGCCGCGGCGAGCGTGGCCGAGCTGGCCGCCCTCGGTCCGCCCGTGGTGGCCGACATCGGGTCGGGGCTGCTGGACGCGGCCACGCCCTGGCTGCCCGGGGGCCCGCCCGCCTGGCTGCGCGACGAGCCCGCGGCCCGCCAGACCCTGGCCGCGGGCGCGGCACTGGTGACCTTTTCGGGCGACAAGCTGCTCGGGGGCCCCCAAGCCGGGCTCCTGGCGGGGCGCAGGGACCTGATCGAGCGCTGCGCCCGCCACCCTCTCACCCGGGCCCTACGACCGGGCGTCCTGGTGCTCGAGGCCCTGCAAACGACGGCACTGGCGTACCTGCGGCGGGATCTGGCCGCCCTCCCGTTCTGGGCCATGGCCGCCACCCCCGTCACGGCGCTGCGGGCCCGCGCCCAGGCGCTGATCCAGGAAGCAGCCCGGCCTCGCCCGGCCATCGAAGTGACCGATTGCGCCAGCGTCCCCGGCGGCGGCTCGCTGCCCGGGATGGAAATCCCGTCGGCCGGCATTCGAGTCCTGGGCGACCACACCGCCGCCCTGCGGGCGTGGTGCCCGCCCATCATCGCCCGGGCCCATGAGGGAGCCACGATCTGCGATCTGCGGGCGGTGGACCCCGCCGATGACCCGATCCTCGCCGCCGCCCTGGCCGCCCTGGCAACCCCGCCCCACCCGGATGCGGACGGGCACCCGGCCCCACCCCGCCCGCCCGCCTGAACCGATCGGCCCCGCACCCGTCATGCACGTCATCGCGACCGCCGGCCATGTCGACCACGGCAAGTCCACCCTGGTACTGGCGCTCACGGGCATGGATCCCGACCGTTTCGCCGAGGAGAAGGCGCGGGGCCTCACCATCGACCTGGGCTTCGCCTGGACCACCCTCCCGTCGGGTCGGGGCGTGGCTTTCGTCGACGTCCCCGGCCACGTCCGCTTCATCCGCAACATGCTGGCCGGGGTGGGTGCGGTCGACGCCTGCCTGTTCGTGGTCGCGGCCACCGAGGTATGGAAGCCCCAATCGGAGGAGCACCTCCGCATCCTCGAGCTGCTCGGCATCAAACGTGGGCTGATCGCCCTGACCAAGGTTGGCCTGGTCGACGAGGACTGGCGGGAACTGGCCGCGCTGGAGATCGCCGACCGGGTGGCCGGGACCTTCCTCGAGGAGGCACCGATCGTTCCCGTCGACGCGCCCACCGGCGTCGGGCTCGACGACCTGCGCGCCGCCCTCGACCAGCTCCTGGCCGCCACCCCGACCGCCCCGGACGTCGAGCGACCCCGGCTGTGGGTCGACCGGTCGTTCGCGGCCCGAGGCTCGGGGACTGTCGTCACCGGCACCCTGACCGGCGGCACCATCTCCGTCGACGACGAACTGAGCATCGTCACCACCATCAATGGGGGAAAAGGGGCGCCCGTGCGGGTACGGGGTCTGCAGAGCCATCAGCTCCCCGAGCCGTCAGTCGGGCCCGGTCACCGCGTCGCCGTCAACCTGAGCGGGGTCCACCACGGTGCCATCCGCCGGGGCGATGCCCTGATTCGGGGCGACCAATGGGCGCCGACCACCACCTTCGACGCCTCGCTGCGCGTCCTTCCCTCGCTCGACCACGAGGTCTCCCGCCGGGGGGCCTACCTCGTCTACGCCGGCTCGGGCGAGTACCCCGTTGGGGTCCGGGTGGTCGGTGGTGGGTCCGCCATCGCGCCCGGAGAAGAGGGGCTGGTCCGCTGCCACCTCCCCGTGCCCCTGCCCCTCATACCGGGCGACCGGTACGTCCTGCGGGAGAGCGGGCGGTCCGAAACGGTCGGCGGGGGCGAGGTCCTGGACGTGGCGCCCGTCCTGGCCGCGTCCAAGGCCCGCCCGACACGGTCGGTTGACCGCGTCGTGGCCGAACGGGGCTGGATCGATGCCGCCCTCCTCGTGCGCTTGACGGGCGAGCGCCGGGAACCCATGGTCGGGCGATGGGTCGTCTCCCGGGCCGCCCTGGCCGCGGCGCAGCAGGCGGTCATCGAAGCGGTGAACGGGGCCGGGCCCCTCGGACTCGACCTGGCCGCCCTGGAGCCCCGCCCCCGAGCCACCCTGGCCACCATCCCGGACCAGGTCGTGGTCCGGGACGGGCGAGCCTGGCCGGCCGGCCAAGCGGCCCCAGATGCAGCCGACCAGTTGGCCCAGCATCCCTGGCTGGCGTCGCTGCGCTCGGCCCGGTGGGCGCCTCCCCCCGCCGATGGCGTCGACCGCCAGGTCGTGCGCGAGCTGGTACGCCGGGGCTGGGTGATCGAGCGTGAGGGCACTCACTTCGCCGCCGAGGCGGTCGACGATGCCGCCCGGGTCATCGCCCGGCTCCTGGCCGAGGAACCTGAAGGGGTCACGGTGGCAGAGGTTCGCACCGCCCTCGGCGTCACCCGCAGGCATGTCCTGCCGCTGCTGGCCCAACTGGACGCCACCGGGGTGACCCGTCGCCGCGGTGACCTGCGGATCGCCGGCCCTCGCCTTCCCGAACCCAAACCTGAGAAGTAACTGAGGAAGGTGGAGCAAGGTTGCTCCCACCTCTGCCGACAATGGAGTGATGGGTGCGGCCACCAACCTCGGGCGTTTGCTGCGCCACGCCGGACCGCACGTGCTGGAGGCGACGGTTGGCCCGACTGCCTGTTTTCTCGCCGGCCGGGCCCTCTGGGGGGTGAACGGGGCCCTGGCCCTGGCGCTCGGGTGGACGGGAGCGTGCCTGGCTCGGCGCCACGTCCGGGGCCGGCGGATGAGCGGGCTGCTGCTCATCGGGATGACCACCCTCGTCCTGCGAGCAACTGTCTCGTTCGGGTTGCATTCGGAGCGGGCCTATCTGATCGCCCCCGCCCTGGTCACCGTCGTGATGGGCATCGCCTATGTGGCGTCGGCGTTCACGGAGAACCCGCTGCTCGGCCGGGTGTTGGGCGATCTTGTCCCCCCGTCGTGGGTCGACGCGGGCGATCCCCGCGCCGTTCGGTTGTGCCGGGTGGGGTCGCTGGTCTGGGGCGCGGAACAGATCCTCTCCGCCGCGGTCTCGCTGGCCATGATCGTCAACGTGTCGCCTACCACCTATGTGATGATCCACGGGCCGGTGTCGTGGCTCATCTGCGCGCTGGTCATCGGCGCCGTCGTGCCCTTCTTCTGGCCCGACCTCCGCGCCGTGTGGACGGCGATGCGCCCCGCTGCGCCACAGGGACCAGAAGCGAACTTCCCCACTCCGTCATGCGTCGGGCTCCCGGCGTGATCACAGAGGAATGTTGGGTGATGTACCGGCCCAGGCCGGGATCAGGTCGCCTTTTCTCCCATGTCGTGGTCCTCGAGGGCCGACCGCTCGGGCCGCAATAGGGGCGGTAGGGGGGTGCCGCGGCGCCTCAGGACATCGAGCGGGCGAGCAGCTGCTTGCGCTCCACCTCGTTGAGGCCGCCCCAGATGCCGTGGGGCTCACGAATGCGCACGGCGTAGTCGAGGCAGGCCCGCTTCACCGGGCAACTGGAACAGATCTCCTTGGCTCGGCTTTCACGCGCTTCCTTCTCGTCCTTGCGCTCGAAATGCGATGGAGGAAAGAAAACCGAGGCATGAGGGCCGCGGCAGGCGGCCTTTGCCTGCCAAAGCTCGTCTACACGCTGCTGAACGCTCAAAGGGTCCCCCCCTTTCTGGCGGCGAAGTTACTCCCCCCGGCTCCATCCAACAAGGGGTGAACTTTCGCGAGCGCGGCTCAACACCCGGCGGGACGAGACTAGCAGTCCCGATGTCATTTCAGTCGGGTCAGTGGTGGGCGTCGCGCGCACCGCCAGTTTCCGGTTCGACCTCGAGTAGTAGCCCGTCGACGGACACCACCCGGATGCGCTCACCGACCGCAATGGGCGTGGCCCGGTTGGTCCGGGCCCGCCAGGGGGCGCCCCGGACCTCCACCGTGCCTTCCGGTTCGACCGCGGCCAACGCCACTCCCATCTGGCCCACGAGGGACTGGCGCCCGATGGTCGGTGTCGAGAACCGGGCCCGGATCATGGCCGGCATGCCTGCGACCATGAACAGGGGCGTACCGATGATGCCTGCGGCCAGGGCCAGGACCGACGGGTGGACGCCCCGGTACAGCCACAACGAGCCCACCACCAGGCCCAACACCCCCAGCCCGGTCCACACCCGCGGCACCCCCGACTGCAGGTCGACGCAGAAGCCGAACACGCCCACACCGAGCAGCGCCAGGGCCCACACCCGGATCGGCAGCGTGCCCAGGCCGTAAGAGGCCAGGATGAGGGTCCCAGTCCCACATGCCGCCCCGATCCCGACGCCCGCCGTGAAGAACTCCAGGGCGATCAGCAGCAGCCCGATCAGCACCATGAGGTAGGCCACCGACGGGCTGGCGGCGGTGTGCAGCAACTGCTGGACCACGTTGAGCTTCTCGAAGCGCACCGCCACGATGGGCTGACGGCGGGGTTGGCCGTTGGCCTGCACCACCGCGGCGGTGTGCAGGGTGTGGCCGCCGACTTGCTGACCGTCCAGGTTGACGACGAAGTCGCCCAGGGTGGGCTGGTTGAGGGTGCCGATGGCGACTCCCTGGGCCGCGGCCTGCCCCGCGTCGAACGTGCGCCCGGCGGCCGGGTCGGGTGGGGGGGCGTCGCCCGCCCGGGTCCCGGCCGCCATGCCCCGAAGCGGCGCGGCCCGGAGGATGAGATAGGCCGCGCCCAGGGCCCGGGTCCGGCTCGGGCCCACCCAAACGGCGACCGGCACCGGCGCCGTGGCGATGGCGTCGGTCAAGCGGTGAAGGACAGGCGGGGAAACGACCCCGCCGCCGCTGTCGAGTTGTACCACCAGCGCGACCGCCGATCCCTGGTTGGCCGAGGCGATGGCGCGGTGCAGGAAGTCAACCTGGATCGGGTCGATCAGCCCGTTGATCTGGACCACGTCGATGTGGCCGGTCGGCGTGATCACGGCCGGGAGGGCGGCGCGGGGCGCGGCCCGCGGAGCATTACCTGGGGCGGCCCAGCCCGCGAGTCCCACCAGAGGGGCGATCAAGCCGGCGGCCATGGCTAGTCTGCGAATGCGACGACCTCCAGAGGAGAGGGATTGGATCCAGGAGCGTTCTGCGCCCAGGCCCGGCTACTCATCGTCGCCGGGAAGGGCGGAGTCGGCAAAACGACGGTTACCGCGGCGGTGGCGCGCCTGGCCGCGCGCACCGGTCGCGACGCGCTGATCATCGACATGGAGGGCAAGAGCGGACTGGGCAGCATCTTCGGCTACACCGAGGCCTTGACGTACCAGGAGGTGGTCCTGGCCCAGGCCGACGGCCCCGGGTTCGGGGAGGTCCGGGGCCGCACCCTCACCCCCGACGACGCTCTCCTGGAATATCTGGTCGACCACGGGATGCAACGGATCTCCAAGCGCCTGGCCAGCAGCGGCGCCCTGGACGTGGTCGCAACCGCGGCACCGGGCATCAAGGACATCCTGGTGCTCGGGAAGGTCAAGCAGTTGGAGCGGGCCAGCGCCACCGGTGCCCCGGGCGCCGCCGACCTGCTGGTGCTGGACGCCCCGGCGGCGGGCCACGCCTTCACCTTCCTGGCCAGCGCCCAGGGCTTGATGGACGCGGTGAGCGTCGGTCCCATCCGCTCTCAGGCCGCCGACGTGCTGGACATGCTGTCCGACCCGGACCGATGCCAGGTCATGCTGGTGACGCTGCCCGAGGAGACACCGGTGAACGAGGTGGTCGAGACGGCCTTCAAACTGGAGGACCGGATCGGGGTCCACCTCACGCCGATCGTGGTCAACGGGCTGTACCCCCCGCTCGACCTGGACATCGATGTGGCCCAGGCCGCAGCTGCGGCCGGTGTGCCCCTCACCGACGCCGAAGTCGAAGCTTTGGAGCGGGCGGCGGCGTTCCGGACGCACCGCCAGCGCCTGCAGGCGCGACAGACCGACCGGCTGGCCGAGGCGCTTCCTCTGGCCCAGCTGCACCTGCCCTTTCTGTTCACCACCGAGCTGGGTGGGGCTGAGATCGACGTGCTGGCTGACGCCCTGGCGGCGGAGCTGGCCAAGCTGGCCGACCTGCCCGAGCCGCGGCCAGGAGCCGGCGAGGAAACGAATGTGGCGGCCTCCGAGGGGGCCGGAGATGCCACCGGAGCACCGGCTTCGGGCGGCCGGGGCAGCCAGGGCAGCCAGGGCGGCCGGGGCGGCCCCGGTTCCCCCGGTGGCCGGGGCGGCCGGGGCGGCCCCGCCCAGGCCCAGGCGGAGACATGAGCGAGGCAACCGTCGCCCGCAGCGTGCGTCAATTGATCGAGGACCGCACCATCATCGTGTGCTGCGGATCGGGCGGGGTGGGCAAGACCACGGCCGCGGGCGCCATGGCGGTCGAGGCGGCCCGCCTGGGTCGCCGGACGTGTGTCGTGACCATCGACCCGGCCAAGCGACTGGCCGACGCCCTGGGCCTGGACTCACTCACCAACGAGCCGGGGCGGATCGAGGGCGACTGGCCCGGGCCCGGCGAGCTGTGGGCGCTCATGCTCGACACCAAGACGACCTTCGACGACCTGGTCTCCCGCTACGCCGCCTCGCCCGAGCAGGCCGCCATGATCCTCGGCAACCACCTGTACCGCAACATCGCGGGCGCCTTGTCGGGGACGCAGGAGTACATGGCCATGGAGAAGCTGTACGAGTTGCATGACGAGGGTCGTTTCGACCTGATCGTGGTCGACACGCCCCCCAGCCGCAACGCCCTCGACTTCCTCGACGCTCCCCGCCGCCTGACCCGCTTTCTGGACAACAGGATCTTCCGCCTGCTCGTCATGCCCGCCCGCACCTACATGCGGATGGTGGGGGTGGCCACCCAGGCGTTCCTGCGGACGGTGGCGAGGGTGGTGGGGTCGGACGTGGTGAAGGATGCGGTCGACTTTTTCACCGCCTTCGAGGGGATGGAGCAGGGCTTTCGCGACCGGTCCCAGCGGGTCCTCGAGCTGCTGTCGGAGCCCGTGACGGCGTTCGTGCTGGTGGCCGGGCCCCGGCGGGATGCCATCGACGAGGCCATGTTCTTCGCCCGCCGGCTGCAGGAGTCCGACATCGAGGTCCAGGCGCTGGTGGTGAACCGCCTCCATCCCCGCTTCGGCCCGGTCCCGGCCGTGCTCACCAGCGCCGCGTCAGCCGAGGTGCCCGAGGCCGCGTCCTTGCTCTCCCTGGTCAGGAACCTGCAGGACCTCGACGGGATCGCCGAGCGGGAGGAGCGGTACCTGAAGAGCCTGACCCGCCAGGTGGCGCCGGCTCCGGTGGTGCGGGTGCCCCTACTCGACGACGACGTCCACGACCTGAGTGGGCTCGGCCAGGTGGGTCGCTATCTGCTGGAGGACGCCTGATCGACCGTCGCGGCCGTCAGTGTTGCGGCCCGTCAGTGTTGCGGCCCGTCAGTGTTGCCGTCAGTTGTGGTCGTCGTCCTGGCCCTCGTCGTCGTCCCGGGGCTCGAGGGCGGCGGCGGCCTCCTCGATGGTTTCCGCCACGGTCACGATCCGGTCGAAGCCGGTGGTCCGCAGCAGGCGGGTGAGCGTCGGGCGGTTGCATGCCACCGCCACGTCCCCACCCAGCTCCCGGGCCCGCCGGATGCCGCCGATGAGGGCGCCGAGGCCAGCCGAGTCGACAAACGGTACGCCCGACATGTCGATCAGCAGGCGACGGCTGGACGCCAGCTCGGCCAGGGTTTGCCGGAACTGGCTCACGGTGAAGGCATCCAGCTCGCCCACCGGGCGGCAGATGGTCAGCCCATTCTCCGTGTACTCGACCTCGATTTTCAGCAAGCATCCTCCATGTTGGGCCCCAACAGCCTCGGCGTGCTCCCGGATGGTACCCATCCCGGAGCAGGAGCTACCCTCGCCCGTGTGACTGAGATTCTGGTGGCCAGCGATGCCGACTGGTTACGGGACCAGCTGCGCTCGGTTTTGGCGACCCCGGAGACCAAGATCCGCACGGTCAGCGCGGGCGCACGAGTGCTGCCCGCGGTACGCCGGCGCCCCCCTGACCTGGTCATACTCGATCTGCAGATCGGCAGCATGGGAGGCATGGCGGTGTGCCTGGACCTGCGGCTGGAGGAGAGCGCGGGCCGGTTGGGCCATCTCAAGGTGATCATGCTGCTGGACCGGCGAGCCGATGTATTTCTCGCCCGTCGCTCGGGTGCCGAGGGCTGGATCATCCGGCCCCTCGATCCCATCCGCCTGCGCCGGGCCACGCAGGCCGTGCTCGAGGGCGACACCTACTACGACGAGTCCTACAAGCCAAACCCAGTCCTGGTCGCCCCGGCTTCAGGTAGCATCGGCCCCTCCGGGAAGTAGCGCAGCTTGGTTAGCGCGCAGCGTTCGGGACGCTGAGGCCGGGGGTTCAAATCCCCCCTTCCCGACCAGTAAAGATGCTGGTCAGGCGCTTGCTGGCGCCGCTGGCCCGCCCCCAACCCGGCGAACCGTCGCGCGTCCATCGCGCGGACCCGGCATGTACCGGGCCGCAAGGCCCTCAGCGGCTGCGCGATCCCCGGCCGCTGTCGCCTGGGCATAGACCGCCAACGTCAACCGCGGGTCGGAATGGCCGAGGCGGGTCTGTGCCGTTTTCAGGTCGACCCCGTCGGCCACCATGCCGGTGGCATTGGCGCGTCGCAAGTCGTGGAATCCGAGCCCCGCCATCCCTGCCGCCTGGCAGGTGGGGAGCCACACACGCCGCCGCCAGTGGGAGTAGTCGAGCGGGCGACACTCAGGGGAAACGAACAGCAAGGTGTCGACGTCCCGGCCCGTCAGGCCGCGGGAAGCCAAATGGGCCGCCAGCACGTCGACCAGCGGGGCCGGGATGGTCAATGTGCGCCGCCCGGCGTCGGACTTCGGCGGGCCGGACCCCGACATCCCGCCCTTGCCGCGGGTCAGCTGCTCGTCCACGGTCACTTCGCTACGCAGCAGGTCGACCCGGCCGACGCGCAACCCGGCCGCTTCACCCCAGCGCAGCCCCAGGAGCACGCCCAGCCACATCATGGGGGCGTACACGCCCAAAGCGTCGGCCAAGTCAGCGAGCTCGTCCGGCCCCGGCAACCGGCGATTCAGCGCGTCAACGGCCGGCAGGTTGATCTTGCGGCATGGAGACCGGGCGATCAGGTCGGCGTTCACGGCATAGGCAAACACCGCCCGGAGCGTCCCGTACTGGCGGCGTACCGTGCGAGGCGCCGACCGCGCCGACCATGCCGTGACCAGGGCCTGAATGTCCGGCTGCGTCACCGCCGCCAACGTCGCATTGCCGAAGCGGGGGACAAGGTGGACCCGGACGATGCTCTCGTCGCGGGCCAGGGCGGACGGGCGCTTCGCTGGGTTCGATGCAAGCCACCGGGTGGCCACATCACCGAACGTCAGATTGGACAAGCGCGGGTCGATCCACGCACCCCGGTGGCGGGCCGACTTCTCGGCCGTCTCGAACACCTCGGCCGCCTTCTTCGTCTCGAACGTCCGGGTGTAGACCTTCCCTGCCGGGTCCCGGAGCCGCACGTCATAGACCCGGCGACCGTCACGCTTGCGAGTACGGGGATGGATCACAAGGAAGCTCCTTCGTCTTGGCCCCGGCTGACAGGGCTTATGGGTTCGCTGGTACCGGCCACGCCTCGGCGAGCCGGGTAGCCGAGGTACTTCAACTCACGCGCCCGCTTCACGTACTTAGACGCCATCGCCCGGCCGACGTGCCAGCGCTCACCGATCGCGACCAGCGGCGCCAGACCGCGCTGTACCGCACGTAGGTATTCGGCTGCGACCTCCCGGTAATGGTCGTCGGGCCAGGCGCCTCCGGGCGGGCGTTCGTCGAATCGCTTGAACAGTTCCTGACCGACTCTGTCCGTCTGACCATCGAGATAGGCCAGGGCGTCAGCGCGGAGCGCACGTAACGGCAGTTTGCGTAGCCGCTCAGCGGTGATCACAGCGTCGGCCGGCTCGGCGATGCCCCCACCCGGCTCGGGCTCGCGGGCCAGGCGCAAACCGGTCAGCTGGGGGACCCCGTCGACTCTCTCGACGCAAACGTCGATTCGCCAGGGCTGATCGTCCAGCCACACCGTCCACCAGCCCTCTGGCCCCATGCGCTCGTGGGCTTCCGTGGGCATGAAGTCGTACGCGTGGTATCGCTTCCCCCCCGGCGGCGGCTTCCGGGTACCTCGTTCTGCCATAGGTGTCTACTCTCTCTTCAGAAGTCGACGGTCACCATGTTGTAGCACGTAACGGCAGAGGTGTCTACTGATGTCATGCACAACACCAACGACACGGCAGGGCCTCTCGCCTTCGAGGTGGAAGATGGCGGGCGGTTGCTTGGCATCGGCCGAACGAAGACGTGGGAGCTGGTCCGCACCGGAGAAATCCCGACGATCTGGATCGGGCGTCGGCGTCTGATCACCAGATCCGCTCTAGAGGCGTACGTCCGCGGTCGGGAGCAGGCGGGCACGGGTCCCTCGTGAGGGCGTTGTGCGCCCTTCGCCGTTTCAGCGTTGGGCGCTGGGTCTGGATCGGCAAGTTTGTCGAAGGGCGGATCTGCCCGTTCATTGAGCCTCGGCTCGGCCGCGCCTTTGACGGGCTGGGCGCGGCGGAAGGTCCACGGTGAACGGCCCGCTCGATGTGCCCACCGCTGCCGAGCGGTATGCCGCCCGTGGCTGGGCTGTCCTACCGCTGCGCCCTGGAACGAAGCTGCCCGCTACGGCCCACGGGTTGCACGATGCCTCCACCGACCTCGCCAGCATTCGGCGTTGGTGGTCGCGGTGGCCGAGCGCGAATGTCGGCATCGCAACCGGGGCGCGGTCGGGGGTCGTGGTACTCGACGTGGACCCGCCCACGGGATTCGAGTCTCTACGGCTCCTGGAGGTCGAGCACGGCCCGCTACCCGCTGGCCGCCAGGTCAAGACGCCCCGAGGTGGGCTCCACCTCTACTTCTCGCACGATGGTGACGCCGTACCAAACTCCGCGGGCCGGCTGGGGCGAGGGCTCGACGTCCGCGGGGACGGCGGCTATGTGGTTGCGCCGCCCTCGACGCTGATTGGCGGCCGCAGGTACACCGCCACCGCCACCGGGGAGCTACCACCGTGGCCGGCATGGGCCGCCCTCAGGCCGCCCGTGGCCCGCCCGGTGCCACCACGGGCGATGAGGGTGCTACCCGGTGGCCGCTACGCCCAGGCCGCCCTGAACGGCGAGGTGGAGAATGTCCGGGGCGCGCCAGTAGGCCGGCGGAATGACACGCTGAATTCCTCGGCCTTCCGGCTGGGGCAGCTGGTCGGCGCCCAGGTCCTCGACGCCGGCATCGCAGCCCAGGCGCTGCTGTACGCCGCGCTCGACGCTGGGCTGGGCGAGGGGGAGGCCCGGGCGACAATCCTTAGCGGATTGAACGCCGGTGCTGGCGCACCACGCCAGCGGGTGGGCGCATGATCGGCCCCGATGTGTTCGATGGCAACGCCACAAAGGCCGCCGAGGAGGTGTCACCGCCCCGGCCGGTCCTCGTCCGGGTGGCCGACGTGCAGCCCGAGGCCGTCGATTGGCTATGGCCGGGCCGCCTGCCGCTCGGCAAGGTGACCGTCCTCGACGGTGACCCGGGATTAGGCAAGTCGACCCTCACACTCGACGTCGCCGCTCGGCTGACCACCGGATCGCCGATGCCGGACGGCCACCGACTCGACGGTCCCAGCGGCGCGGTGATCCTCTCGGCCGAGGACGGTATCGGCGACACGATCCGCCCGCGCTTGGAGGCGGCCGGCGCCGACCTCGGCCGGGTGTTCGTCCTTGACGCGATCGCCGACCCTGACGGGCCGCCGCGCCCGCCGAGCCTGCCCGGCGACATGGCCGCCGTCGCCGAGGCCGTCGCCCTCGCCGGCGCCAGCCTAGTTGTGATTGATCCCCTGATGGCATTCCTACACGCCGCCGTCAACAGTTACCGCGACCAGGACGTGCGGCGGGCGTTGCACCCCCTCAAGGTCCTGGCCGAGCAGACCGGCGCCGCCGTGGTGCTGGTGCGCCACCTCAACAAGTCGGCCGGGACGACGGCCGTCTACCGCGGCGGCGGCTCTATCGGGATCATCGGCGCGGCCCGGCTCGGGTTGCTGGTGGCGGCCGACCCCGACGACCCCGAGCGCCGCATCCTCGCGGTGGCCAAGTCGAACCTGGCCGTCATCCCACCATCGCTGGCTTATCGCCTCGTGACCGACGAGGCCCACGGGGTAGCGCGGATCGCGTGGGAGGGAACATCGGCCCATACCGCCGATGCCTTGCTCGTCAACCCGGCGAGCGACGACGAGCGCGCCGAGCAGGACGAGGCGAGGGACTTCCTGCTCGACTACCTCGCCGATGGACGCCAACGGGCGACCGATGCGAAGAAGGCGGCCAAGGCCGCCGGCATCGCCGAGCGGACCCTCGACCGGGCCCGGCACCGGGCCGGCGTCACCTCGCAGCGTGAGGGGTTCGGGCCGGGGTCCGTCTGCTGGTGGGAGATCCATACTCGCCAACCCGACGGCCACAATCGCCATACACGCCAGCCCTCAGACAGTGGCGACTATGGCGACTGTGGCCCCGGGCGTGGCGACTATGGCGGCGGCGGCGGGTCACTCCCGCCCGGTCTGGTCGACCTCCCACGCGACCAAGTGTGCGCGTGCCGGTCCTGCCACGCCACCACGGTCACGGCCGACGACGCCGGGCCGCGGTGCCAGCGCTGCGCCACTGCCCGGCTGCTCGACGCCTTCCCGGGCTCGACCATCGAAATGAACGGCGCGGGCGAACGGCAGCCATGACCACAGCGACGGGGCACGGGGGGAGGTACGCGGACGGATCGCCGACCGCGGCACGCGACGACCAGTGGCTTACCGGCCGGCAGGTTGTCATGGTCTGGGCCTCCCGAATCTTCCGGACCCGGGCCGACCTCGGATGATTTTGCACGCTGCTGCATTTTCATGCCGGGGGGGACCATCGCGCCGTCGGGCCAACCCCGCCGACACGACCCGTGGCTGGGGCTCCCGCCCCGTGCATGAAATCTCCACGCGCGGAAATGGCGGCTGACCATGCGGGGTGACGGTGCGGGACGCCCGCCCAAACCCGAGGGCCAGAAGCGCAACCGGAACCGGCCCAAGGCTCCTTAGCCGGCCGCCACGGTCGCCCCGCGCTCGGGGCCACCCCCGGAGCCTCTGGCCCCGCTGTCGCCAGCCGGTGAGGCCATGTGGGTGACGTGGTGGACCGGCCCGGACTCCTCGATCCGGTCGCTGTTCGACGTGGCGCCGCTGACCCGGTTGGCGGTCCTGACCACCGACTCGGCGAACTGGGCGAATCCCCGCCTGTTGGCCGAGATGAGACTGATCGAGGACCGGCACGGGCTCAATCCTGCCGCCCGGGCAGCTTTGGCCCGCCTGGGCGTGTCCGGCGCCCCTGCGCCACCGCCGGCACCGCCGGCACCAAGAAAGGCGCCGGGCGCTCGCAAGGCCGCCGCGCTGCACCTGCTCGACAACAACGACGACGGAGGGAAAGACTGTGCATGACAACGACCAGCCCGAGGACTTCACTGTCGCCGATCCCCGGGACTGGGACCCCGACGACAGCGGCCGCAACGCCTTGGCCGACCTGCGGGCGTTGATCGTCACGGCCCGGGAGCGCAACGCCTTGCTTCGCGCCCATGCGGCGCTCGGGCGAGAGGCCGATGAGGTGTGCGATGCGCTGGAGGCCGGCCGGCCGTTGTGCTTCGACGGATGGGAGCCCGAGGGGGGCGTCGAGGGTTACCTCGACGATCTGGCGGCGCGACTGACGAAGGCCATCACCGAGGGCGGTTAGATGGTCGACAGTGACATCCCGGTCACACCCTCGCGGTACGCTGGTGGGGACGTGGCCGGCTGGCCCCGCCGCTCTCGATGCCCTCGGCTTGCCGACGACCGCTCGGGACCGGAGGGCCGAGGGACGGGTCGACGCAGCCGGGTCCCGGTGACTCCGCAAGGGCGGACCAGCCAAAGCGGGCCGAGTTGCTCCCCCCCTTTGCCGTCGCGCCGTCGTGGCGGCCCATTTGACAGGAGCACGACTTGAGTCTCAGGAGTGAGCTTGAAGCGGTCAACGACCGCATCGCCGAAACCCGCCGGGAGCGGCTGCGCCTATCGGGCGAAGTCACCACCCTGGCAAGCCGGGCAGAACTGACCCCGGGCGAGCAGACCAGATTCGACAACCTGATGACCGGTTGCCACCGCCTCGACGCCACCCTCATCGAGGACGAGGGCCAGGCCACACGCCTGCGAGCCCAGATTGACGAGCAGGTCACCAGGATGCTCGGCGGTACCGCCGACACTGGCGACGGGGCTGCCGCCGTGGGCGGCCGCTCGGTCACCTTCCACCGGGGCCGCGATGCCGCCGAGGCCATCTCCCGGGCCGGCGCCCTCGGCGGGGCGGACACCGCGGCCGGTACCCGGGCCCTGGTCGACTCGGCCCGGGCCGCGATCGGCGAGTGGACCTCGATCCGGTCGGCCGTGCCCGCCTCGTTCCAGGAGAACGCCGAGGCCATGCTCACCGGCGCCGACCCCCGCTACCGGGGCGCCGTTGCCCAGCACGTCATCGCGTTGTCCACCCCTGAGTACGACCGGGCTTTCACCGAATACATGACCGAAGGCCCACAGTTTTTGTCGAGCGATTCCCGGAAGATTTTGAAGGCCGGGGAGATGGCCGCCTGCCATGAGCGGGCCATGAACGAGGGATCGGTTGCCGCCGGCCAGGCGATGGTCCCGCCGATGCTCGACCCGACGATCAACCTGAGCAACCAGTCGGTCCTCAACCCTTTTCGACAGTTGGCCGACATTCGCTCGATCAACACTCAGGTGTGGCGGGGCGTCACATCGGCCGGTGTCTCGGCCGAATGGGTGGCCGAGGCCGCCGAGGCCTCGGACGGATCACCGGTCTTTTCTCAACCCTCGATAGTCCCGCTCAAAGCTGATGCTTACACCGAAGTCTCCTACGAGATCGCGCAGGACACCTCGATCGTGCAGGACTTGTCGATGTTGTTCGCCGACGCGAGGGACCAGCTTGAGGGCGCCGCGTTCGCGGTCGGCAATGGCTCTACGCAGCCTATGGGTGTCATAACGTCGCTCAACACGCTCACCGCCTCGAGGTTGGCGTCGACCACGAATGGCGCCCTCGGGGCGGTCGACCTGTTCAACCTCAACAGCGTCTTGCCGGCCCGCTACCGCCCCGGCGCCTCCTGGGTGGCGCACCCCGGTATTTACAACCTCGTCCGCCAAATGGGCATCTCCCCGAGCCCGTACAGCTCGACGTTTTGGGCCGACTTCGCGGGCGATGTGCCGAGCAAGCTTCTGGGCAAGCCGGTCTATGAAAGCTCGGCAATGATCGGCTCGCTCAGCACCGCCACCGCCTCGAACGACGACGTAATCGTCATCGGCGACTTCAAAAAAGCGATGAAAATTGTTGACCGAGTCGGCATGTCGGTGGCCGTCACCAATGTGGTTGGACCCAATCGGAGGCCGGTCGGGTCTTGGGGGTACTACGCGTTTTGGCGCGTCGGGTCCGGCGTGATCATCGGCGACGGTCTGAGGATGCTGGTCTGTTGACCTGACGATCCGGGGGGGCGTGCGGGGGGGTACCTTTCGGGTCCCCCGGAAAGGTCGGCCGGTGCGGGCGCACCATCGAGGCCGACCTGCGCCCCCCCTCGGGGCCGTCGCCGGAATCTGGGGGGGCGCCACCGACAAG
>JALYXV010000368.1 GCA_030947025.1 Actinomycetota bacterium | reverse complement strand
GAACAGTGGCGCGAGCGGCTGGACGGCCGGCCCCTGGCAGCCGGCCGGGCGCCCGGTCAACGGGCGACCGGCGGTGTTGACCGCCCTCCTCCAACCGACCGCCGGCGCCGTCGGCGGCGGCGCCGTGGCCGCGGCCAGGCTCGACAGCTCCCGCCTGCGGGTCGTGCTCTACGCCGGAACCACAGAGCCCGGGGGCACCTGGACCGACCAGGGCGCGGTCGTCTCGGCTCTGCGGCCGTCGCTCGTCGCCACCTTCAACTCGGGGTTCCTGCTCAAGTCCTCCCGGGGCGGCTTCTACGCCGACGGCCGGGCGGCGGTGGCTTTACGCGACGGCGCCGCCTCGCTCGTCATCTTCCAGGACGGCTCGGCCACGGTCGGCGCCTGGGGACGGGATGTGCGCCTCGGCGCCAACGTCGCCGCGGTCCGCCAGAACCTCGAGCTGCTGGTAGACGGCGGGCACCCGGCCCCGAACATCTCGACCAATGTCCTGCCGACGTGGGGTTTCACCCTCCACGGCGCCATCCCGACCTGGCGGTCGGCGGTCGGCGTCGACGGCGCGGGCCAGTTGCTCTATGTGGGCGGACCCGGCCTCGACCCGTCCGGCCTGGCCGGGGCCATGATTGCGGTGGGGGCGGTGCGGGCCATGGAGTTGGACATCAACCCTGCGTGGGTCAGCTTCACCACCTTCACCGACGGTCCCGGTGGGCTCACCGGAACCAAACTGATGCCCGCCATGAACCCGTCCGCCAACCACTTCCTGTCGCCGTCCCCCCGCGACTTCTTCGCCGCCTTCGCCCGCTGAGCCCTGAGCCCGAGCCCCGAGCCCGAGCCCCGAGCCCTGAGGCCCGAGCCCTGTGCGCTACGAGAGCGAGAAGATCGAGCTCAACTCCATGGGAACGGCCGTTTCCAACTGGTCGTAGGTGCAGCTGCGCGGGTCACGGTCGGGCCGCCAACGCCGGAAACGGGCCGTGTGCCGCAGCCGGGTTCCCTGCAGATGCTCGTAGGCCGCCTCCACGACCAGGTCGGGGCGGACCGGCTCGAAGGACATGTCCTTGGTTGCGTTCCACCGGCTCATGCCGCCCGGCAACCGCTGCCCCGACGCCTCCGACCCGGCCGCCGCCCACTGGGCCCAATCGCCCCACGGGTGATCGTCCCCCTCGCCCAGCCGGTAGGGCGCCAGCTCCGCCACCAGCTCCTTGCGCTGGACCGCAGGAAAGGCACCGATGACCCCGACATGGTGCAGGTCGCCGTGGTCGTCGTACAGGCCCAGCATCAGCGATCCCACGCCCTCGCCCCCCTTGTACCACCGGAACCCGGCCACCACGAACTCCGCCGTGCGCTCATGCTTGACCTTCATCATGACCCGCTGATCCTCGCGGTAGGTCAGGTCGACCCCTTTGGCCACCACGCCGTCGAGCCCCGCTCCCTCGAAGCGAGAGAACCAGTCGGCCGCCACTTTCACATCGTCGGTCGCCGGAGTCAGGTGGATCGACGGTGACCCGGGCACCGTGGGCGCCACCAGCGCGTCCACGAGCACCTGGCGGCGGGCCGCGAACCCCTCGGACCGCAGGTCGTCCGAGCCCAGTGCCAGCAGGTCGAAGGCCACGAACGAGGCCGGTGTCTTGCCCGCCAGCATCCGCACCCGGGAGTCGGCGGGGTGAATCCGTTGCTGCAGGGCGTCAAAATCCAGCCCGTCGGGCCCGGCGATCACCACCTCACCGTCGACCACGCACCGCTCCGGCAAGCCCGACCGCGCCGCCTCCACCACGTCGGGGAAGTACCGAGTCAGGGGTCGCTCGTTGCGGCTTCCCAGCTCCACCTCGTCACCGTCACGGAAGACGATGCACCGGAACCCGTCCCATTTGGGCTCGTACAGGAACCGGCCCACGGGCAGGTCCCTGGTCAGCTTGGCCAGCATCGGGGCGACGGGCGGCATCACAGGCAGGTCCACGGCCCATACCCTACGAAAGGTGGACCACTGGTTGACGGCCAATCAACGCCTTTGGGATGAGCTGGTCCCGCTGCACGTCGCCTCCACCTTCTACGACGTCGAGGGATTCAAGTCGGGCCGGCCCGCCCTCCTGCCCCAAGAGGTCGAGGAGTTGGGCCCGCTGGACGGCCTGCGGGTGCTACACCTCATGTGCCACTTCGGCCTCGACACCCTCGACCTGGCCCGCCTGCACCCCACGGTCACGGTGACGGGATTGGACTTCTCACCTCCCGCCATTGATGCCGCCACCCGGCTGGCCGAAGAGGTGCGGCTTGCCGACCGGGCCCGTTTCGTCCTGGGCGACGTCTATCACGCCGCCGAAGTGCTGACCGATGAGCGCTTCGATGTGGTCTATACGGGGAAAGGGGCGCTCTTGTGGCTTCCCGATCTCGACCATTGGGCCGCGGTGGTGAAGGACCTCTTGGAGCCCGGTGGCTTCCTGTATGTCGATGAGTTCCACCCGGTGGCGGAGGTACTGGGAGACGAGGAACCCGTACCTGTCCGAGACTACTTCGCCACCGAACCGGCGATGTACGACGAGCCCGGAAGTTACGTCGACCCGGCCGCCCAGACCATCCACAATGTCAGCTACGAGTGGCAGCACCCCATCAGCAGGGTCCTCACGGCCCTGCTCGGGGTGGGTTTGCAGCTCGAGCTGTTCCACGAGTGGGATTTCACCCTGGGCCGAGTCCGCCCGTGGCTGGTGGACGGCCCGGGCCGACTCCGCCAATGGCGGCCCGGCGGCGGCAGCCTGCCCCTCATGTACTCCCTGAAAGCCCTCCGCCCGGCCTAGAGGTGCGCTGAATTTGTGCTGTGTACACGAC
>JALYXV010000332.1 GCA_030947025.1 Actinomycetota bacterium | reverse complement strand
TCGATACCGTCGAGCCAGTCCCGGGCGGCGTCGCTGGTCGTCACGACATCACCCGACGGTGACACCAGTAGCACGCCGGGTGGCCGGTCGAGGGCTCCCGGCGATTCGAGCGCGGCCCGCAGCATGGTCAACCGGAACAGATCGGCCATCGCCGTGAGGGCGCCGCGTACGACGTTTTCGTCCCGTTCGCTGAACGGAGACCTCTCGCCGGTCCGGTAGAGGGTGAGGGTGCCCCAACACAAGTCGCGCGTGCAGAGCATCACCCGCATCTCGTCGGTGCAGGCGATCGTCGAAAGCAGCGGACGCCACCGCCTGGCCCTGCTTAGGTCGCCGCCGCTCGCCTGGTACAGCCTTCCGATCAGGCGGCCGTCGTTGGCCAGCTCGGCGTAGCCGTTGATGTCGGCGCCCATGAACTCCAGGTCGAAGATGACCTTCTCGCGGGCCCGACCGTCGGCCGCGGGCAGGCCGCTCACGAAGCAGCTGGTCCACAGCATGGTGGCAGGGTCGACGGTCGAGATGGCGGCGATGTCGTACCCAACAGCGGCGCGCAACAGCCGGTCGAGACCGGTCCGCACCGCTGTGAGATCTCCGCCCTGGCCGGCCAGTTGCCGCACCTTTTGCCCAAGGTCCATGGGCTCAGCATGACAGCCCCCGAGCGCGGTTCCAACCCCCAGATATCAGGGATACCCGGCCGAACCGCCCGTCTTTACCCTCGCCCACATGACTACTGACACCAACGAACGAGACGACCTGTTCACCCACATCCACAAGGCGCTGCGCCTGGCCCTGTTCGACATCACCGCCCAGGCCGGACGCACCGACTGGGCCGACAACGCCGAGGTCGAAGCCTTGGGCGACCAATGGCGCCCGCTGCTGGCCCTCCTGCAGGCCCACACCGGCCACGAAGACAACCACATCCTCCGACTCCTCGATCCTTACGAGCCGGCCACAACGGAACCGACAAGCGAACAGCACCGCGATCTCGACGACCTGCTCGACGACCTCGCCCACCGCTTCGAAGCGGCACTGGCCGACCCTCACCCCAGCGTCGGACTTGACCTCTACCGCGACCTGGCCCGCTTCGTCGCCGCCTACCTACCGCACCTGCACGACGAGGAAACACGCGTCATGGCCCGGATCTGGGACCTGTGCCGCGACGACGAGATCGCCGCCACCCGTGTCGCCTTTATGGCCGACACAACCCCGGACGTGACGACCACCAGCCTGCGCTACCTGCTCCCGGCGCTCGACCGACCCACCCGTCGCGCGCTCATCGCCCGGCTCGCCGCGGCAGCGCCGCCACCAGTGGTCGAGATGGCCCTCGGTATCGCAGAGCGGGTACTCGACGACGCCACCTTTGCCGACCTGCACGCCGCGGCGACCGCCCCCGGCAAAGCCTGAACCGCCGGCGAGCGATCGGCCGCAGCCCGAGGACAAGGCCGCTAGCGCCATCCGAATCACCGGTGGTCATGGCGGCGCTAGGTACCCGGCGCCATGCATGAGTCCTGGCCAAGACCCAGCCGCCATGGTCGTCCGCCACGCCGCCGCCCAACTCGCCTGCTTTCCCTACCAACACCAACCCACAGTCAACGAAAGGACACTACCATGACGCCTACCCGCCGTTCCACCAACACCATCGTCGGTCTCGCAGCTGCGCTCTGCGCAGGCCTGGCCGCCTGCAGCACGGCCGGCGCCACCCCCTCCGCGGGCCATCACGTCCTCGACGTGAACGCCTCCGATTACAGCTACCAGATGTCCGGAGCCCCGCTTGACGCCGGCGTGGTCACGATCAAGTTGCGCAACAGCGGCGCCCAGCCCCACCAGGCGAACATCGCCCGCCTTCACGACGACGTCACCTACGACCAGTTCGAGGCCGCCGTGAATCAAGGCGTAGGCCCGGCATTGGCCCTGATCGACTTCGAGGGCGGAGTCAACACCATCGACCCAGGTGCCACCGGGGTCGCCTACTCCAAGCTCACCGTCGGCAACTACATCCTGCTGTGCTTCGTGCAAGACGCCGACGGCGTGCCCCACTTGGCAAAGGGCATGGTCAAGCCCTTTCGGGTCGCCCGGGGCGCCCGGCGGGTGCGCCCACCGCACACGGAAGGTACGGTCGAGTTGCGCAGCTACGGGTTCGACCTACCGGCCCGGTTCGGGCACGGGGCCTACGCCGTGGTCAACAAGGGCGACGAACCCCACGAACTGACCCTGCTCCGGGTGGCGCCTGGCAAAACCGCCGGTGACGTCCTCAACTTCTTGAAGGCCACCACACCGCCGGCCGGCCCACTCCCCTTCGCCGACGCGGGCGGCGTCAGCGAAATCTCACCCGGTGTCGACGCCTACGGGCGCTTCAACCTGCCGCCGGGCGACTACGTCGCCTTGTGCTTCGTCCCCGACGATCAGACCCACATACCCCATTTCCTCATGGGCATGTTCCAACCCTTCACCGTCAACTGAGCCCCAGCCGGGACCGCCAGCGGGACCAACGTCGCTCCCGCTGGCAGCCCGCCAACATGATCTCGACCGCCGAACAGGAGCCCGCCATGTTGCTTTCCCACCTTCCGGCCGCGCCCGCCGACATAGGGCGCCAAGGCCAGCCTCGTGCAATCCAGCCCCTCAGACGGCGCCACCTTCAGGTGGCGCTGGGGATGATGTGGCTCCTCGACGGCGTCCTTCAGTTCCAGACGTCGATGTTCTCCAAGTCGTTCGCAACCGGTGTGCTCGCACCCAACGCCACCCACCAACCGGCCATTGTCGGCCAACCGATCATCTGGACCGCACAG
>JALYXV010000282.1 GCA_030947025.1 Actinomycetota bacterium | reverse complement strand
GGCGCGACCGGGATCGCCACGCTGCGCTGCGAGCACGCCAGCCACCGATGGGACCAAAGCCGGCTCCGCATTCAGTCCGACAAACGCGCCGCCTGACCATGCCACCTACAAATCTGACCCGCACCCCGACGAGATCGGCAGGAGAGTGTGAGTCATCGAGACAGAGCAGGCCAGCGAACATCCGGCGGCGACGTTACGCCGTAAATGTTCAGTGCGGAGGCGTTGGATGCGTGGACCGGTCCTGCTGACTGGACTGCGTCGTGGTGCTCTGACGTAGTTCCCGGATTTGGTGGCCGCCAGAGGTACGGGTGGGTCCCTTGGCCTCAGCGGTTTGAGCGGCACTTGCCGGAACAGGCTTCTGCGCCGGCGCAGGTTGGCGGTCGGCGCCTTACCTACCGGTCCACGACCGCCTAGTCGTAGCGAGCGAGCCTCATACCGCCCAGGGGGCGCGCATTACCAGGGGCTCGCTGGGTTGCTTTCGATCAAACCAGTCCCGGTCCTGTCCTCAAATCCAGGGGTGCCAGCTGTATAGTTCTGGCTGTAGTGCCACAAAGTGGCTGGTCAGGGCTTTGACCTTGAGCGAACCGTGCCCCGTCCCATGGTAGCGAATGGCTGCACGAACGTGACCTGATCGTGAACTTCGCGACGGGCAAGTGGGACTAGTCCGATCTAGTTCATCAGCGGAAGCCATACGACTTCTCTCAGAATAACGGCGTTGGGGTCGTGGATACCCCATTCAACATAGGCCCAGAGATCGGAATCTGGATACTGCGAATAGTGTCGAGACGAGGCGTGACCCAATGATATTCGACAGCGGTGGCCGCGGATCGTAGGGAAGTTTCTTCATGAAGGATCCAGTTCACCATAGATGGTGGGCGGCAAGAGCGGTTGCTGAACCGTCAGTTTCTTGTAGCGGAGCAAGGCATACGGGGCATCGCCAAACGAAAGAATGTCGTCCCCAACGTTGTCAGCCACATACGAGTTATTTCCAACCAACCTCGCGCAAAGCCTCTTCAATGTCTCGGTCTGCTTGACCGCCAGCTATGTCGGCTAGGGCCTTCCCATGTAGTCGGCGGTACTTCCGTTCGTTGATCGCCTGTTGAGACATGGCGTCTTGGCCATGGGGCGGCTCAGGAACGGCGCTCATTGTCTCCCTCCTCCTCGGCACCCGTCTTGCGGGGATCGACCGCCAGAAGGGTCGCAACAGCCTCCTCGAACGGCAGATCAGGGTAGAGCGCCAGCCGACCCTCCTTGTAATTGGGGACGCGCTGGGCTACAGGCTTTTGAGCCACGGCGACTCCTTGTGGTGCTCGGGGAAGGGAAGGTGGGGAAGTTGGTTTACGATCCGGTTACAGGCGGCATCGGCTGCCCACCGACATCGTGTGTAGGTGTATCGAACACCTGTGGGCGTACATTGAATACCGGCCACGTAACTTCTGTCAAGTTTTTTGGCAAGCTGGGACCCTGAACTCCGACCATCTGAGGCGGTAAACGAGTACTCATCCCAACCTCCAGGTCCACGGGCGTGACCCAGCAGGCGGCTGCCGGGACCCCGATCAATCACTGCCTCCCGTTGTCTCATCCCTTTTCAACGGGTATTTCGCCTCGTTCGAGAGGCGAGGAAAACATGCCTATCACAAGCGACCCCCTCGGGGGGGTGCACTGCGGTCGTCCTGAGATCGCACAGCGGCCTGGAGGTGTGGCCACGCCGGATTGTGGATAGGTTTGACATGGCTTGGCAAACCCGGCGCGTTTGGAGGCAAAAATGATTCGTGTGAGCAGAAGGAAATGGCGTCTTGTAGGGGTCGCGGCCCTGGGGGCAGCCTTGGCATCCGGCGGTCTTCTTGAGGCCGCTGGCAAGGCCGGAGCCATGGCTTCGCCGGTGTCTTACGGCGCTGCCGTCAAATCCGTCACGTCCGGGCCTCCCACGATCAACAAGGTGCTGGGTACTCGTTTACCGCCTAAATCGGGCGATTAAGGCCGGGCTCTTAGGGACCCGGTTTGCCCGTGAGGGGCATGGCGAGTGGCGCGATTGTCGGTTCCGGTGAGCGGAGGAGGTCGATCATGATCGC
>JALYXV010000281.1 GCA_030947025.1 Actinomycetota bacterium | reverse complement strand
CCGCCGCCATGTCGACCGCTCGGGCGACACGAGGTGGTAGGGGGATGAGGGCCAGCTTGGATCCCTTGCCCAGCACGGTCACGGGTTCGATGGCCGCGTTCGATGGCGAGGTCTTCGATGTTGATCCCGCACGCCTCTGAGACCCGTAGGCCCAGCAGTCCGAGCAGGCAGGCGAGAGCGTGGTCGACAAGGCTACCGGCGGCACCCTTGGGCGATGAACGCTCCCAGCTCCATGCGGTCAAGGCCGAGTGTGGTCGATTCGGTATCGATCTTCGGGCGGCGGACGAACTCGGCCGGCGAGTGCTCGACCAGGCCGTCGATCACCGCGAATCGGTGAAACCCGGCCACCGTGGACAGCCGTCGCGCCACGGTGGACGCGGCACGGCCATGTCCTTCCATCTCCCGGGCCCACAATTCGAGATGGCCCCGGCGGACGGCGAAGGGAGCCAATGGGCGTCGGACAACGGCCTTGAGGTCCTGAACGTGGTCCGGCCCCACATCGAGCTCTACCGCTGCTCGATGGAAGCGCGGGGTCTGGCCGCCTCGACGATCGACCGGCGCTTGTCGACTGTGTCCGGGTTCTACCGATTCGCCCACATCGACGGCCGGATCGCCGCGAACCCCGCCCAGTACGTGCGACGGCCCAAGGTGGCACCGAGCGAGGGCCACGGCATGGACCGAGGCGAGCTGGGAACGTTTCTGTTCACCGCGGAGCGGCTCGATCGGGCCCACGCCGCGCTGGCCGTCTTGCTCGGACTGAACGGCCTCCGCGTGTCCGAGGCGTGCGCCACCAACATCGAGGACCTCGCCTTCCAACGTGGCCATCGGACTCTGCACATCATCGGAAAGGGCAACAAGCCCGCCATCATCCCGCTGGTGCCGCGCACCGCCCGCAGGATTGACCTGGCCGTCGGCGAACGCCACGAGGGTCCGATCCTGCGACGCCAAGACGGGCAACGGCTTGATCGCCGCACCGCCCACCGCTGGGTGCGTTCGATCGGGAAGCGGGCCGGGCTCGGCCCCGTCCATCCGCACATGCTGCGGGCCGGGTTCATCATGGCCGCCCTTGACGCTGGGGTGCCGCTGCGGGACGTGCAGATCGCGGCCCGCCACGCTGATCCTCGGACCACGACCATTTACGACCGCCGCCGGGAGAACTTCGACCGACACGCCGCCTATGTCGTCGTCGCCTTCGTCGCAGGCGCTGATCTACACTGACAATCATGTCGGAGACAAGTTCCAGCTCCACGCCACTGCTCGACGAATGGCGGGGCGAGGTCGGCGACGACGCGGTCGCCGCCGCGGTCCAGGCAGCCCGGGCCCAGATCGCCGAGGGCTCCCTTCGAGGCTTCTCCGAGAAGAACGAGTTGGCTGACTATCTCCAGGGTCCCCGCCGCCGCTCCGCGTGACCTGGCGGGTCTTCCTGACCGACTCGTCCCAACCGGACCTCGACGTCTTCACACCAGCGGACCGCACGGTAATCACTGAGGAGCTGTTTGCGTGGGTGCCGGACGGACCGCCTCGGACGAGCGGTCAGGTCGTGGCGGGCGTGCAGCTGTATGAAGATCAACTCCCATCGGGGATCAGCGTCACCTACTTTGTCGATGAGCAGGTTCCCTATGTCGGCGTCATCCGCATCCGAAGGCGCTGATTCCCGGCGGGCTTTCCCTGAACCGCTCTCTCGATGGCTGGGCTCTGCCCCCGTACGCCGCCACGGCGCGGCGTCGTGTTGCTGTTCCTTGTTACTGGTCAGCACAATGACGGATCGGATGCCAGTTGGCGTCCTGGCTTGCCGTGAAGAGAGTCAGGCCCCTCACCGATGAGGTCGATCGTGGATACGCGCCGGCCGTGGCGGGAAAGCCAGCAGTGTCGCATGCGGCCGTCGAGGTTCCACGGAAGTGCCTCATCGGTGGTCCGCCCAGCGCCCCGCGGGCTCCGCGGCCCGACCGACGTTGTGAACGCCGACCGAGAGGTGTTCCAGGTCTTGGGTGTTCACGATGGCAAGGTCCCAAGGTCGCCCTAGCGGACCCTGGACGCGGCCACCAAGATTGCTCAAGGCTTCGCCGCCGGTGTGGCGGCGTTCCCGGTTCCAGGACCGGCGACCTCCTGGCAGGGAGCCACCGTCATCGGGCCGCCGACGGTCATACGCCGCTCCCCAAGGCGGGCGCACGACTGCCGCTACATCTCCCGCTCGTCCCGCCCCGACCACCCCAGGCCCTTGGTGGCGAACGATGTCGGCACCTCCGCAGCGACCTCGTCCTCCTCCACCTCCACGTCCGGTGTGGCGTCGCCGATCATGTCCTCGTCGTCGGCCATGCCGTCTTTCCCCCTTTTTGGTCAGCGCGGCCGGCGTCGGCTGCCGCCGCGGAAGGAAAGTCTGATCTTGCCTACCCCAGGGGAGCCGACTTCAAGCGCGCCCTGTCGCTCCCCGAGCGGGGTTCTCTCATGGGTAATGTCAGTACCGTTGACCGGATGAAAGGCCCCTGGTCGTCACAAGCGAGTGCTGGGCTGGGAGCGTTGGCCGACTGGCGCCGCCCAGCTTGCAGCATACAAGCGCCCTGGTGATCCCGACCGAGTGGTTCCGGTGGCTCCCCGCTGGCGTCGTTGCACTTGTATCCCGCCTACCCCGGCAGAAGCGAGGCAAGCGCTTCTTCATGACATCAGTTCCGGAGCGCCCGAACCACGGGAGGTCCGGCTTATCGAACGCGCGACCCCCAACGCGCGGGATCGGTCATCCACTGGGTGCCCCGAAACTGCCGCGACCACCAGCGATGCGGAGTGCCCTCAACCGCCGGCTTGGGGCGCCTGGATATGAGGCAGAGCGCCGATCGGTCGTGTTGTGTCCGCTGTCGCCTCGTGTCAGCCGACCCGGCGGTGAGAGTCGAGGAAATGCCATATGGCGTCGGTGGCGTCGATGGCCCCGTCCGTGGGTCCGAGGGCGGGGGCGAACCAGCTGTGGTCGCCTCCCTCCACAGCGATCAGGTTGACGCCTGTTCCAGCCTGGCACGTGGCCCACGCTGTGATGGTGACCGGTCCTTTTGTCCGGAGGGTCGACGGGCCCGGGCAGGCGTCGAGTTGTGCCCAGCCCTGGACGAGGTTTCCCGCGGAGGGAATGGGCTGGTCGGCGGTGCCGGTCGGCATGTCTTCGCCGCCTTGGAAGGGGACTTGGGGGTCGACGGTGCCGTTGATCTCGATGACGGACACCGGCTTGGCGGGGTGGCACGTTTCCAGCACGGTCGCTCCTGCTACCGAGCCGATGCCCGCGATTCGCGATGAGTCCTCGCACGCCAGCCGGTAGGCCATGAAGGCACCGGAGGAGAAGCCGACTGAGTAGACCTGGGCAGCTGCAATGCGGTAGTCGGATTCGAGTTGGTCGATGGCCGCGTTGACGAAGCCGACATCGTCGGCGCCGTATCCGGTGTGGCCGCAACAGAACCCGGCGTTCCACGAAAGGCCGACCCCTTCCGGATACACCGCGACGAAACCATTGTTCGATGCTTCAGCGTCGAAATGGGTGAGTTGCGCGGTGGTGTCGGCGGTGTCTTTGTATCCGCCCAGGACCACGACCAGCGGTGCGGGCCGCTGCCGGTCGAGGGTGAACGGGATGAACAATCGGTAGGTCCGGGTGATGCCCCCAAAGACGAGTTGCCGGTGCTGTATCGCAGGGACCGAGACAGATGGCGACGAGGACGGGGAACCGCCGCACGATGCCAGCGCGATCATCGACACGGCCACGAACGCGCACAGCCATCGCGGGGCCGACGAACGGGAAGCGACTGGGCCGGCTGTGGCCTGCACCACTGGTATGGACGGAGCCTCGCGCCGAGTCATTGGTCCCTCCAGCGGCGCTGCAAACCTCGCGTCGCCCGACGGGGTCGAATGCTACGCCGATCGCGTCGTTCAAGCGCGGTCATTTCCACATCGGCACTGCCCTTCAAGGCGGGGTGCCGCTGCACGACCAGTAGGTCGCCCGCTCTGGCGGGTCGGAGAACGACGCGCCCATCTGACCAGCAATGAAACTGTTCTGGACGCCTCGACTCTTCGACGTCCGCGTCACGGTCCGGCGGATCTTGGCTTGTCAGCAATGATGATCTCCGTGTCACCGGGCCAGTCCCAAACGAGTCCGCTCGGGGAATGTGCCATCAAGACCTGGCGGGCCTCTCCCGTGAAGTCCAGGGTTTCCGCACCACCCACGCGATGGTCTCGAGCTTGCCGAGCAGGAGATAAACACGCCAAGCGGACCAGGCCCGAAAGCGGGCGGACCACAGCGGGGACGTCAACGCTTCGAGCGCCGACGATTCGCGCTCGTACCTGCCGAGCACGATGAGATCGTGGAGTAGATCCGGGTCGGCATCGAGGAGCGCCGCCTCCTGATTTCAGGACTGCGTCGCTCCACCCGTACAACCTCCATGCCCGCACCGGCCACCGCGTCGTCGATCGGGCGTCGACCGAACGTCCACCAACTGGGCATGCTCAGGGCGCCGATCAGCTCCGCTCGCTCCACAGGCTCAAGCCGTGGGGCGCTGACAGCGGTGCAGATGACGGCCCCGGCGCCGGGGCGCAACACTCGTGCGATCTCACCGCAGGCCGCGCCGATGTCGGGGACCATGGAGACGTGTCGCGGCACCACACCAGCGAGAGCGATCCCGTGCGGAAGGGAAGCTGCTGCAGATTGGCGTTCACAGGGCTCACCTTCGAGCGCTCGGCTGCGGCCAGCGGTGCGGGCGCGATGTCGATGGCGGTCATGTGGCACCCGTACCGGTCGACTATCTGCATTGCCGCGGCGCCGCTGTAAGCGCCGAGGTCGGCGCCGATGGTTCCCGGATCGGGCCGCACCTCCTCGATGAGGTCGATCAGGTCCGCCAGGGCTATGGGCGGCCGCGTCTCAGCCAGCCATTGCTCAAGTGCCGGCGCCACGCGAGCTACCTCCTCGAACTGATGGGAGGCCGCGACGTCAGACACGTCTGTCATCGTTGCCGATGGGAACGCGTCGAGCCGTGAAATAGTCGTCCCATAACCCCGAGGGACCTCGACCACAGCATCTGACCCAGAACGCCGGGTGGGCGACACGTCGGCGTGCGAGGTTTCGTCCACGGCCGAAATGATCGAGGTGCTGAGCGTGCCGGTGCCGAAAATCTCCGGGGGTCGGGAGGGCTCGGTAGCCCTCGGGCGGTGCCGGCGTCCCAGTGCGCCTGATCGGCTCCGCGCTCCTCGTTCGTTCTGCCCTGGGCTGCAAGGTTCCGGGATGGCCGGGGAAGCGGTCTGCGCGAAGCGGAATCGGGGTCTGCGGATCTGACACACGCACCCGGGGTGGCGCGAACGTGACGAAAGGTTCTGGAAGAGGCGTAGGTTGAACGGATGACCCGTACGTCGCGGCGAGCTTCGAACCCCAGGCTGTTGTCGTTTACGCGGCGTTTGCCCTATCGGCCGTCCTTGTTGGGGTTCTTCTCGCAGACGCGATTGCCAGAGCGCTTGACTTCCGTGTCCTGTGGATACTGGCTCTGCTCGGTCTCGGAATAGTCGTCGCCGCCGTTGCGCGCGTTCTCCGAATTGCCGCGGTCGTGGATGACCGGGGAGTCACCGTGCGAAACCCGTACCGGACGATTCGTCTGTCGTGGGAAGTGATAACCGAGCTGTCGGCTGGTCGCTCAGGGGTGCGGGTCAGATTTGTAGGTGGCATGGTCAGGCGGCGCGTTTGTCGGACTGAATGCGGAGCCGGCTTTGGTCCCATCGGTGGCTGGCGTGCTCGCAGCGCAGCGTGGCGATCCCGGTCGCGCC
>JALYXV010000269.1 GCA_030947025.1 Actinomycetota bacterium | reverse complement strand
ATCCGCACCGCCTGGTCAGGGTCCTGCACCTGGGGCAGGGTTACGTCGAGCGACACGGCCAGGGTAAAACCACGCCCCTCGGTGGGCAGCAGGTTCACCCGACTGTCGATCGGGACGTCGCCCACCTCGACGTGCTCGAGACGCGCCACGACGCCCAGTGCACTCTCGAAGCAGGCCGCGTAACCGACGGCGAAGAGTTGTTCGGGGTTGGTGCCGCCCCCCTCGCCGCCCAGGTCCTTGGGAGAGCGGAGTTGCACATCCAAAGCGCCGTCATGGGTTTGCCCATGGCCGTTGGCGCGACCTCCGGTGACGGTTGCTTCGGCGGTGTAGAGAACTCTCGCCATCTCAGCCCTCCCTTCTTGGCTGCGGCCCAACTGTCAGCGTCAGCTGGCCCTTGGACCGCTCGACACGGCGCTCGCCGCTCAACTCACAGGCTACGGACTCACCCCGTACTACATTCAGGACCCGCGCTACCTCGGCCGCGGTGGGAGGGTGATGCTCCGCCTCGGTCCCCCGTAGCCAGGCGCGGATGGCTCGTCGGGCCAGGACCTCGGGCGCGGCGGCCAAGGCCCGGGCGTTGGTTGGGTCGAGCCGAGCGGCCCAATCGTCCAACAGGGAGGCTTCGGCGCCGAGAAACTCGGATTGGCGCACCAGGATCGGGACTGGGTCCCTTCCCCCCATCTCAGCCAGCAGAGGGAGGAGATCGTGGCGGACGCGATTTCGGGTGAATCTCCGGTCCTCGTTGCTTGGGTCCTCCACCGGCGACAAGCCCGTGGCCTGGCACAGGGCCCTGGTCTCGGTCCGGCGAAGGCCCAGCAAGGGGCGGGCGACCCGGTCATGGGAACGCATGGGGGCCAAGCCGTCCAGGCCCGCGCCGCGCAGGAGATTGACCAGCATGGTCTCGGCCAGGTCGTCGGCGGTGTGGCCGGTCAGGACGCCCACGGGGAGCGCCTGGTAGCGGGCGGTGCGGGCCCGGGCCTCGAGATTGGGGCCGGGGGTCACGGTCACGGTTCGTCGTTGGAACGCTGCGCCCAACTCGGCGGCGGCCTCCTCGACCACCGTCGCCTCGTCGGCCGAACCGACCCTGAGGCCGTGGTCGACGTGGATGGCGGTGACGCGCAGCCCGGCCGACACGGCCAGAACGAGCAACGCCAACGAATCCGCCCCCCCTGACACGGCGCAGGCGACGGACGATTCCGGGGGCGGGAACTGGCACCTTCCGAGCAGCGCGGGCACAAGCGGGTGGGCCACCGAAGGCGGTGGTCGGCCGTAGTCGGCGGTGGTCGGCGCTAGTGAGCGCCGGCGGCGGCGGGGCGGCGGGGATCTCCGGAACGGACCCGATCGATCCACCGGCTGGGCTCGCGGATCTCGCCCAGGTCGGGCAGCCACTCCGGGCCTCGCCACACGTTGGCCAGGAACTCCCGGCCCATGCTGGCCTCCACCGTCTCGATGAACTGCTCGCCCTGCTCGTACTGGCGCATCTTGGCGTCGAGGCCGATCAGGGTGCTGACCATCTTCATGGGGCCTTTCTGCTGGCGCCGCTGGCGGAGCACCCGGCTGAAGCGCTCAGCGCTCGGGATGCGATCGGCTCCCGCCCGGTCCATGGTGACGTCGCCGTGACCCTCGAGCAGGCTCATCAGACCGCCGATCTGCTGGATGGCCTCGTACTGCTCGGGCCCGGCCAGGAGGGTGATGAGGCCGCCGTCATCGAGGGGGTTCTTGCCCGAGCGCACCGCCTCGGTGGCGCGTCGGAGGGCGTCCAGGAACCGCCGTGGGTCAGGATCGACGCCCGCCAGGGTCGACTCGATCAGCGACAGGAAGTAGGGCCGCATCCACTCGATCCCGGTGAACTGCATGCGGTGGGTCACCTCGTGCAGCGCCAGCCACAGCCGGAACTCCCGGGGCGGGAAGGCGAAGCGCTTCTCGAGTGCGATCACGTTGGGACCGACGTAGTAGACGATGTCCTGCTCTTCGGGGTTCTCGTCCTCGATCAGCAACTGGTCGTACTGGCCCAATACCCGCGTGCTCATCCAGCCGAGCAGCAGCCCTACCTGGGTCCCGGCCACGCTGCGCCCGACCCGGGCCACGGGAATCTGCACCGGGCCGATGGTGGTGGGCTGCTCCAGGGCGGCGGCGAGCTTGTCGGTCACGGGCCTCAGCAGGCGCTGGAACGAGGCGATGTTGGCGTGCACCCAGCCGGCCCGATCGGTGACCCGGGCCCGGGCGGGGCCGGCCAGCGACTTCATGCCCGTCTCCCGCTCCACCAGTTCTTCGGCTTCGGCGGTCAGCTCCGAGAAGTCAGGCTCGAGGGTGCGGTACAGGTAGGAATCCTCGAGCGGTTCGTGGCCTGCAACCCGGACAGCGACCCGCTCGGCCAGATCCCATGCAACCGGATCGGTCACCGGGCTACTGCTTTGGGTACTTCAGGCTGACGACCTTGACCAGGTACGCGATCCCCAGGCCGAGACACATCAGCACGACCGGGACGATGATGAAGAAGGAGATCCAATAGGTCCACACCTCTGCCGCGAGGATCTGCATGCGACGATGGTAGTCACTCCCCTACCGCCAGCCCGGTGCGGTCGGGCAGCGCCGGATGGCCCTCGGTCAGGCGATCTTCCGACCGCGCGTCCTCGGCACGGCCATGGGTTCGTGCTGGTAGCAGTACTTCCCGTTGTTGTAGATCGAAAGTCGAGTCGTGCAGTTCGGCTCGCGACACACACGGTTCTTCCCGAAGGCCCGTGACGGCCGCTCGTTGCCGACGAGGGCGTGTCCCCCCAGAGATCGGTCGCTCATGTACTTCCCTAACGCTCCTTATGCCGGGCTCATTCCCACCCGTATTCGGTGCTGCCGGGCATCCTGGATTGCTCCATCAGGGCCCGGTGGACCCGGTCCCGGAGCGCCTCGGGGACCTGGTCCCGGCACTTGCGAGCGATCACCGTCTTGAGCTCGGCCTCGAAGTCAAAGGCGTCCAGACACGGGCCGCACTCGTCGAGGTGTTGGGTTATCTCTAGGCGGCGCTGTTCGGTCAACTCGCCGTCGAGGAAGTGGTAGAGGGTGTGGATGGCTTCCTTGCACCCTGACTTGTCCAACCAGAACGGGCTTCCTCCGCCGAAACCAGTCTGGTGATCGTCCTGCTCATCCATGAGCTCTCAACCTTGGTTCTCCGGCACCGGGGCAACAAGTCCCCGTTGCAATCCGAAGTCGAACAACGCCTTCTGGAGCGCCTTTCTTCCACGATGGAGCCGGCTCATGACGGTTCCGATCGGAATGTCCAGAATGTCGGCGATCTCCTTGTAGGAAAAACCCTCGACATCGGCCAGCAGGACGGCCATCCGGAACTGCTCCGGGAGTGACTCGACCGCCGCCTTCACGTCGGACTCGGTGAAGTGCTCGAGCACTTCCTCCTCGGCGCTGCGGCCGGCCGCCACCGCCTCCAGGCCCCCCATGCGGCGGTACAGGTAGAGGTCCTCGACATCATCCAGTTCGGTCTGCTCGGGCCGGCGCTTGCGTGACCGGTACGAGTTGATGAACGTGTTGGTGAGGATCTTGTACAGCCACGCCTTCAGGTTGGTTCCTTCCTGGAAGGTCCCATAGGCCCGGTAGGCCTTCAAATAGGTCTCCTGGACCAGGTCCTCGGCGTCGGCGGGGTTACGGGTCATACGCAGGGCGGCGGTGTACAGCGAGCCCATATGTTGCATGCCGACATCAGCGAAGGTCGCCTGATCGGCCATACCGAGACCTTACTTTGGCCGGGCCCGATCGGATTCAGCATTTGGCCGCGATTATTTCTTCGTAGATGGCGAGATGCTGGCGGGCTGACTCGGTCCAGGTGAAGCGGCCCACCACCTCGCTCCCCCGGCGGCGGAGCCGGGCGCGCAGCGGCTGATCGACCATCACCTCCTCCATGGCACCGGCCAGGCGGCGGGCGTCCTCCACCGGGACCAGCAGCGAGTCCCGTCGGTCGGTCAGGTACTCGCGGAACACCGGCATGTCGGTCGCGACGACGGGGAGGCCGGCGCTCAGGGCCTCCAGGATGACCAGACCGAAACCCTCCTTGAGGGACGGGAACGCCAGGGCGTCGGCCGCCCGATACCAGCCCGCCAGCTCGGTGTCGTCAACCGTCCCGACCATGACGATGTCGTCGCCCAGGCGCAGGCCCCATTCGGGCAGTCGGCCCAGGGCGGCCTCTCGGTAGGCGGCATAGTCCTGGAAGGAGTGGCCGCCCACCACGACCAAGACCGGACTCAGGTCCAGCCGGGCCTTGAGCAGGCCCAACGCTTCGAGCAGGTAGACGCTGCCCTTGCGCGGCTCGATGCCGCCCACCGTGAGGAACATGAACCGACCGGTAGCCCCCGCTCCCGCCCCCGCCCGCGCTCGGAAGGCGGCTCGCTCCTCCTCCGATATCGGGGCGAAGCGGGCCGGATCCACACCGTTGGGCACCACGGTGGCGGCGACGCCGTACTCGTGATGGAGCAACTGACGCCAGTGCTCGCTGACCACCAGCAGGCGGTCTGGTTCCAGGATGGCCCGGCGCTGGCAGTCGATCAGGGCCGGGGTGGTGAAGTCGTCGACATGGTGGACGGTCCGGAGCACGAAGACATCCCCGCCCGCCTGCCGCACCTTCATGGCGGCCCGGCCCGAGATGTAGTCCTGGGTGTGCAGGACGTCGAATTCGCCCACCAGCTCGGCCAGGCCTTCAGCCAAGGCGTCGACGGCCGCGAACACCCGCTCCTCGAGGGTGGGCGCGGGATCGGGTGACTGGATCAGGGCATAGGGGACCCTGACCGGTCGATAGAACCCGTCCTCGATCGCCAGGTCTCCGAGGGCGACGACCGTCGGTTCGACGCCCAATCCGACCATGGCCTCGGCCAGCGCCAGGGTGTGGACCACCCCGCCCCGGGGTTTGGTCGAGTAGGTAACCAGCGCGACCCGGGGGATCGCCGATCTCACTTCATTCTCCACTCGGTCTCCCCCGAGGGGCTCACAGCACTTTGGCGAGAAAGGCCCGGGTCCGCTCCTCCTGGGGGTGGCTGAGTACCTCACGCGGCCGGCCCCGCTCGACCACCGCGCCCGCGTCCATGAATGCCAAGGTGTCGCCCACCTCCCGGGCGAAGCCCATTTCGTGGGTCACCACCACCATCGTCATCCCCTCGTCGGCCAGTCCTCGCATGACGTCGAGGACCTCCCCGACCAGCTCCGGGTCCAGGGCCGAGGTGGGCTCGTCGAACAGCATCAGTTTGGGCTGCATGGCCAGTGCCCGGGCAATGGCGACCCGTTGCTGCTGGCCACCGGAAAGCTGGTTGGGGTAGGCGTTGAGCTTGCTTCCTAGCCCGACGCGGTCCAGGAGCGCCCGGGCCCGGGGCTCGACTACCCCCCTAGACTCGCTCTTCACCATGACCGGGGCCAGGGTGACGTTGGCCAGGGCGGTCATATGGGGGAACAGGTTGAAACGCTGGAACACCATCCCGATCTCGGCCCGCTTGGCACATATTTCCCGGTCCTGCAGCTCGTGCAGCCGGCCCCCATGCTCCCGGTAGCCGACTAACTCACCGTCAACCGACAGCCGCCCGGCGTCAATTTTCTCCAAGTGGTTTATGCAGCGCAGGAACGTGCTCTTGCCCGAACCCGAAGGCCCGATCAGGCAGCACACTTCCCGGGGGGCCACTTCGAGGTCGATCCCCCGCAAGGCGTCGAAATGGCCGTAGCGCTTGCGGACACCCTGCGCCTGAACCATCAAGGGCGCCTCCACCATCAAAGGGGTCGTCACCGTCATGGCCCGGTCCCTGGGGCGGCCCCTCGCAGGACGGGCGGCTCGGTGCGGGCGGCGTGGGCCCGTTGCACCCGCCGCCGGATGCGCTCGATGGGCGTCGGGGGCAGCTCCCGGATGGAGCCACGGGCGAAATGTCGCTCGAGGTAGTACTGCCCGACCGTGAGGAGCGAGGTCATCGTCAGGTACCAGAAACTGGCCACCATCAGGAGCGGCACCGTTTGGTAGGTGCGGCTGTAGATGTTCTCGACCGCCCGCAGCAGCTCCACGACGGTGATGGTGCTGGCCAACGAGGATGTCTTGAGCATAGATATGGTTTCGTTGCCCATGGGCGGGATGATGACCCGCATGGCCTGGGGCAGCACGATGCGCCTCATGGTGCCCAGCCGCGTCATCCCGAGCGCCTTGGCCGCCTCGGTTTGGCCCTCGTCCACGGAGAGGATCCCCGCCCGCACGATCTCGGCCATGTACGCCCCCTCGTTCAGGCCGAGCCCGAAGATGGCGGCTGCGAAGGGCGTGACGAAGGTGTTGGCATTGAGGTGGACGAAGGCCGGGCCGAACGGGATCCCGAGTGACAAGGTCGGGTACAGGTAGCTGAGGTCGTACCAGAACAGCAGCTGCACCAGCACCGGCGTCCCGCGGAAGAACCAGATGTACAGCCAGCTGGCGGCGGAGACGATGGGATTAGGCGAGAGCCGCATGACGGCCAGCACGATGCCGAGGATGATCCCGATCACCATGGCGATCACCGTCAGTTCGATGGTGATGACGGCCCCGTCGATGACCGGTCGGGACAGCAGGTACTTCCCGACCACGTCCCACTGGAAGCGGGACTGGCGCGTGCCCCCGCGGTCCACCCGGGTCACGGTGAGGGTGTGGATGAACATGGCACCGAGCACCACGACCGCGGCGGTGGCAAACCACCGTCCCGGATGGCGGACCGGAAGTGCCCGGATCGCCTCCGGTTCGCCTTGGGGGGCGCTGGTGGGGGCGGTGGTAGGCCCGGCCACGATCAGCCCGAACCGGCTAGCTGGTGGCCCCGTTGATCACCGGGGTGGTGATAGCCCCGGACTGGATGTTCCACTTCTGGAGGATCTTGGTGTAGGTGCCGTTGGCCATCAGGACCTTGAGCGCGGCCAGCACCGCCGGGGCCATGCCGTTCTTCGGCACCACTATCCCATACGGAGCAAAGGAGAACGGCTTGCCGCTCAGTTTGAACTGGCCGTTGGACTGCTTGACGATGTATTGCACTACCTGAGTGTCGGCGAACCCCACCTGGGCCCGGCCGCTGGAGATGGCAAGGTTGGCGGCGCTCTGATCCTGGAATACCAGCACGTTGTCGGACTGCTTGCCCGCCGTCTGGCACGCCTGCACCTGGCTCTTGGCGTCGCTCTCTTCGCTGGTGCCGCTCTCCACCGCAACGGTGTGACCACACAGGGAATCGAGCCCGTCGAAGGTGGTGGGGGTGCCCGACTTCACGTAATAGCCCTCACCGGAGCTGAAGTACGTGACGAAGTCGAGCTGCTTCTCCCGCTCCTTGGTGTCGGTGAACGACGAGGCGCCGAGATCGAACTTGCCTGAGAGCAGGCCGGGGATGATGGTGTCGAAGGTGGCATTCTGCAGATTGACTTTCAACCCCAGCACCTGGCCGATGGCCGTGGACAGATCAGCGTCCATACCCATGATCGTTTTCCCGTCGGGGGCGACGAACTCGTCGGGAGGATAGGTGGCGTCCAGCGCTACGGCGATCGTCCCCTTGCTGCTGACGGCCGCCGGAACGGCAGCTGCGGCGGCCGAGTCCTTTCCTGTGGTGGTGGCACTGGTCGAAGTGCTGCTCTTTCCGCTTCCGCAGCCGGCGGCTGCCAGCGCCACTATTGCCAAACCGGCGATCCATCGCATCGGTGCCATCCCTTCCGTTGCCCCGCGTCGGAGCCGTATCTTGCCACGCGCATAGCCGATCGGCTCTCATTCCCCCGGCGCCGGTCACGAGCAGTTCATACTGGAGCCGTGACCGACGCGGTGACGGTGTTCGTCGATGATGCGGTCCTGGGTCGGCTTCCGGCCATTTGCGTAAAGGACGGCGTCTTCACCGACGACCGCGTGGTCCAGACACTGGTGGTCGGTGACCGGGGCCTGGGGGCCGCCTGGCTGCTTTTGTTGCTGGGGCCCATCGGCTTGATCGGCCTGGTCGTTGTCGCTTTGACGGGTAGGCCCCCGGAGGTCCTCCGGGTCGAGCTGCCCATGAGCGAGGGCGCCCATCTGCGGGAGTCGGCGGCGCGGCGGTCGTACCGACAACGGGTTGCCCTCGCCGGGCTGGGCCCATTCGGGCTGCTGGCGGGCGTCGTCAAGCCGTCGAACGCGTCACCGGCGGTCGGCCTGTTGCTGGTGTTGGCCGCGATCGGAGCTCTCGTCGCCGGCGCGGTCGGGAGTATCGTCGCCCACGCCAGGCTGAAGGCGGCGTCGTTCGAACTCGACCTCGATGCCTCCCGGCGCTGGGTGACCATTTGGGGGGTCCACCCCAACTTCGCGGCCGAGGCTGGGCGCGCCACGCAGTATTGGGCACACGACTGATCGGCGGCCGGACCCCCTTTCCTCAAAGGTACGAGTCCGGTCGGCGCTCGTCCAGGTGGTGGAAGGTGCGACGGGCCCGCTCCACTTCGGCCGCCACGTCGATTGACGCGGTGGCGATGCCCGGCTTGGTCCCCGTCGACGCCAGCACCTGACCCCCCGGACCCACGATCTTCGACTGGCCGAGGAAGCGCAGCTGTCCGAACTGCCCGGTCTGGTTGGCCGACACCCAGACGATCTGGTTCTCGGCCGCCCGGGCCTGGTCGTACAGGTTGAACAGGCGGGACTGAGGGTCCTGGTCGAGCCGGCTCGCCTTCACCGAGACGCTGGCGGGCCAGGCGTTGAGGCAGGCCACGACGCAGGCGCCACGTAGGGCCAGGGTTCGGGCCGCCTCGGGGAACGTCTTGTCGAAGTCGACGAGGAGGCCAACGCGGCCGACCGGCGTGTCGAACGGCTCGAAGCGGTTCCCGGCGGCATAGACGGCCTGGTCGGCCGGGGGCAAGTGGACCTTGCGGTGGTAGCCGTGGACGCCGTCGCCGCTGAGGCACACGGCCGTGTTGTAGCGCCGCGGCCCGTCGAGCTCGCAGTAGCCGAGGCACACGACGAGTTCGGCCGCGGCCTTGGCCACGCGCTGCAACTCGGGGCCGTCGGCGTCGAGGGCGGGCGGGCTTTCGGGCGGAGGAACGTCGGCCGGAGGAACGTCGGCTGGAGGAACGTCGGCCCGGAACGTCGAGAGGTAGCCGCCCAAGGTGGCGTGCGGGAGCACGACCAGGGCGGCGCCCCGCTCGCGGGCATCGAGGAGGATGGCCTCAATCCGTGCCAGGCCAGCTTCGACGTTGCGCGTGAAGTTGGCGGCAACGGCGGCGATGGTCAGCGCGAGGGCCGTCAGGATCCCGCCGCGCCCGCCGCGCTCCTGGCGATGGCCGCCAGCTCGTTGCGATCGGGAGCCTCCATGGCCGGGGGTCGCCAACCCGACCGGTTGACTCGGGCGACCGCCGCTTCCAGGGCACTGTCGTCGAGCACCTGGCCGGGGAGAGCCAAGGCGTTCTGTAGCCGGGTGAAGGCCCGCCACGCCTCACCGTCGCACTGGGCCGCGACCGACGCCTCGCCGTTGGACACCGCCGTGACCCACCGGGGCTCGGGGGGCGCTTCACCCTTACGCCAGCGGGTGAGGCGGGCCCGGTCCTGGGCCACCGAGTCCTCGACCCAGGCCGCGAGCTCGCAGGCGGTGAACGCTTCCATGGCGTCGGCCTGGGCTACCGGGTCGCCGGCGTGGTCGGTGACGATGTCGGCCAGTCGCTGGGCGCCCACCAGCGCCAGCGTCGTTCCCCGGGTGTGGGCCGGGTTGGTGACACAGCGGGCGTCCCCGATGGAATGCAGGCCCAGCGGAGCGTCGGCGATCGGCGCGCGCAGCAGGTTGCTGAGCGACGCCATGAGCGCTACGTCGCTGGTCGGCACCGAGACTTCGGGGTCGACCCAAGGGGCGATGGCGGGGATGGCCGCGGCGGCGGCGGCGAAGGCGGCGGGATCGCGAAGGGCGCGCATGTCCCTGTCCTCGGGCAGCACGCCAAAGGTGATGGAGAACGCCCCATTGTCGGCGGGGAAGACGAGGCAGGAGTAGGAATCGAAGCTGGCGCCGTGGGTGAAGCCCCGATTCAGGCGGCCGGGTTCGGGCCCTCGCAGCCGGTAGAAGCGGGTGAGGTAGGAGATGCCACAGGACACCTCCCGGTCGCCTGCCTCGTCACCGGCCCCGGCCCGGTCGCCGGCCCCGGCCCGGTCGGCGGCCCCGGCCCGGTCGGCCCCGGCCCGGTCGGCCCCGGCACGGGCTCGGTCGCCGACGAACCAGCCCCGGACGGGCGAGCGCTTGCCGCCGGCGTCGACCACGACGTCCGCCGGGACCAGTCCCGCGTCGGTGGCGACCCCGGTGACCCGCAACGAACCGTTGCGGTGGGTGTCGACCGCGGTGACGGTGACGCCCAAGCGCATCTCCACCCCGGGCTCCCGTTCGGCCGCCCTGCGCAGCACCCACTCGAATACCGAGCGCCGGGCGTTGAGCACCACGAGTTCGGCGTCCGCGGCGTCGGAGTCCCCGGGGTTGGCTTCCCGGGGGTTGGCGTCCCGGGGGTCCGCCTCTTCGCCGCCGAGATCTCCGTTGCAGCCGGCCCCGGCCCGCGGGCGGTCGTCGGCCAGCACTGTCTGGCGGACGCCGGCACCGATCATGGCATCGAGGACGTCGGGCGCCTCAGCCGCCAGGATGGCCCGGGACCGGGCGAGGAAGGCGTGCGAGTGGGCGGCCTGCGGGGTCGCCCGCCGGCGCCAGGCACCGGCATCGTCGACGTTGTCCGGGGTGGGCGAGGCGTCACGCTCGAGCACCACGACCCGGTGGCCCCGGCGGGCCAGAAGGATGGCAGCCGAGAGTCCACCGACGCTCCCCCCGACGACCGCGACGCGCGGGCTGCTCACCTGAGGGCCAGGTCGGACAGCTGGCCGTAGGCATCGGGCCGGCGGTCGCGTAGGTGGCCCATGGCCCGACGGGCGTTATCGACCGAGCCGGTCACGTCGATGCTCGCCACCGCCATGCCGGACCGGACCCCGGTGGTGGCCAGCACGGCGCCGGCCGGGTCGATGATCGTGGCCGAGCCGACGAAGCGCAGCGAGCCGAAGGTGCCGGTCTGGTTGGCCGACGCCCAGACCACCTGGTTCTGGAGGGCCCCCGCTCGGTCGTACAGCTCGAAACGATGGGTCCAGCGGTCGTCCTCGAGCCGGCCCGTGGCGCCGGTGCGGCTGCCCGGCCAGGCGGACAGGCAGGCGATGACCGATGCGCCGTCCAAGGCCAGGCATCGGCCCGACTCCGGGAACGCCTTGATCCTCCTATAGATGTCAAGACCGAACGGAAACCGTTCTTGGTGTGGATAACTCGGGGCGGATTAGTCCCAGCGAGGTTAAAGAAGGTCGTTGAATGCGACCGGCTCGTCGCACGATGGACACAGCCCGCCTTGGCCTATCCGACAACAGAACGTCGAGCAGTCCTGGCAGTATTGGACACCGAAGAGTCGAACTTCGCAGATGGGGCACTGATACACGGTGAGGCTGCGGGGCGGGCGGCTCGCGGGCAACAGTGGCGTGGTGGCCACCGGCTGGTGCCGGCGGCGCCAGGCCGCCACCCGACAGGCGTCGGAGCACCATCGGCGGGCTCGGCCAGCAGGGAGCGGTCCACCGCATAGCCCGCACGTTGCCGTTACGGAAACGTTACGCGGCGTCAAGGGACCTGGTGGTGTCGCTGGCCATAAGGCACAGCACTGCGTAGATCTCGCGGGCCACGTACCGTTTGAGGCAGCGGATTATCTCTTTTTTCGACATGCCCTCGGTGGTCCGGCGGGCCATGTAATTCTTGGTCGCCTCGTGGTGGCGCAGCCGGACCAACACGATGCGGTAGAGGGCGGCGTTGGCCTGGCGGTCACCGCCGCGATTGAGCCGGTGGCGGGTGACTTTGCCCGATGATGCCTCGACCGGCGAGGAGCCGCACAGCATGGAGAACGCCGCCTCGGAACGCAACCGCTCCGGGTTGTCGCCCGCGGCGACGAGCAGCACCCCCGCGGAGTCCGAGCCGACCCCGAAGAGGCCGATCAGCTCGGGGGCGTATTTGGCGATGACCGGTTCGATCTGATCGTCGAGGGCGGTGATCTCGGCCTCCAACGCTTCATAGCGGGCGGCCAGGCTGCGCAGCGCGGTCTTGGTTGCTGCCGTTGGGCCGGTGAGCTCGCCCGGCCGGCAGCGGGCACAAGTGCGGACCAGCTCGGTCTTCGACAGGTCCCGCAGCGACTCCCGCAGTTGGTCGGGGGCGGTCACGACAAGGGCTTTCATGGCGTTGGCGGCCTGGGTTCGGGCCTTTATCGCCGTGGAACGGGCGACGCGCAAGGCGCGGACCATCTCGACCGCCCCGTCGCCGGCCTTGGGCGGCCCCGCGGCGTCACCGGCCAGGACTGCGGAGGCGGCCGCGTCGGCGTCGGCCGGGTCGGATTTGCCGTTACGCCGGCGGGCCTGGCGGTTGGGCCGGATGACTTCGACCACCACTTGTCCGTGGCGGCGCAGGTAGCGGGCCAAGCCGGCACCGTAGCTGCCCGTCCCCTCGAGCCCGAAGGTCTCGACCGCGCCGAGGCCTCGCGCCCAGGCAAGGAGGTCGGTGTAGCCGGCCGGGGTTGTCGGAATGGTCTTTTCGCCCACGCGCCGCCCGAGCTGGTCCTTCGCCCGGGCCACATGGGTGTCCTTGTGTGTGTCCACGCCGACTGTCACCCGCGTCTCATCGTCGTGTGCGATCCTGGTTGCTGCCATCGTTCTCCTTTGATCGGGTGATGGCCGACCGGCCGGACGGGCGGACAGGACTGCGAGGGGGCTATTGCCAGCCTCCTATTAGGTCACTGCCCCTCCGGTCGGTCATGCCTGTGGAGCCTGTGGAAGCCGCAGCCCGAGCCGACAGATCAACTTCTGGGCATCGAGCCGGTCGTAACATGGGTCAGACCCGGACTGCGGCCACCACAAACACCATATTGTCATGGCCTTATCGGCGATATTCGCCGATAAGTTGTCCACAACGGGTGCGCGATTTATCCACTACTACCTGTGTACTTCGTACGGGTACATCATCGCAGTCGTAACAAACGAGCATCCCCAGTCGGCCGACCGGCGTGTCGAAGGCGGCGAAGCCCGAGCCGGCGTGATAGCTGGCATCCTCCTGCAGCGGCAGGTGGACCTTGCGATGGACCCCGAGTACCGCGCCGTCGTGAACGGAGACGGCGGTGTTGTACCGGCGGTCGCCGTCGCGCTCGCACAATCCGAAGCACACCACCAGTTCGCGGGCCGACTCGGCGATTCGCCGCACCTCGGGCCCGTCGATGGCCAGGGCGGGAGGCAGATCGGCCCCCCCGTTGCGCCGCCCCGACAGGTCGGCGAGATAGCCGCCCAGCGCCGCCTCGGGCGGCACGACCAGGTCCGCGCCGGCCCGACGGGCATCGTCGAGGACGAGGTTGATGGTGGCCGTGCATCGTTCGAGGTCGCGCCCGAACGGCGCCGCGACGGCGGCAATGGTGAGCCCGCTCATGCCGCGCCCAAGCCGGTCGCGGCCGCGGCGCTGACCCCGGTCGTCGCCGCGGCGCTGACGCCGGACGCCACACCCATGCCCGTGGCCGGGCCTGCCACCGCCGAGGTGGTGTGGCCGTCGGGCCAGCGCAGGCGCACACCAGGTGCGGCGGTCAGTCGTCCGACCGGTGCCACGACCGCGGGGGAGCAGTCGAACTCAGGTGCCCCGGGACGATCGGCGGTGAGAAAAGCGAAACCGGGAAAGCACTTCAGCCAATCAGTGAGGGCGGCCCCCGGCGGCGCCGGGACGGCCGCCAGGTCGACCTCGGCGCCCGTGCCACTTGCCTCGGCCAGCATGGCCAAGGTGCCCACCACCCCCGCCATGCTCACGTCTTTGGCGGCCGCCGGCCGGTGGCGGACAACAGCCGCAACGAGGCACCGCAACTCTGACCGCGACCGATGCGTCGTCGAGTCCCACTGCCGGCCCGCGTAACCCCGACGCCAGCCCCCCGAGGTCGGCGATCAGCCGGACCTGGTCGCCGGGCCGCCCGCCACCGGCGGGGACCGGGTCGGCGGTCGTCCCGAGGGCGGTGACCGACAACGCACCGTGAGCGCCCAGCTGCGTGTGCCCACCAACCACGGGAACTCCGTACGCCTCGGCCGCGGCTCGCAACCCGGCCAGCACCCGTCCCACGTGGGCCTCGTTGCGACCAGCGACAGCGTCGAGCAACCCCACCGGTGTCGCGCCCATGGCCGCCAGGTCGTTGACGTTGACCAGCACCGCGCACCACCCGGCCCATTCCGGGTCGCGCTCGACCATGACGCCGGCCACGGCGTCGCATGCCGCCACGACCTCGGTACCCGGGACCGGCGCGCCATCGTCACCGACGAAACCGGCCCCGCCCGGTTGCCAGCCCTCCAGCAGCCGGCCGAGGGGGCGCTTGTGGTCGGCTACCAGCCGCTCGAAGCGGTCGTCGGGCGCCAGCATCAAGGCGTGGGGGACGCCCGACACAACAGCGTCGCCCATGAGGCACCAGCCGAGGCGCTGGAAGAACGGGACCTTGTCGAACTGCACGGTCGCGTCGAAGCGGAGCGCTCCCCGGTCCTCCGCTACTGCGCGGGCGGAGCGGACCAGGCGGCTACCAATGCCCGCCCCGGCCCGGCCCCGATCGGGGTCGACGACGAGCCGGCTGCCTCGCCACCAGCCGATGTCGCCGTGCCCGTCGTAGGGGTGCACGCGCACGCCGCCCATCACCGCACCGGTGGCGCGGTCGCGGGCGACCAGGACGACGGTGTCGGCATCGTCGTCCACGTCGTCACGGTCGGTGCGGTCGAACAAACGCTGGCGTTCCACGAACATGGCCCGCCGTAGGGCCCGGTGCGACCTCACGCCCACCTCGTCGGCGGCCTCGATGATCACCGGGTCGGTCGCGACGGGCGGTCCGCCCATCGAGAACAGGAACGGTTCGGTGGTGGTCATCGGCTCATCCGCCCGGTCCTCATCGGCCCGGCCTCATCCGCCCGGCTCATCCGCCCGGTCCTCATCCGCTCGGTCCTCATCGGCCCCGCCTCATCCGCCCGCGTCCGCCAGGGGGGAGCACGC
>JALYXV010000263.1 GCA_030947025.1 Actinomycetota bacterium | reverse complement strand
CCAGCGAGGCGCGGTAAGACCTGCTCGGATTCCGACCCGGCTCGCTCACGGTGCTGGCAAGGCCTCGGTGGGTGCCATGGTCGCCGGGTTGGCCCTGATCCTGCGCGGGTTCGTCAACGCGTTCGCGGCCGTTACCCCGAGGCACAACATCATCTGGCCGGCGTGGCGGCTATTGTTGGTAAGCACTGGTCGACTTGCGGAGCGAGCACTAATCCAGCCCCTACGGGGAGGGTAGCCGGGCGCCCCGCGTGGCCCGCTCGACTTCGGCTGCGGCGGCGATGACGGTGGCGTCGGCGCCGGCGGGCCCGACGATTTGCAGTCCCACGGGGAAGCCGGACGCGTCTATCCCGCAGGGGACTGACACGGCCGGGAAGCCGGCCAGGCTCCAGGGTACGCATGATCGTGACAGCACGGTCAGGAAGCGGGTGTAGTCATCGCGCCGCGGCGGGGCGATCCCGACGGTGGGCAGGCACAGCACGTCGCAGCGGTCGAACACCGCCCGCAGGTCGGCCACCAGCACCGCCCGTAGGCGTTGGGCGTCGAGGTAGTCAGCCGCCCCGACGTTGTCGGCGGCGTCGAGCTGGTCTCTGACTTCGTCCCAGTAGGCCCCCCGGTCAGCGTCGAGCGAGCGGTGAAATGCCGCCGCTTCGCACCGGCTCACGATCAGGCCGGCGGCGTTGGCCAGGTCCAGGTCGGGCCCGTTGGGGCGGTCCAGCTCGACCAGGCGACGTCGGCCTCCCGAGCCGTCCGAGCCGCCGGGGCTGTTGACCAACGCGGCGATGGCATTCATGGCGACCGCGGCGATCGATGGTTCGCAGCCGTCGAAGCCGGCACGGGCCACCCCGATACGCCCGCCCGTTGCCCCGCCAATCGGGCGGGCCGCCATCACTTCGAGCAGCACGGCGGCGTCGGCGACGGTGGTCGCCATCGGGGCGACGTGGTCCATTGTCCACGACAGCGGCACGATGCCGTCGGTGGGGACCAGCCCGTAGGTCCCCTTGAGGCCCACCACCCCGCACAGGGCGGCAGGGACGCGGATCGAGGCGCGGGTGTCGGTTCCGATCGACGCCAGGCCGATCCCGCATGCCACCGCGATGGCCGAGCCTCCCGATGACCCGCCCGGTATCCGGCGATGGTCGAACGGGTTGGCGCTCTGCGGGGTGGTGACGCCGAGGGCGAACTCATGGGTGGACACCTTCGCCACCACGATGGCGCCGGCCGCCCGGGCCCGGGCCACGGCGACGGCGTCGCGATCGGGGACGACGCAGTAGGCGGCCGAACCGGCCCGGGTCGGGACACCGGCCACGTGGATGATGTCCTTGACCGTGATCGGGATGCCGTGCAGCGGCCCCAGCGAACCGAGCCCATCGGACTCGGCCAGCCGGTCCAAGCGGCCCGCATCCTCCAACGCCTGGGCGGCGAGCAGTTCGACCACGGCCCCCAGGGCGGTGCCCTGTGTCTCGGCCGCCAGGAGCGCCTGCTCGACCAGCTCGGTTGCGCTCAGGTCGCCCGTCTTCATCCGGCGGTGGGCCGAGGCGATGGCCCCGCCCACCCACGGACCGGACCGGTCCGCCGCCACGCTCGCGACTCCATCGCTATCCCAGGTTTCCACCCCGGGTGGCTGGTACCGCAACGCCGGGCCGCGGGCGGCGTCGGCCCCCTTCGGCCGGTGCGAGGCGACCAGGGCCAACGCCTTGTCGAAGGCGGCGGTGGCGGTCGAGGGCGGGCGGGCCTGGTGCGTACCCTCGGGGCTCACGCCCCGAGCGCGGCCAGGAACGCGGCCGAGGGAGCGACTGCGCCGAACACGCCGCCTTGCATCTTCACCATCTCGAGCGCAGCCAGGTAGTTGCCGTACTCGGTGGCCCCGGTGCAGTCCTCGAGCAGCAGGCACTCATAGCCACGGTCGTTGGCTTCGCGCATGGTGGTGTGAACGCACACATCGGTCGTGATCCCCGTGATCACCAGGTGCGTGATCCGCTGGCTGCGCAGCACCAGGTCCAGCTCGGTGGCGTAGAACGCCCCCTTCCCGGGCTTGTCGATGATCACCTCACCATCCAGCGGCGCCACCTCGGGCACGATGTCCCATCCCAGCTCGCCCCGCACCAGGATGCGCCCGCACGGCCCGCGGTCGCCGATGCCGGCGCCGATCCGCCTGGAGCGCCACAGCTTGTTGGGCGGGCAGTCCCGCATGTCGGGGTGGTGCCCCTCCCGGGTGTGCACGACCGGCATGCCCGCCGCCCGCACCGCGTCGAGCACCCGAGCGGTCGGCTCGAGGCCGGCCCGGGTCAGCTTCAGGTCGTAGCCCATGGCGTCGACGTAGCCGCCCGGGCCGCAGAAGTCTACCTGCCAGTCGATGCAGATGAGGGCGGTTCGGGCCGCCTCGAACCCGCCGTCATAGGGCCAGGGATACGGTTCTGCGTCTACCGGACCAAACATCGAGAACCTCCTTTGTCAAGCCGACTTGGTCGTGGCGAGTGCCGCCAGCACACTCGAACTCTCCGCCACCGCCCCGAAGATCCCGCCCGACATCTCGATGATCCGGACACCGGGGCCGCCCAGGGTGGGGTCGAGGGGGGCGCAGCCGTCGATCACCACCAGGCATTCCAGCCCCCGGTCGTTGGCGCTGCGCAGGGTGGAGTGAACCGGCCCTTCCAGGCCCAGGCCGCAGATCAGCAGATGATCGACATCGAGGCCGGCCAGGCATTCGGCCAGGGGACTGCCGCTGAAGCCGTCCACCCCGAAGGCGTCGACCACGGCATCGGGTTGCACACCGGCCAGCAGCTCCCAGGGGCCCGCTCCGTACCCGGGCAGGATGGTGGGGCGGCGCTGGGCCGGTGAGGCGGCGTGGCGGGTGGCCACGATTTTGGCTCCCCATTGCCGGGCCGCCACGGTGAGGGCGGCCATCACGCCGAGCGCCTCGTGGGTGGCCGGGCACCGGGGCACCAAACCCACTTGCAGGGCCACGAGGAGCAGGGCGGTGCGTTCGGCCGCCACGCCACCGTCGTACGGCCACGGGTAGGGCTGCGAGCTGGGCACGGCCAACGCCATGGCCGGCCGACCAGCTTCCACCTCGGGCATGACGGTCACGTCGCTCGGCCTTTTCCCCGCCCGGCCCCGACCCGGTCGTTCGGTAGGAAACCGACCAGGCCGGGAACCGGGCCGCCTGTCCGTGGGGCAGCCACGGCGTAGGCGGACCTGGCGGTCATGACTTGCAGGCGGGGACGGTCCCCACCACGCCCTTGACCAGGTAGCAGATAGCGCTCAACTGGTCGGCGGTGGCCATTTGGCCGGCCGGGATCCGCACGGTGCCCGCCTGGTCGGTGATCGGGCCCGTGAACGGTGAGGTCCCGGCCAGGATCTTGGCCTTGGCGGTGGCGATCAGGGCCTTGGTGTCGCCCGAGACCGAGGGTCCGAACGGGGCCAACGACAGGGGCGAAGCCACGTCCGTGCTGGTGAACCCGGCGGTGTAGTTGGTGTTGAACGGACTGCCCGTGAACTTGCCGGCCATGATGCTCTTGACCATGGCGATGTAGAGCGGGCCCCACTGCCACTCCGACCCGGTCAGCCACCCCTGGGGCGCCAGCGACTGGGCGTTGTAGTGGTAGCCCACCGTGTACACGCCCTTGGCTTCGGCCGTCTTGATGATCGTGCTGGTGCAGTCCTGGTGCTGGCTGATCACGTCGACGCCCTGTCCGATGAGGCTGTTGGCCGCGTCGGCCTGCTTGGCCGGGTCACACCACGCCCCGGTCAGGACGGTGAAGGTCTGTATGGCCGGGTTGACGCTCTGGGCACCCAGCTCGAAGGCGTCGATGTTGGCAATGGTCTGGGGGACCGGGAAGGCGGCGATGAAGCCCAACTTGTTGGACTTGGTCGCTTTGGCGGCGGCGATGCCACCGAGATAGACGGTTTGGTACACGTCGCCGAAGTACTCGTTCATGTTGGGCAGGACAGGCGGCGTGAGCGCGTTGCCCTGTTGCATGACGACCACGTCGGGGTGCTTGGTGGCCACCGTGACGGCGTAGTCCTTGTAGCCGTAGCTGGTGGAGAAGATGATCTTGGCGCCCTGGCCGATCATCTGCTCGGCCACGGTCACCATGTTGGAGGTCTCGGGGGTCTCGGGAGCCTCCAGGATCTTGAAGTTGGGGCACGCCGCCTTCAGGGCGTCTGCCCCGGCGTGGGCTGCCTGGTTGTAGCCGAAGTCGCTGGTCGACCCGACGTAGATGAAACCGATCGTGGTGGTGCCCACCCCGGGGCCGGTCGCGCCCGTAGGCGAGGTGCAGCTGCCGCCGGTCCCGGCCGCGGTCGTGGCCGGGCCGCCCGTGGTCGTGGCCGAGGTCGCGCCCCCCGTGGTGGTGGCGGTCGTCGACGTCGACGACTTCCCGCACGCGCTGGCGGCCAGGGCCACCATGCCGACGAGCGCCATCGCCTTGCCGGCGGTTGCGCCTGCCCGACCCTTCCGATTGCTCCGGAGCAGGGACATGGATGTACGGCCTCCTTGTATGGGGTGGTGGATCAAAGGGGTTGCCCGAGCGCTTCTGGTGCCGCGTTCTTGCGCTTGCGGGCCAGGGCGACCAGCACCAGGATGGTGACGAGGTAGGGCAGGGCGTCGAGCAGGAACTGGTTGACCTTGACGCCGTGCACCTGGAGCTGGGACCCGAGGGTGATGGCGGCGCCGAACAGGTAGGCGCCGGCCAGCACCTTGAACGGCTCCCAGGCGGCGAAGATGACCAGCGCCACGGCGATGAAGCCCCGGCCGACGGTCATGTTCTGGGCCCACGAGAGGGCCACGGCAGTGGAGAGCTGGGCTCCGCCTATCCCGCCCAGGGCACCACCGGCGATGACCGCAGCAGTACGGATCCGTGCCGGCGACAGACCGTAGGCCACGAGAGACTCCGGTTTTTCCCCCGCTGTTCTGATCAGCAGGCCCCACCGGCTGCGGAAAAGGAACCACCACACCAAGGGCACGGCGAAGTAGGAGACGTAGACGAGCGGGTCGTGATCGAACAGCACCGGGCCGATGACCGGCAGGTCGCCCAGGACGGGGATTTTCACGTTGTGGAACCCCTTGACCGCGCTGCTCACGTACGACGTCCCGTACAGGTCGGTGACGCCGATGGCCAGGAACAGCACCACCAGGCCGGTGGCCAGCTGGTTGGCCTTGCGGTAGACGACCATCCAGGCGTGGACGGCCGCCAGGGCGCCCCCCGCGGCCGCCCCGGCCAGGACGCCGATCCACGGATTGCCGGTCTTGACGGTGGCCGCGAAGGCGGCCAGGCAGCCCGCCAGCATCGAGCCTTCCATGCCGACGTTGATCACGCCCGCTCGTTCGGACACGGTCTCGCCCAGGGCGGCGTAGAGGATCGACGTGCCGCCCGCCACGGCGCCGATGAGGATGGAGACGACCAGGGCGTGGTTGTGTTGCCCGGCCGGAGTGAAGAGGGCGAGCATGCCGCCCACCACCCCGGTCATGCCGCCACCGCCGTCTGCTTCTTGGACAGCACAGCCAGGAGTACCAGGGCCATGAGCACGTCGACTGCACCTCCAGGGAGATGAGAGCTGAGTTCGAGCGAGTTGCCGGCCACGGCGATGATGCCGATCAGCAAGGCGGCCAGGGCCACCTGGGCCGGCTTGTGCCGGGCCAGCCAGCTGGCCAGGAATCCGAGGTAGCCGTAGGTGGCGGCCAGGCCGGGGCGGAGCTGGCCTTCGAGGCCGGTGAACTGCACCATGCCCCCGAGGCCGGCCAGGGCGCCGCCGACCAACATGGCCGACAGGGTCAGGCCGGCCACCGCCAGGCCGGCCCGGCGGGCCGCCTCGGGGTTACCGCCCACCACCCGCAGGGCGAAGCCCCACTTGGTCCGGTTCAGGGCCCAGGCCACCGCGATGACCGCGGCCACGGCGATGAATATCCCGGCGTGGGATTTGAGCACGTGGATGGTGGGCAGGTAGTCGGCCTTGGGGATGGGTTTGGAGGCGGGCTGGCCGTTGCCCGCCTTGTCCTTCCACGGCCCGTAGACCAGATACGCCAGCACGTCGGCGCCGATGTAGTTGAGCAGCAGGGTGGAGATGGCCTCGCTGACGTTGCCGACCAGCTTCAAGACGGCGGCCAGACCGGCCCAGGCCGCCCCGGCCGCGCATGCCGCCCCGGCCATGAGCAGCAGGGCCGGGACGCCGGTGACATGGGTCCCGAGAGCCAGGCCCACGCCCCCTGCGGCAGTGGCGCCGATCACCAACTGGCCCTCACCGCCGATATTGATCAGGCCGGCCCGGGCGGGCACGGTCACGGCCAGGGCGGCCAGGATGAACGGCGCGGTCTTGACCAGGACCTGGCCGAACCCGTACCGGTTGGCGATGGTCGAGCTCCAGATGGTGTGGTACATCGACAGCGGGCTGACGTGGCGCAGGGACACGAACGCCCCGAAGATCACCAGCGCGGCCAGGTAGGCCAGCAGAATCCGGGCCGCGCCCTTCAGGTGCTTCTGGGTGGGACGCCATGCCGCCGCCCGGGCCACGTTGTTGGGGCGATCGTGGTCTTCGGGTTCGGGGATGGGCTGGTCCGGTTGGGCGCTCGGAGGTTGGGCGCTCGGAGGTTGGGCGCTCGGCGGTTGGGCGCTCGGCGGTTGGGCGCTCGGCGGTTGGGCGCCGGGCGGTTGGGCGCCGGGCGGTTGGGCGCCGGAC
>JALYXV010000187.1 GCA_030947025.1 Actinomycetota bacterium | reverse complement strand
GGTTGAAGGAAGCCCGTCAGGGCTTCCTTCAACTCGCGCCTTTCCCTGTCGAGGTGAGCGGGGCGGACGCGTTGCGCTGGTCGTCTCCAGTTCCCCAGGGGTTGTGGGGTGCAAGCGAGCCCTCTCGGGTGCTTGGTCATATCTTCGCCGAGGCCCCGTCGCCGGGTCCGGCATGGAGCGATCCGGCGCAGCCAGCAGTGCTCAATCACTTGATGACGACCCGCCGTGTGGGGGTCATGCCGTTAGGCGAGCAGGTCTGCTGGCTGCGTCCGAGAGTCACCCGGCGGTGGCTTTCGCGAGGCAGCGGATCTCGCCGTCGCGTAGGCCGTAGTACACCAAGGTGAGAACTTTGCGGCGGGCGGCCACTTTGGCGATGTTGCGGCCCCGGCGCTCGGAGATCCGGCGGTAGGTGACTTTGAAGTCGCCGCCGGCGTGGGGGCTTCTGGACCGCCTCGACCGCCGCCCACCGCAACAGCCGTGACCCTTGTTTGGTTATCGCGCCGCGGTGGACTTTGGTGTCGGACTCCCGGTGGCGTGGGGTCATCCCCGCCCACGAACACAGCCGGTCGGGGGACGCGAAGCGGGTCACGTCGCCAATCTCGGCGACGAACACCGCGGCCATGACCGGTCCGACGCCGCTTATGGCTTGGATGGCCCGGTACCCCTTGTGGTCGCGCAACTCGAAGGAGATCCGCCGGTCCAAGATCTTGATCTCGGTGTCGTAGGCGGCGATCAACTCCCGCAGCGACTTGAGCCGGCACGAGTAGGCGCCCGGGAGGCGCAGGGCGTCGAGTTGGGCGGTGCCGCCGGGGCCGAACATGTCGGTCCGCTCCGGCAGGACACCGTGCTTGCCCATCACCGCGTGCACCTGGGATTTCAGGCCGGCCCGGAGCTGCACCAGCTTGTGGCGGTAACGCACCACCTCGCGGAGCTCTCGCACCTCGCTCGGGGCGATCCACGCCTCCGCCAGTCGCCCCAGGCGCAACAGGTCGACCAGGTCGGCGGCGTCGCGTTCGTCGTTTTTTCACGCGACGGTTCCCCCAGATGTTCCCCAACGGGTGCGCCAGATGCACGTGCGCCCCCAACTCGGCCAGGACATCGGCCGCCCAATACCAGCCGAAGGTCGCTTCGATCACAACCTCCGGTTCGGGGCCCGCGGCTGCCACCGCCTCAGCCAACGCCAGCGGGTTGTTGTCGATGTGGACCTTCGAGAGGACCTCGCCCTCGGCGTTCTTGCGGACGATCACCGAACGGCGCCGGTGCAGGTCGATACCCACATATTGTCTATTCACGGGAACCTTCTTTCGTCGTGAGGGTGTAGCTGTCGGAAGCCCCAGTGTTCCAACACCGGGACCCTCACGGCGAGAGGAGACCCCAACTTTCTTCACTACCCGAGCCGCCACGCCTTTCCTCCAAACCACGGCGCTAGCCCGCTCGAACCGGGCCCTCACGCAACAGCGGCGACCCGCTGCTTCATCACATCACGATTGGTGTGCGCGGTAACACGCGCTGGACCGTGTTGTGCCTACGTCAAGCACGGTGGACCGGGGACCAGGGTCCGAGGTTGTTCCGTGAGAGCGTAATACGAGCCGTTCGAGGATGGCCGGTTGCAGATGGCGGAGGTCGTCTCCCCGTCGTGCTCATCTGCCTCTGGGGTTCGGTGCTGGGCGTCGATAGGAAATGTCGAGGTGCTGGAGGAGGACGAGCCATCCGGTTGCGCGTAGGTTGCGTGCGGCGTGGTCGAGGAGTTGGAGGGCGGTGGCGGATTGACGCTCCGCTTGGGCTCGCCTTGGGTCGTCAAGGGTCCATGTTTCTTGGTCGGGCCAGAGGACCAGGTAGATGCCGTAGGTGGTGTTCAGGTCCGTCATGTACTTCCCGACCAGCTGCTGCTCAAGGCCGGCGACGACATGTTCGTGCCAGATTCCTTTGACTTTCGATCGGTAGGCGTATCAGTTTGCCGGGCTTGGCGATTTGGACAAGGATGTCGGTCCTCTGGCCGATCCCGTGTCCGGTGCGGCGGATTTGTACGTCGCGGTCCACAAGGGTCAGGGTGTCGCTCAGTTCGTGTTCGAGGTGGCGGGTGAACCAGTCGGAGATCTCGTCTTCGGTCTTGGGGCGCCGGGCGTGGGTGTCCCAGAGGTCGTGGGAGGCCGGGTTGTCTCCGGTCAGCTGCTCTTGGATCGACGTCAGGGCCTCGACGACGACGGCCGAGAGGTGCCGTTCGCTGTCTATGAGTCGTCGCGATGGTGCGGCCGGCAATCCGAGCAGGATGGTCGGGTCGACGGGTTGCCATTGTCGCTGTCGGCGGGCTTCTTCGGCTTGGCGGCGCAAGCGCCCGAGCCACGGTTCGTTCGGTAAGGCGGCTTCGATTGATCGCACAGCTTCGACGGCCGCGTCGGTGCCCTTGTTGACTATCGTGCGCAGGACGGCGTCGCGCCATTCTGCGATCTGCTGACGAGGCGTTACCCAGTCGGCCCCGGAGCGCGTGGGGTCTTCGGCGTAGGGATACCTGTCGACAAGCCACAGGTACAGGTCGGCGAGGTCGTTGACGAGTAGCGGTGGGATGGGGGCTTCGAGGAGGGCGTCGCGGACGTATCGCTCGACGATGGCTGCGCCCAGCTCTGCCCGTTGCGTGAGGACGCGGAACAGCGGCTCCCACGTACTGCTGGTGCCGTGGCGGATGAGCAGGCTGCCGGCCAGCTGCCGTCTACGGGGAGTCGCCCCGTCGTCGGCGACGACGCGAAGCAAGATCGGCAGGGCGGTACCGGGGTCGAGCTCGGCCAGCAGGCCCGCCGCTTTCTCCCAGGCGGCATCGGTGAGGGTTCCGTTGTCGAGGCCGGCGGCGATCCGTTCCTGCAGCTCGGGGCACCAGATGGCCCGCACTTCCGGTTCGAGGAACGCGGCCGGTCCCGCTGTCGCCACGACGACGAACAGGTGCTCGGCGATGTCGACGAGTCGTGACTTGGCCCGCCCCATCGCCTGGGAGATCAACGGCTCTTTGAGCTCCCAAGCGAGCCCGCCTTCGCCGGCCGGGTAACCGATCAGCGCGGCCGCCCATCGCTGCCAGGTGGAGGCCGGCAATCCGTCAAGGATCGCCGGTTGGACGCGGGCGAGGAGGACCAGTGCCACGACCGCGGACAACGCCTCCGGCGGCATCGTCCCCGTGCACAGCCACTCTTCCCGATCGAAGGGCTGGTCGTCCAGGTAGGTCGTGGCGGCCTCGAGGAAGCGATCCCGGGTCGTCGCTGGGAGCGTCGCCCACCGTGGCCGGGCGACCAGGTCCGGGTCCCACTGGTCGTCGCGGTGGGAGCCGCCGGGCTTGACCTGGACCAGATGCCAGGCCCGGGAAAACCGGCCGAGGTCGCCCGAACAGACAGCATCAAGGTCGTTCCCGATACACCGTTCCACCTCGACGTCGTCGGGCGGTGAGACACCGCCAGTGGGCGACCTGCCGCCGGCCGCCCGTTCCCGGGCGAGTCCCGCCTCCTCAGAATCGATGTCGACCGGCTCGAACCAGTAGCGCAGGAAATCGGTGCGACCCCGGGCCGGTGAAGCGATCGGAACGCAAACTCGATCGCGGCGCCCCGGGCATCTGGGGCTGCCGTCGATGTCGACGCGTCGAAACAGCCGACAAGCCAGGCAACGTCGGTCGCGTCGAGCAGCCGAAGCGGGCGGACGTAGACGAGCAGGCCGCCGACTTCGTCTCGCTGCAGCCGGTCGAGGCACGCCGCGAGCAGCGCCCGTCGCCGCTCGGTCCCGAGTACGGGGACCGGGCGGCCCAGCTGGTCGCTGAACAAGTGCCGCAGCCCCCGCAGTCGAACCACGATCAGATCAACGAGCGCCGCGCTGACGGCCGGATCATCCGCCGCCAGGGCGCGGGTCACGATCTCGCCGGCGAGTTGGCCCACCCCGCCGTCACTGGTCTGGTTGGGCGGGAGCGTCTGGGCCCATCGCAGCGCCGCGGGCAGGTCGCTCAGGGTGATGTGCGCCGGTAGGTGATGGGCGATGAACACGGCGTAGACGCCGAGGAGATTCGGGTCCTGTGGGGATGTCAGCGCGTCCAGTGTTTCGCCGAGGGTGATGGCGTTCGGCCACCAGGCGTTGAGCGCGGCGCCCTTCAACTCGTCGTCGGCGTCGTCGGGACCGGGGGCGGCCAACGCCACCGGTCGGAGACGGTCGGTGGCCCGCTCGGGCTGGAACGAGTTGATCGCGAGCCGGCCGCGATCCGCACGCTCCGGGGAACTTTGGTGTCGATGAACAGGTCGACCAGATCGTCGAGCAGGCCGACCAGGTGGCAGTCCTTGGCGAGGTCGACCGCCAGTATCTGCTGGTCCTCGATCGCGCTTCGCAGGTAGGCGGTCACCTGGGCGCGAGGCCGTCGTGGGCCAGATGGCTCCCGTGTTGGCCGAACCGCTGATCGATGCCGCTGCTCGCCGCCCGGGCGAACAGCCCATCGACGATTTGGGCCCGCAGCCGCTGCGATGGCGGCCCGATCGGGACGGTGAGGAACAGCAGCGGGTCCTGGACGGCGAGCCATCCCATGGTGTCGGGGTCGTTGGCCGCCAACCACGCGGCCAGCGGTCGCAGCTGCGGGTACACGGTGTCGTCCTCGGCCACCAACAGCGTTTCGATCTGGGCCCGCCCGGCCCGCCCCTCGACAAGGTGCAAGGCGGCGAGGAACTCGGCATAGGTCCGATGCACCCACCCGAGGCGATCCGGGCCGCGACCGCAGAACAGCGCGGTGCGAAGCGCTGCTATGACCAGCCCGGGTGTGACCGACAGCGCCGGCGGGCCGTCGTCACCCGGTGCGCCGCAAATGTCGGCCGTCGTGAGGTCGGTGCCATCGGATTCCGGCGGCGGCCCGGTCCACACCAGCGGACGAGCACCGAGGACCGAGCAGGCGGCGATCCGACTTGCGACCGCGAGCCGCTCGGCGCCGGTCGTGGCGGTCGGAGCCCGGTTGTCCAACCTGGCCCGGCTCTGTTCCTCGCACAGCGAGCCGAGCGCGTTCCGGTAGACCTCAACGATGTTGTCGCCCAGCCCGCCGGTGCGAGCAAAACTGCGAAGCATCAGCTTCAGGCTGAGCGGTCGGCTGGCCATGTGCCCGGCGTTGACCTTTGACAAGGCGGCGAGGAACGCGTTGCCTATCGACGCCGGCCTCGTCGGCGAACGCTGGTACGTCCCGGCGGCGAAGCGGGAGCAGCTCGAGCATCGCCGCCCCAGGAAATATCGTGCCCAGCGCCTGGCCGAGACTGGCCGGCCAGTCCGCGGACCGGCAGCCGATCCGCAACCGCAGCCGACCGGTCGGCCAGCGCCGCAACTCGTCGGAGAGCAGCGCGGCCACGTTCGGAATGCTCAGACGGCACTCGTCGAGGCTGTCCAACGTCACCTCCAAGACCCAGCCACTGGTGAGCCATTCCCTCATGTCCTCCGCTTCGAAGAGCCGACGGATCAGCCACGCATCCGAGGAGCACGCCACCAGGTCGAGGCTGACCCGGCGACAGGCGCCCAGATCGCTGCCTTCGGAAAGAGTTCGAAGAACCGTTGACTTCCCCGCCCCCGGCTCGGTCAGCAGCACCAGACACGCGAACGACGACGCCTCCTCGACGTTGAGACATCCCGCGACACGGGAATGGGAGCCCCCAAGGCGACAGGTCCTGAAGGAACCCGTCACCATCCAACTCCACCGTCGTACCCGCCGCCGCCAGATACCTCAGCACCCTGGCCTCACCTCGAACCGTCAGCGGATTTCCCTCTACCATCGAACCGTACGGTATACGAACGGATGTTCCTAGACCCCGTTACGGCACCGTCGACTCGACTCCGCGTCCTCGTAACACAGCATCATTTGAACAAGACTCCTTGCAACAACCGATGAGGTCCTGAGCCTCACCCCGCCATCCGGACACGGGTCGTGTTTCGTTCAGGGCAACGGGTCGACCGTGACTGGTGACCCGGCCCTCGGGGAATGGTACTCCTTTCGCGAGGGCCGAAGGCCCCTTTGCACCT
>JALYXV010000177.1 GCA_030947025.1 Actinomycetota bacterium | reverse complement strand
TGTCGTGTACACGACACAAATTCAGCGCACCCCGGGACCTGCGATCCTGGCCGGGTGGCGCAGCGGATGGGAGCGGACACCGGCGGTACCTACACCGACATCGTTACCGCCGACGGAGCCGTCCTGAAAGTCCTGTCCAGCCCCGAGGACCCGGCCGCGGCGGTGCTGGCCGGCGTGGACAAGGCCGGTCCGGCCGACGTGGTCGCCCACGGCACGACCGTGGCCACCAACGCCCTGCTCGAGCGTCGGGGCGCCCGGGTGGCGCTGTATTCCACCGAAGGCCACACCGACGTGATCGAGATCGCCCGGCAGGTGCGGCCCTCTTTGTACGACCCCTTCGCCGATCGGCCCGAGCCGCTGGTCCCCCGGGAGTTGCGCTTCGGCGTACCCGGACGGCTGGACCGCGACGGGCTCGAGATCGAGCCGGTCGAGACGGCGGCGCTCGTCCCCGAAAGGGTCCCCGGAGGCGTCCCCGGAGGCGTACCGGGCGGGGTGGGTGCAGCCGCCGTTGTCCTACTCCACGCCGACCGCAACGAGGCCCACGAGGCGGCGGTGGCGGCCCATTTGCGGGCGGCCGGCCTCGATGTGACCGCTTCGTCGGAACTGACGCCTGAGTTCCGGGAGTACGAGCGCACCGTGACCACGGTGGCCAACGCCTACCTCCGGCCGGCATGTCGCCGCTACCTCCTTCGCCTGAGCGACGCCGCCGATCAGGTCCTGGTGATGACCTCGGCGGGGGGACTCATCCCGCTCGACGACGCGGCCGAGCGGCCCGTCGCCCTGCTGTTGTCGGGCCCGGCCGGGGGTGTGCTGGCGGCTTCGGCTGCGGCCGTGGCCGCGGGCTTTCCCGATGCCGTCACCTTGGACATGGGCGGGACGAGCACCGACGTATGCCTGATCCGGGGCGGCCGGGCCGAGCCCGCGGCCCAGCGAGAGGTGGCTGGCCTACCGATCCGGATACCGTCAATTGACGTGCACACCATCGGAGCGGGCGGTGGTTCGATCGCCCAGCTGGATCCCGGGGGCGCCCTGGTGGTAGGGCCGGCGAGCGCGGGGGCGGTGCCCGGGCCGGCGTGTTACGGCCGGGGTGGCGACCGAGCCACGGTCACCGACGCCAACGTGGTGGCTGGTCGCATCCCTGAAGACCTCGAGTTCCCGGGGCTGGGTCGACTCGATGCCCCGGCGGCTCGCCGAGCGCTGGAAAAAGGGGCCGTCGACGCGGAGGGCGTCCTGGCGGTCGTCAACGCCAACATGGTCAGGGCCATTCGCCGGGTCTCGATCGAGCGGGGAATCGACCCGCGGGGTCTGGCGCTGGTCGCCTTCGGGGGCGCCGGGCCGCTTCACGCCTGCGCCCTGGCCGACGAACTGGGGATGCCAGCGGTCGTGATCCCGACGCGTGCCGGTGTGCTGTCGGCGGCCGGGATGCTGGCCGCGCCCCGCCAGGTCGACGTGGTCAAGAGCTGGCCCGACCCGGAGGACCACGCCGGCGCGGCCGCGGCCATGACCGAACTGGCGGCCGACACAGTCCGCCAGCTCCCTGAGGACGCGGCCGGCGTCGAGGTCGAGACCTTGTTCGACTGCCGGTACGCCGGCCAGGGCCATGAGATTGCCGTCCCCACCATCGACGGGTTCGCGGCCGAGCACCATCGGCGTAACGGGTTCGCCCGGCCCGAGGCACCGGTCGAAGTGGTCGCCTTACGGGCCTCGGCTCGGCTCCCCAGCCCGGTCCAGCTGGCCGACCTGCCCGACCCGGGCGGCCGGTCCGGCGATGTGACCGGGCCCGCGGTCATTGCCGAGCCCGACTGCACCATCTGGGTGGCCGACGGTTGGAAAGCATCGGTGGGAGGCGGAGGGGCATGGGTATTGACCCGCTAGACGCGGCGGGCCTGCAGGTTCTGATCTCGCAGCTGACCGGCGTGGCGGAGGAGATGGGCGCAGTGCTGCGACGGGCCTCCTTTTCCCCAAATATCAAGGAACGGGCCGATTGCTCAGCCGCGCTGTTCACCCGCGGTGGGGATTTGCTGGTCCAGGCCGAGCACATCCCGGTGCACCTCGGGTCGATGCCCGCGTCGGTCGCGGCCGCCATCGGCGCTGGCCTCGACCCGGGGCCGGGTGACCAGATCGTGCTCAACGATCCTTTCGCGGGCGGCACCCACCTCAATGACGTCACCCTGGTGGCGCCGTGTTTCGTCGACGGCCGGATCGTGGGCTGGGCGGCCAACCGGGCCCATCACGCCGATGTGGGCGGCATGACGGCCGGGTCCATCCCGCCTGAGGCGACCGAGATCCAGCAGGAGGGGCTGAGGATACCGCCCGTCCTGCTGGGCCCGGCCGTGGTGGCGATCTTCCTGGCCAACTCCCGCACGCCCGACGAGCGCCGAGGCGACCTCGATGCCCAGATCGGGGCCAACGTCATCGGCGTCGAGCGCCTGGCGGGCATCGTGGCGGGTGGCGCGCCCGTCGACCAGGTGCTGGCGTACGGGGAGCGGCGGATGCGAGCCGCGCTGGCCGGGTTGGCGAATGGGGTGTGGGAGGTCGAGGACGTGCTCGACTCGGCGGGTCCGCGCCCGTCACAGCAGCACCCCGTGACCATCCGGCTGACGCTGACGAAGGAGGGCGAGGCGGTGCGCTTCGACTTCACCGGCTCCGATGCCCAGCAGTCGGGCAATGTCAACGCGGTGGAGGCGGTGACCTACAGCGCCGTCGCCTTCGCGGTGCGCAGCGCCACCGACCCCACGATTCCGGCCAATGGCGGGGCGTTGCGGCCCATCACGGTCGTCGCTCCCGAGGGCACGGTCGTGGCGGCCCGGCCGCCCGCCGCGGTCGGGGCCGGCAATGTCGAGGTGTCCCAGCGGGTTGCCGATGTGTGCCTCCGTGCGCTGGCCCAGGCCGCCCCGGGCCGGGTGGGTGCGGCCGGGCAGGGCACGATGAACAACCTCATCCTGAGTGGCGTGTCGGGTTGGGTGTACTACGAGACCATCGGCGGGGGGCAGGGCGGCCGCCCGGGGCGAGCGGGGATGAATGGCGTCCACACGGCCATGACCAACACCATGGACACCCCGACCGAGGCGCTGGAGCGGACCATTCCGGTGAGGGTGCTGCGTTACCGCCTCCGTCGGGGCACGGGCGGAGCGGGGCGGGCGGCCGGAGGAGATGGCATCGAGCGGGTGATCCAGGTGCTGGAGGGGGCGACGGTGTCGCTCATCACCGAGCGCCGGACCAGCCAACCCTGGGGACTGGACGGCGGTCAGCCCGGGGCGACGGGGGAGAACTGGCTGTGGCCGGGCGGCGACGAGGCGGCGCGCCGGCCGGTCCTGGATAAGGTGACAGTGTCCCTGGATGCCGGCGACGCCATCCAAGTGCTCACGCCAGGCGGCGGCGGCTACGGGGTGGTGGTTGAACGGCCAATCCGTTAGGCGGCACGCACAAAATGAGCTGCTGGACGCTGGGCCGGACCCGTTTTGTGCAAATCCTGTACGTATATCGTCGCGATTGCACAGTACGGCTCAGCGATGCAGCGGCCCGCCGAGCACGCCGTAGCCCGCCGGCCGGGGCCGCGCTACAATGGTTGTTGGCTGCACGGCTGGTGCATTTTCGCGCGTCCCGCGTGCACGAAGTGCCAGCGCCCTAGAGGAGAGGTTCCTTGCCCACCATCGCGCAACTGGTCCGGACGGGCCGCGAGCACAAGTCGGATAAGACCAAGACCCCGGCCCTGAAGGGCGCACCCCAGCGCCGGGGGGTCTGCACCCGCGTGTACACCACCACGCCCAAGAAGCCCAACTCGGCCCTGCGCAAGGTGGCCCGGGTCCGGCTGACCAGCGGCGTCGAGGTGACGGCCTACATCCCCGGCGTGGGCCACAACCTGCAGGAACACTCGATCGTGCTGGTCCGCGGTGGCCGGGTCAAGGATCTGCCCGGCGTTCGCTACAAGATCATCCGCGGCACCCTCGACACCTCCGGTGTCCGGGACCGGAAGCAGGCCCGCAGCCGTTACGGCGCCAAGAAGGACTGAGAGACGCTAGAACATGCCCCGCAAAGGACCCGCCCCCCGTCGTGACCTCATGCCCGACCCGATTTACCGGTCGGTCCTCGTTACCCAGTTGGTCAACAAGATCCTGTCCCGCGGCAAGCGGGGCCTCTCCGAGCGGATCGTGTACAAGGCCCTCGACATCGTGAAGGACAAGGCCGGCGCCGAGCCCGTCGCCACCCTGAAGCGGGCGGTCGAGAACACCAAGCCTCAGCTCGAGGTCAAGAGCCGTCGCGTCGGCGGCGCCACCTACCAGGTGCCGGTCGAGGTGCGCCCCCGTCGGGCCACGACCCTGTCGATCCGGTGGCTGGTCGGCTACTCCCGTCAGCGGCGGGAGAAGACGATGGCCGAACGGCTGGCCAACGAGCTGCTGGACGCATCCAACGGCACTGGAGCGGCGGTCAAACGCCGTGAGGACATGCACAAAATGGCCGAATCCAACAAGGCATTCGCCCACTACCGCTGGTAACGGCGGCACAATTACCGAGGCGGCCTCTGAGCTGGGAGACCGGCGCCAACCCGGCGCCAACCGGCGCCAACCCGGCGCCAACCGGCGCCGAACCCCGACCCAGGCTCGCCAAAACCCCGGCATATCCCACGCCCCGGACTGGGGCGACCACGAGGCGCTTAACCCGCCTCAGCCCCCCCGGAAAGCACCGAGACCCTCGAGACCACGGCGAGCCTCAATAGCACGGAGAGCCTCAAGAGGCACCGAGAGCCTCAATAGCACCGAGAACATTGAGAGAGAAAGTCATGGCTGAAACTGCCCCCATCATCCGAGAGTTCCCCCTCGCCAGGACCCGCAACATCGGGATCATGGCTCACATCGACGCGGGCAAAACCACCACGACGGAGCGGATTCTCTACTACACCGGCAAGAACTACAAGATGGGCGAGGTCCACGAGGGCGCTGCCACCATGGACTGGATGATCCAGGAGCAGGAACGCGGCATCACCATCACCAGCGCCGCCACCACCTGCAAGTGGAAGGACACCTGGATCAACATCATCGACACCCCGGGCCACGTCGACTTCACCGTCGAGGTCGAGCGCAGCCTGCGGGTACTAGATGGCGCCGTCGCCGTCTTCGACGCGGTCGCCGGGGTGGAGCCCCAGACCGAGACGGTCTGGCGCCAGGCCAACAAGTACGGCGTGCCCCGCATCTGCTTCGTCAACAAGATGGACCGCATCGGGGCCGACTTCTTCCGAGCGAACGACATGATCTGTGACCGGCTCGACGCCACCACCGCGGTGGTGCAGATCCCGATCGGGGCCGAGGCCGAGTTCCGGGGCGTCGTCGACCTGATCGGCATGAAGGCCCTGGTCTGGGACGACTCGTCCGAAAAGGGCGAGTCCTGGTCGGTGCGGGAGATCCCCGACGCCCTGGCGGGCGACGCCGAGATCTGGCACACCGCCCTCATCGACACGCTCTCCAACTTCGACGACAGCATCACCGAGAAGTTCCTGGGCGACGAGGAGATCACCGCCGACGATCTTCGGCGCGCCCTGCGCCAGGCGACCCTGGCCAACCAGGTCGTGCCCGTGCTGTGCGGCTCGGCATTCAAGAACAAGGGCGTCCAGCCCATGCTCGACGCCGTCGTCGACTTCCTCCCGAGCCCGCTCGACATCCCGCCCACCCGGGGCATGGACCTCAAGGGGATCGAGGAGCTGGAGCGGCTGCCCAACGACACCGAGCCGTTCTCGGCCCTGGCGTTCAAGATCGCCACTGATCCCCACAAGGGCAAGCTGACCTACGTGCGGGTGTACTCGGGCAAGATCACCAAGGGCTCGGCCGTGCTCAACTCGATCAAGGACCGCAAGGAACGGGTCGGGCGCATTCTCCAGATGCACGCCAACCACGAGGAGGACCGGGCGGCGGCGTTCGCGGGCGACATCGTGGCCCTGGTGGGCATGAAGGACACCACGACCGGCGACACCCTGTCGGACCCCAACGCGCCCATCGTGCTCGAGGCGCTGGTGTTCCCCGAGCCCGTGATCCACGTGGCGGTCGAACCCAAGACCAAGAACGATCAGGACCGGCTGTCCAAGGCCCTTCAGTCCCTGTCCGACGAGGACCCGACGTTCCAGGTCCACTCCGACGAGGACACCGGCCAGACCATCATCGGCGGCATGGGCGAACTGCACCTCGAGGTGCTGGTCGACCGGATGCTGCGCGAGTTCCGGGTCGACGCCAACGTGGGCAAACCCCAGGTCGCCTACCGTGAGACCGTCAAGAACTCGGTCACCAAGATCGAGGAGCGCTACATCCGCCAGACCGGCGGCCGGGGCCAGTACGGCCATGTCGTCATCAGCCTGGAGCCGACCGGCCCGGGCGGCGGCTACGAGTTCATCGACAAGATCACCGGCGGCATCATCCCCAAGGAGTACATCTCCTCGGTGGACGCAGGCATCCAGGACGCCATGCAGTCCGGCGTCCTGGCCGGCTACCCGGTCGTCGACGTCCGGGCCACCTTGACCTATGGCTCGTATCACGATGTCGACTCGTCCGAGATGGCGTTCAAGATCGCCGGTTCGATGTGCTTCAAGAAAGCGGCCAAAGCGGCCCATCCCGTGCTGCTCGAGCCCATCATGGCCGTCGAGGTGGTCACCCCCGACGACTACATGGGCGACGTCATCGGCGACCTCAACTCTCGCCGGGGCCGCATGGAGGGCATGGACCAGCGGGGCACCACCCAGGTCATCCGGGCCCAGGTGCCCCTGGCCGAGATGTTTGGCTACGCTACCGATTTGCGCTCGCGCACCCAAGGTCGCGCGACCTACACGATGCAGTTCAACTCCTACCAGGAAGTGCCCGAGTCGGTCTCGCGCGAGATCGTGACCCGGGTCCGCGGCGAGTAATGCACTAACGAGCGCCAGCCTCTTTAGACTCTTAGACACGACAGTAACAGGAGCGATTTTTTTCCATGGGCAAGCAGAAGTTTGAACGGTCGAAGCCCCACCTGAACATCGGGACGATGGGCCACATCGACCACGGCAAGACCACCCTCACGGCCGCCATCACCAAGGTCATGGCGGCCCAGGACCCGGCCCACAACTCGTTCACCGCCTTCGACCAGATCGACAAGGCGCCCGAGGAGAAGGCCCGGGGCATCACGATCAATATCGCCCACGTGGAGTACCAGACGCCCAACCGGCACTACGCCCACGTGGACATGCCCGGCCACGCCGACTACATCAAGAACATGATCACCGGTGCCGCCCAGGTCGACGGCGCCATCCTGGTCGTGTCGGCCGCCGACGGCCCCATGCCCCAGACCCGGGAACACGTGCTCCTGGCCCGTCAGGTCGGCGTCCCGTCCATCGTGGTCGCCCTCAACAAGGCCGACGCGGTCGACGACGAGGAGCTGCTCGACCTGGTGGAGCTGGAGGTACGGGAACTGCTGAGCGAGTACGAGTTCCCCGGCGACGACACGCCCGTGATCCGGGTGTCGGCGCTCAAGGCCCTCGAGGGCGACGCCGAGTGGGAAGAGAAGATCAAGGAGCTCATGGACGCGGTCGACAGCTTCGTGCCCGAGCCGGTCCGTGAGGTCGAGAAGCCCTTCCTGATGCCGATCGAGGACGTGTTCACCATCCAGGGCCGGGGCACCGTCGTGACCGGCAAGGTCGAGCAGGGCAAGGTCAAGGTGGGCGACGAGGTCGAGATCGTCGGTCTGCGAAACACCGCCAAGACGGTCTGCACGGGCGTGGAGATGTTCCGCAAGCTGCTCGACTCGGGCATGGCGGGCGACAACATCGGCGCCCTGCTCCGGGGCACCAAGAAGGACGAGGTCGAGCGGGGCCAGGTGCTGTGCAAGCCCGGCTCGATCACCCCGCACACCAATTTCGAGGCCAACGTCTACATCCTGACCAAGAACGAAGGTGGGCGGCACAAGCCGTTCTTCAACAACTACCGGCCGCAGTTCTACTTCCGGACCACCGACGTGACCGGCTCGATCACCCTCGAGGAGGGCACGGAGATGGTTATGCCCGGTGACAACACGGTGATGACCGTCGAGTTGCAGAAGCCGATCGCCATGGACGAGGGCCTGCGCTTCGCCATCCGTGAGGGTGGCCGCACCGTCGGCGCCGGCCGCGTCACGAAGATCCTCAAGTAATCATGGCCGACGCCCCTCGCCAGAAGATCCGGATCCGCCTCAAGGCCTACGACCACGAGATCATCGACCAGTCGACCAAGAAGATCGTGGAGACCGTCCTGCGGACCCAGGCCAAGGTCAGGGGCCCGGTCCCGCTGCCCACCGAGAAGCACCGCTACACGGTGATCCGGTCGCCTCACAAGTACAAGGACAGCCGCGAGCACTTCGAGATGCGGATCCACAAGCGGTTGCTGGACATCGTCGAGCACTCGCCCAAGACGGTTGACTCGCTGCAGCGGCTGGACCTTCCCGCGGGCGTCGATATCGAGATCAAGATCCAGAACGCCTGAGTCGTAGAAGACGGAGCGCCGCTCCGCCGGCCCGGTAAACGGGCCCGCTCCGCGCCTACTCCCGTCTCTCCCGCCCATGCACGTACCGCGCGAAGAGGGCGGCCACCCCTTCCGCTCGCTTGCTCAGATGCCGCTCCAAGTCGGTTGTGGTCACGAAGCCCCCGGCATGCTGGCGGTACCAGTCGGCCATTGCCTGTCGCATCTCGGGCGCGCCGCCCAGCAAATAGGCGACTCCTGCGAATAGGCGCGCGCCCTCTCGGTAGGACTCGACCGGTGTGTGCCTGGACCACGGCGAGGGCGGATAGAGGAGGACGGCGGGCTCCTCCAAGCTGAGCTCCTCGACTGCGAAGCGGCCCAGCTCCCGTCTTCGGCTGTTGGTGGCCCAGCTGGTCCAGGCCTCGTCTATCCAGCCGTCGCTGGCGCGCCATGGTTTTATGCCTCGGCCGAACCAGCTGTGGAAGACCTCGTGTTCTACTGCTCCTACCGATGCTGTGGTCGCGCCGTCGTACTCCATGCCTCGGCCTGGGCCCAACAACACCGTCGTGAAGCGGTTGCCGTGGACCCAGGGGCCGTAGCGGTGCTCGTTGTACTCCAGCCACCCGGCGATATCGGCTTCGTTGGCGTCCAAATCGGCGTCGGATTCGGCCACTTTGGCTGTGATGAGCTCTACCTTCCCGGGGCGACTGCGCAGCTCGATCTCGTCGCGGGGGCGGAGAACGAGCATCGGTGACAGGGATGTGAAGGTGGCGGGGTACTCGACCTGCCACTCGTTTGGTCCCTGCTGGTGCTCGGTGCCGTTGGTGATGAGCTGGTGGGCGCCTCCTCCCTCGACCGCCACCTTCAGTTTCAGCTGGAAACGGTCGTGGCTCAGGTTGGCGGGCAGCCACATCTCCAGGTAGCGGCCGGGGTGCAGGTCTGACATCCAGAAGTCCCAGCGCACTGCGTCGCCAATCCACCCGAGCGCCTCGGCGCCCTGGGCGGCGGGCGTGGCCAGCCGGTACCGCAACTCCAGGCGGTGCCGGCTGCCCCGGGCCAACGAGCGATCCAGGACACGCATCTCCGCCCCCGGTCCGCCGCCGAGATCGGTCGGGGAAAAGGCCTCGCCGGGCAGCCGGACTCCGTCGAGCCGCACGGAGTCCAGCGGCTGGCGAAGGTCAAGCGCCGGATACCCGTCGCATTCCTCGAGCGCGAAGTCCACCACGGCCTCCACCGACACGGTGGCGGCGGCCCGGTCGAAGGTGACGCTGGCCTGAACCTGGCCCACATCGACCGGCACCACCAGGCGCTCACCCAGGTGGACCGGCGGGGGTGGCGCTTGGGACGGGGACGGCGACGGGGGAGCGTCAGGCATGGGCCCATCATCGTCGGAGCCGCCCAGGGCCGTCGGCCGCCGAGAGAGCCGCACCATGGGCGCAGCCGCCGGGACCTCCGCCGCATCGCGGCCACGACTGATCTCCGCCCCGAGCCGCCACCCATCACGTTCGAGGGGCTTTTCCGAGACGCGTGGCCCGGCGCGGTCCGGCTGGCCGCCCTCTGGACCCAGGACCGGGCGCGGCCGAGGAAATTGCCCAAGACCGATCTTCCCGTGAGCGTCCGTCGGTGAACTGCGCCGGGCGGACTTTCGTCAGCTTGCCTGGGTTATACTGACCCTCGCTACCAAATCGACGTCTGCGGGTGTCCGCCTGCCGGAGACCCCGCAGCAACAACTGAACGAGCGCTCCGCTCGGGTACTGCCCGGGCGGAGCGTCCGCGTGCGGGGCCAGCGATGTCCCCCTCCACGACCGAGAAAGAGCCAGCCGTGCCAACCACAGCGATCGTCGGCGAGAAAGTCGGCATGACCCAGATCTGGGATGACAACAACCGGGCCATCGCGGTCACGGTCGTCAAGGTCAGCCCGGCGCGCGTCGTGCAGTTGAAGACACCGGATCTCGACGGCTACTCGGCCGTCCAGGTGACTTATGGCGCCCGGCAGGCCCGCACCCTGACCAAGCCCGAGGCGGGCCACTTCGCCAAGGCCCAGGTCGACCCAGGCCGGCGGCTGGTCGAGCTGCGGGTCGACGACTCCAGCCAGTACCGGGTGGGCCAGGAGATCACGGTGGAGGTCCTTTCCGCCGGCGATCGGGTGGACGTGACCGCAGTCAGCAAGGGCAAAGGATTCGCCGGGTCGATGAAGCGCCACAACTTCAAAGGCCAAGGCGCCAGCCACGGCAACCACAAGCATCACCGGGCGCCCGGTTCCATCGGCGCCTGCGCCACCCCCGCCCGCGTGTTCAAAGGCACCAAGATGGCGGGCCAGATGGGATCGCAGAAGGTCACCACCCTCAACCTCGAAGTCATCCAGTCCGACCCCGATCGGGAGCTGCTCCTGGTCCGGGGTGCCATCCCGGGGCCTCGGGGCAGCGTGGTCCTCATCCGGGGCAGTGTGAAGAGGAAGGCCCGCTGATGGCTCGTAGCGTTGACGTTCGCTTGGTGGACGGCTCGGTCAGCGGCTCGGTCACCCTCGACGATGCCATCTTCGGCATCGAGCCCAACGTGGCCGTGATGCACCAGGTGGTCACCGCCCAGCTGGCCGCCGCCCGGGCTGGTACCCAGAGCACCAAGACCCGAGCCGAGGTCCGCGGAGGTGGCAAGAAGCCGTTCCGCCAAAAGGGTACGGGCCGGGCCCGGCAAGGCTCGACCCGGGCGCCGCACTGGGTCGGTGGCGGCGTGGCCCTGGGCCCGAAGCCCCGAACCTACCGCCAGCGGACTCCCCGCAAGATGATCCAACTGGCGTTGCGGTCCGCCCTCTCGGACCGAGCGTCGGAGGAACGAGTGATGGTCGTGGCGGAATGGCCCTGGCCCGAGCCCAGGACCGCCCTGGCCCGGGCCGCCCTGACCGCGCTCGACCTCGACGGCCGGATACTCGTCGTGCTGGACCGGACGGCGGACGAGGACGCCTACAAGTCGTTCCGCAACCTGCCGCTGGTCCAGGTGATCCTGAAGGGCGAGCTGAATGCCTACGACGTGTTGTGCAACGACTGGATCGTCTTCACCCAGGCGACCCTGCCCGGGGCCAAGTCCGACGAGGGCGCCGACACTCCTGAAACGAGCGAAGCTACCGACACCAGCGACAGCGCCGACACCACCGGCACCGCCGACAGCACCGGCACCGCCGACAGCACCGAGACCCCGGAGGAGCAGGCATGAGTGATCCCCGGGATGTGATTCTTCGGCCGGTCGTGTCCGAGAAGTCCTACGCCCTGCTCGACAACGGGGTGTACACCTTCGTGGTCCGCCCCGATGCCAACAAGATCGAGATCCGCCAGGCCATAGAGCGGATCTTCAATGTCCGCGTGGTCAAGATCAACACCTTGAACCGCAAGGGCAAGAAGAAGCGTCACCGACGCCAGCCCAAGATGGGCAAGCGGCCTGATACCAAGCGGGCCATCGTGACCCTGGCCGAGGGCCAGAAGATCCCGTTGTTCGAGAGTTGAGGTCGCACTGATGCCCCTTCGCAAACGCAAGCCGACCAGCCCCGGGCGGCGGTTCCAGACGGTCTCGGACTTCTCCGAGATCACCAAGGCCCGCCCCGAGAAGTCCCTGCTCCTCCCCAACCCGGGCACCGGTGGCCGCAACAGCTACGGCCGCAAGACCGCCCGCCATCAAGGGGGCGCTCACAAGCGCCAGTTCCGGATCATCGACTTCAAGCGGGACAAGGACGGCATCCCTGCCACCGTGGCCGCCATCGAGTACGACCCCAACCGCAACGCCCGTATTGCCCTGCTCCACTACCACGACGGCGAGAAGCGCTACATCCTGGCCCCCCAGCGGGTCGCGGTAGGCGACCGCCTGCAGAGCGGCCAGGGCGCCGAGATCCGCCCCGGCAACGCCCTTCCCTTGCGCTACATCCCCGTCGGTTCGGTCGTGCACAACGTCGAGCTGAAGCCGGGCGGCGGCGGCAAGATGGGGCGCAGCGCGGGCACCAGCATCCAGCTGGTCGCCAAGGAAGGTGACTACGCCACCCTGCGGCTGCCGTCCACCGAGATGCGCCGGGTACCCATCGACTGCCGGGGCACGCTCGGTCAGATCGGCAACCCCGAGGCCGAGCTGGTCGTCATCGGCAAGGCGGGCCGCAACCGCTGGAAGGGCGTCCGGCCCCAAACCCGGGGCGTGGCCATGAACCCTGTCGACCACCCGCTGGGTGGGGGCGAAGGGAAGAGCTCCGGTGGCCGCCACCCGACCTCGCCGTGGGGCAAGCCCGAAGGCCGTACCCGTGACACCAATAAGCCATCGCAGAAGCTCATCGTTCGCCGCCGGCGCACCCGCGGCGCCCGGAGGTAAACCCCGCATGCCCCGCAGCCTGAAAAAAGGTCCATTCGTCGACGACCATCTCTTGAAGAAGGTCGACGACCTCAACGGCCGCAACGAGAAGCGGGTCATCAAGACCTGGTCACGTCGCAGCACGATCATCCCCGACATGGTCGGCCACACCATCGCGGTCCACGACGGGCGCAAGCACGTGCCCGTCTACATCACCGAGTCCATGGTCGGGCACAAGCTGGGTGAGTTCGCTCCCACCCGGACCTTCCGCTTCCATGCGGGCCAGGAACGCCAGGGTCGTCGCTGATGCCCGGTACCAAGACCAACGAACGCGAGGGGACGCGCGCCGTTCTGCGCCATGCCCGGGTATCGCCGTACAAGGTGCGTGAGGTGCTCGACCTGGTCCGCAACAAGCCGGTTGCCGAGGCGCAGGACATTCTGCGTTTCACCGAGCGCGACGCGGGGATCCTGGTGGGCAAGCTCCTGGCCTCGGCGGTGGCCAATGCCTCGCACAACGACCAGCAGGATCCCGAGGAGCTGTACCTGTCGGCCTGCTTCGCCGACGAGGGCACCACGATCAAGCGGTGGCGCCCCCGGGCGCGGGGCCGGGCCACCCGGATCCGCAAGCGGACCAGCCACATCACCGTGATCGTCAGCCGGCTGCCTGACGCCGATTTGGTCCGGCTGTACGCCCGCCGGGAAGCCGAGCAGGCGGCCCGCCGGGCCCGCCGGGTGGCCGGTGCCCGCAAGGCCGACGCCACATCGAGTGGTGGCGGCGGTCGGGGACTGCGGACCCGTGTGCGCCCCCAGCGGCGCACCGAAGAGGAACACGATCACGATCACGATCACGAGCCGGCCGCGACGGCACCGGCGCAAACCGAGCCCGAGCCGGTAGCGGCCGAGCCCACCGAGGCGAAGTCCGATGAGACCGAGAAGGGTGTGTAGGTAGATGGGTCAAAAGGTCAACCCCTACGGGTTCCGGCTGGGCGTCACCACCGACTGGAAGTCGCGCTGGTTCAACGACCGGGAGTACCAGGACTACCTCATCGAGGATTGGAAGATCCGCGACTACCTGATGCGCGAGCTCGAGCGGGCCGCGGTGAGCCGGGTCGAGATCGAGCGCACCCGGGACCGGTTGCGCATCGACGTCCACACCGCCCGCCCGGGCATTGTCATCGGCCGCCGGGGCGCCGAGGCCGACCGCCTGCGCACCAAGTTGGCGGAGATCACCAAGAACCCGAAGGTCCAGCTCAACATCCAAGAGATCAAGCAGCCCGAGCTCGATGCCGCCCTCATGGCCCAGGGGATCGCCGACCAGCTCCAGGGTCGGGTCAGCTTCCGCCGGGCGATGAAGCGGGCCGTCCAGACCGTGCAGAAGGCGGGAGCGCAAGGCATCCGCGTCCAGTGCGCCGGCCGCCTGGGCGGATCGGAGATGTCCCGGCGGGAGTTCTACCGCGAAGGGCGGGTGCCGCTCCACACCCTCCGGGCCGACATCGACTACGGCTTTTGCGAGGCCCGCACCACGTTCGGCCGCATCGGCGTCAAGGTCTGGA
>JALYXV010000120.1 GCA_030947025.1 Actinomycetota bacterium | reverse complement strand
ACCGACGGCCTTGTGGGCCCGGGCGGGGCGGACGGCGGCGGGCACGCCCGGGCCGGGACGGTGGCGGTGATCGACTTCGATGCCGAGGACACCGCCGGCCACGACGAGGTGCTGGCCGAGGCGGCCCGGCTGGTGGGCGATCTCGACGTGGTCATCGTGGCCTTCGGCCTGCTGGGCGACCAGGCGGCCGACGAGTCGGGCGGGGACGGCGCCGTCCGCCTGGCCGCGGTGAACTATGTCGGTGCCGTCTCAGCCGGCCTGGCCGCGGCCCGCCGGCTGCGGGCCCAGGGCCACGGCACCCTCGTCGTGCTGTCCTCGGTGGCGGGCGAGCGGGTCCGCAAGGCCAACTACATCTATGGCTCGTCCAAAGCCGGGCTGGACGGATTCGCCCAGGGATTGGGCGATTCCCTCCAGGGCTCGGGAGCCCGGGTGTTGATCGTCCGGCCCGGTTACGTGGCCACCAAGATGACGGCCGGGATGACGCCCCCGCCCTTGTCCACCACCCCCGAAGCGGTGGCCGAGGCGACCCAACGGGCGCTCCGGGAGGGCCGGGAGATCGTGTGGGTACCCGGCCTGCTCCGGTGGGTCATGCTGGTCGTCCGCCACCTCCCACGCCCGATCTTCCGGCGCCTGAAGATATGAGCGAGCCGCAGATGACGGCGGACCCGCAGGGAGTGGCAGCCTTCGATTTCGACGGCACCATGATCCGAGGCGACAGCTTCATGCCGTTTCTGGTCCAGGCGGTCGGGCCCGGCAAGTTCGGCCGGATCGTGATCAGGTCGTCGGCGTCGACCGCCCAGGCATACCGGCTGGGCCGCCGCGACGCGTCCAAGGCGGTCCTGGTCCAACGGCTCTTGAGCGGGTATCCGGCCGACCGCCTCACCGAGCTGGGCCAGCGTTATTCCACCTTGCTGGCCCAAAGGATACGCCCGGCCATGGCAGAGCGGGTCAAGTGGCACCAGCAGCGGGGCCACCGCCTGGTCATCGTCTCGGCGTCGCTGGACGTGTACCTGGCCCCGACCGGACGGGTGCTGGGATTCGACCAGGTGCTGGCCACCCAGCTCGAGGTCGGCCCCGACGGCCTGCTGACGGGCCGATTGCACGGGCCCAACGTGCGAGGCGTCGAGAAGTCGGCCCGGCTACGGGCGTGGCTGGCCCAGGCGTTGCCCGGTGCGCCGTACCGGCTGTGGGCCTACGGAGACAGCGCGGGCGACCGGGAGCTGCTGGCCATGGCCGACCACCCGGTCCGGGTGTGAGCGCCCAAGCGCCGCTATAGCCTCCCTGCGGCGTGGACTACCTTCCCATCTTCGAACCGGAGGGGGTCAAACTGACGGGGAGAGCCGACATCCGGGAGCGGCCCGACCTGCTGGCCGGCCGGGCGGTCTGCTTGAGCCAACCCGGGGACAGTGTCACCCTCAGGGCTCGGGGCCGGCATCTGGGGCTGGTGTTCGCGGAGACCGACGGCGGTGGCATCGTCGAGGTGACCGTGCTCCACAAGCGATACCGGGTCGACCTGTTTTCCCCTGATCCCCGGGCGCGTGTGTTCGAGCTGGCCCTTCCGTCGCGGTGGGTCGCCGTCCCGGTAACGGTCAAGATGACGGACCGGCACCACCCGGAATCGAGGTCGTCCGAGGCGTGGCTCCAGGGGGCGTATCTGGCCGACTGTCATGCCAACCAGCTGGCCGACCGCATCCGGGCCCGGGTGGAGCCCGACCCCTATACCGGGGCCCGGATCAACCAGCTCACCGACGTGTTCAAATGGTACGACCCCGACTGGGTGGCGGCCATGGCCGCATTCAATGCCACCCCGCCCTACACACCCCCGGACTTCGTGCACCGCAAGGCGTGGGAGTGGGTCCAGACCATCTACGGGCTCGATGGCCTAGGAATGATCCGGCCCAACGTGCGGGCGCTCGGCGTGGGCGTCGGGTGGGAGCCGCTGTCGTTCTTCTTCGCCCACCATGTGGCCGAAGTGGTGGCGACCGACCTGTACTCCGTCGACAGCGAGTGGTCCGGCCGGGAGGGCAACCCCCGCATCCTCCAGGACCCCAAGGACTTCGCCCCGTATCCCTATCCCGAGGACCGGGTGAAGTTCCTGCGGATGGACGGGACCCACCTCGAGTTCCCCGACGAGTCGTTCGACCTCATCTGGTCGTGCTCGTCCATCGAACATTTCGGCCGCCACGAGGGGGCCAGCCGGGCCATGCGGGAGATCGAGCGGGTACTGCGACCGGGCGGGGTGGCCTCGGTCATTACCGAGTACGTCCTCCCCGACGCCGACACGGGCGAGCTCTCTACCTTCGATGCCGAATTCTTCAACCTGCGATGCCTGCACGACTACCTGCTGGCGCCCGTCCCCCGCCTCCGGCTGGTCCAGATGCTCGATCTGACCTTGCCGGACTACTACCGGCGGAGGGCCGTCATCGCGCCCGCCGAAGCGGAAGCGCCCCATGGCGGGGTCAAAAAGCCCCACGTCGTCCTCCACCTCTCCACCGGCACGGAGATCACCAGCGTGGCCCTTTTCCTCCGCAAGGCGGGGGGCCGGGTGCCGCCGGCGCCGGTGCGACGCTTCGCCGCCGCCCAGGCGGAAAGAGCCCCGGCGGGGGGCGGGTAACCTCGCACAATGACGAAGCGTGCGCTGATCACGGGCATCTCCGGTCAGGATGGCTCCTACCTCGCCGAGCTCCTCCTCGGGAAGGGCTACGAAGTGCACGGCATCGTGCGGCGCTCGTCCAGCTTCAACCGCCACCGCATCGACCACCTGGACCACGGCGTCGACTCCGCCCTCAACCTGCACTACGGCGACCTGTCCGACGCGGTGGGCCTGGTCAACCTGGTCCGCGACATCCAGCCCGACGAGATCTACAACCTGGGCGCCCAGAGCCACGTGGCGGTCAGTTTCGAGGTTCCCGACTACACCGGCGAGGTGACGGGCCTGGGCGCGGTGCGCCTGCTGGAAGCCATCCACGCGTCCGGCGTCGACGCCCGTTTTTACCAGGCCTCGTCATCGGAGATGTTCGGGTCGGCGCCGCCGCCCCAGTCGGAGTTGACGCCATTTCATCCCCGCAGCCCCTACGCGTCGGCCAAGGTGTTCGCCTACCACACCACGGTGAACTTCCGGGAGTCGTACGACATGTTCACCGTCAACGGGATTCTGTTCAATCACGAAAGCCCCCGTCGGGGCGAGAACTTCGTGACCCGCAAGATCACCACCGCCGTGGCCCGCATCGCGTGCGGACTGCAGGACCAGCTGCTGCTCGGTTCGCTCGACCCGAAGCGGGACTGGGGCTTCGCCCCCGAGTACGTCGAGGCCATGTGGCTGATGCTGCAGCACGACAGCCCGGGCGACTACGTGGTGGCCACCGGGGAAGCCCACAGCGTCCGCGATTTCTGCGAGCGGGCGTTCGACCACGTCGGCCTGGATTGGGAGAAGTACGTGAGCATCGACCCCCGCCACGTTCGCCCAGCTGAGGTCAACCACCTGCTCGGTGACCCCACACTGGCCGAGCGCGAGCTGGGCTGGCGAGCCCAGGTCACCTTCGAGGAGTTGGTGAAGATCATGGTCGACGCCGACATCGCCCGCCTGGACGAGCCCGATGAGCACACGCGGATCTAGGCCAGTCAGGCGATGAGGTGGGCCTGATGGGCCACTCCATCAGGCCCACGACCTTGTATGACCGGGCCCCGGCCTGCGATGGCACTACCGTTTCGGCGTCGATGGAAATGAAGCCCGCCGTCAAGAAGCTCGCCCGGCCCGCGGCCGCACTGGTCACCAAGATCGTCACTCGGGCCGTCGGGCCCCGGCTGTCGGCCCTCGAGCACGCCCACGGCGACACCTGGTTGGAGGTGCAGACGCTCAAGGCCTACGACCCACTCCCCGTCGTCGAAGCCCGCCTGGAACCCCGGCTGGCGGCCCTCGAGCTGGCCCACGGCACCGCCCGGTCCGAGGTGCAGCAGTTCAAGGACTATGTCCCCGCTGTCCTGGATGCGGTCTCCGACCAGCACGCCATCACCCGGACGGCGGTGCGGGCCGAGCGTCAACTGACCCAGCAGATGGCCGAACAGGCCGCCCGGCTGGGCGAGATCGAGCGGCGGGCGGAATTCGTCCGGCGGGAGCTGCTGTTCGAGTTGCGTTACGGCGGGGCCTCACGGGGCATCGGCATCTCTCCACCATCGGGGGGTGACCGGGCGGCGGGCGTCGCGGTTGCGGTCGAGGCCAAGGTGCTCAACGAGGCGAAGTTACGATCGTTTGGCGACGACATACGCCTCAACCTCGGGGCCGGACATATCCCGGTCGACGGATATCTCAATGTCGATGCCCGGGAGCTGGACGGGATCGACATCGTCGCCGACGTCCGCTCCCTGCCCTTCGGGCCGGGTGAGGTGAGCACCCTGTGGTGCGCCCACCTGCTCGAGCACTTCCCGGTTGAGGAGGTCCGCCGGTCGCTGCTTCCCTACTGGCTGTCGATCCTGAAGCCGGGCGGCCGTTTCGTCGCTGTGGTGCCTGACTCCGAGGCCATGCTGGACGGCTACGGCACCGGTGAGATCTCCTTCGACGACCTACGGGAGGTGACCTTCGGCAGCCAGGAGTACGACGGCGACTTCCACTTCAACATGTACTCCAAAACGTCACTGACCGCCCTGTTGGAGGAAGCCGGTTTCGTCGATGTCGCCATCACGGTGTCAGCCCGGCGCAACGGCCTGTGCTACGAGATGCAGACGGAGGGTCGCCGGCCCGACGCCACCCTCGCGGGCTGACGCCGGACCCAATGGCGCCGTGGTGCCACGCGTGATCGATCAGCAGCCCAGCTTCCGGCTGGCCGGCCACGAGTCACCGGTCCTCGAAGGACCGGGACCGGCGGCCCACGCGCCGAGCGTCTCGGTGGTGATCAACACCTACAACCGTGCGTCCAGTCTTCGCCTCACCCTCGACGGCTTGAGCCAGCTGGACTATCCCAACTTCGGCGTGGTCGTCGTCAACGGCCCCTCTACCGACGACACCGAGGAGGTGCTGGCCGGCTACGCGGGCCGCATCCGGACCGCCCGCTGCCCCGAGCGAAATTTGTCCATGTCTCGCAACATCGGCATCTCCTTGGCGGCCGGGCAGATCGTGGCGTTCATCGATGACGACGCCTATCCCGACCCGGCGTGGCTCGACCGGCTGGTCGAGGCCTACGTCGATGACGAGGTGGCCGGTGCCGGCGGCCCGGTGTTGGACCACACCGGCGCCCGATTCCAGACCCGCTACATCATCTCCGACCGGGTGGGCCAGTCGACCCTGACCTTCGGCACCAATCCGAGCGAGTGGCTCAATGTTCCCGGGGCCGCTTCGTTCCCTTCCCTGCTGGGCACCAACTCGTCGTTCCGCCGGGACCGCCTGCTCGAGATAGGCGGATTCGACGAGGAGTTCGAGTACTTCCTCGACGAGACCGATGTGTGTGCCCGGCTCGTGGACGCGGGCTACGTCATCCGCCAGCTCGACGACGGCCTGGTGCACCACCGGTTGCTTCCGAGCGATATCCGGGGCGACACCCGCGTCGCCCGGGACCGGTTCGCGGTGGCCAAGAACACCTGTTACTTCGCCCTGAAAAGCGCCCGCGAGGGGTCGTCGTTCTACCACATCTGCCTCGGTCTGGCGGAGTTCGTCGAGAACCAGCGGCGGGATATCGCGTTGAACATCGAGCACGGGCTGCTCGCCCCCGAGGATTTGGACAACTTCGAGGCTGACGTTCCCCTGGCCTTCGCGACCGGCTGGCAGCACTTCCTGGCCGGGCCCTCGAAGACGCGGCCCCAAGAGTGGTTCAACCGGCTCCAGGAGCCATTCCTCCCTTTTCCCATCCTCCGGCGACGGCAGGACAAGTTGCACATCTGCCTGGTGAGCCAGGACTATCCACCCCGGCCCGCCGCCGGAATCGGGCGGTTCGTCCAAGCCCTGGCGGAGGGCCTGGCCCGCGCCGGGCATGTGGTTCGGGTCGTCACCAAAGGTGAGAACCACCCCCGGGTCGACCTGGAGGACGGCGTGTGGGTCCACCGGATCGTGCCGGTGACCCACCCCGTGCCCGCGTCACTCGACGCGCCCCAACACATCTGGGACCACGCCGCGTCGGTACTCGACGAACTGCGCGGCATCAACGACAGCCGCCCCATCGACGTGGTGCAGGTACCCAACTGGGACGCCGAGGGACTGGCGGTGATCCACCATGGCGGGTTCCGGTGCGTGGTCGGGATATACACCCCCATGAAGACCGTCCAGCGGATTGACCCGCGGCTGGCGGCAGATCCCGTCGCCGACCAGATCGCCGAATGCGAGCGCTATTGCTACCAGCACGCCGACGCGTTACTGGCCGATTCCGAGGCGGTGATCGCCGAGATCGAGGCCGAATATGGGATCCGGCTCCCGACGGACCGGCTGGAGGTGATCCATCCGGGCTTGCCTGACCGGGCCGGGCGCCGGGCGACCGCCCCATCCGCTCTGCCCGGAGATCTGACCATCCTCTTTGTCGGGCGGCTGGAGAAGCGCAAGGGGATAGACGTCCTGCTGGCGTGCCTGCCGACCGTGCTCGACCAGTGTCCGGGCGTGTCGGTTGTCCTGGCCGGGAGGGACGACCTCCCGGCTGTGGGCGGGAGGTCCTACCGGGGCGCCTTTGAGGTATCGGCGGCCGGGCGACGGCTGGCGGGACGAGTGCGATTCCTCGGGACGGTACCGGACGAGCACCTGATCCCCCTGTACGCCGACTGCGACATCGTCGTAGTGCCGTCGCGTTACGAGAGCTTCGGCCTGATCCTGCTGGAGGCCATGATGTTCGCAAAGCCGGTGGTGGGCTGCGCCGTGGGCGGGATGGGCGAGATCGTCGAGCACGGCGCCAGCGGCCTGCTGGTCCCGTCCGACGACGCCGAGGCGCTGGGCCGGGCGCTGGTCGAGCTGTGCCGTTCCCAGGAGCTGCGGGAGCGCCTCGGGCGCCGGGGCCGAGCCCTCTACGAGGAACGGTTCACTGTCGGGCCGATGGTCGGGCGGGCCAACCAGTTCTACGACCGCCTCGCGGGCCGTCGCACGGAGATGATCGGACGTGGCTAGCCGCCGGATCGTGGCGGGTGGTGCGTTGGCGTTGCTCGTGGCTACGACGCTCGTTGGTATCTGGGGCCGCCTGACCCCGGGGTGGGCCACCGCGCCAGGTCCGTATCCGGGTGCGACCTTGTTTCGGCCCGATGGGGTGTTGCGGTCGTCACCCGCGACGGTGCGTCAGCCATCCTTTGGCCTGGCCGCGTTCGTGACGGGCACCGATGGTGGGCTGTGGTGGTCGACCGACCGCCAGGGCTGGGTGGCGTTGGGGTCGCCACCGGCCACGACCGTAGTGGGCGATCCCGCCGCGGTGTCGTGGGCGGACGGCCGCATCGATGTGTTCGTGCGGGGCGGGGACAACCGTCTGTGGCAGCAGTGGACGTCCTGTGGCGGCTGTCAATGGTCGGGATGGTTCAAGCCGGTGGGGGACGAGGGCACGTTGGCGTCGCCGCCCACCGCGACCAGCTGGGGGCCCGGGCGGATCGATGTGTTCGTGCGGGGGATCGACGGCGGCGTGTACCAGCGATTCTGGGATACGTCGGCCTGGGATGGGTCGTGGTTGCCGAGGGGCGGGGTGACGGCCGGGCGGCCGGCGGCGGCGTCGTGGGGAGCGGGTCGGATCGATCTGTTCGTGACCGGGCTCGACCGACGGCTGTGGCAGTCCTTTTGGGACGGGTCGGGTTGGACAGGTTGGTTCCAGCCGCCGGGAACAGAGCAGGGCACCCTGGCGTCGGTTCCGTCGGCCGCGCCCTGGAACCTTGGGTTGCGAAATCGCATGACCGTCTTCGCCCGGGGTTCTGACGGGCACGTGTACCAGACGACGTGGGACGGGGTGTGGGCTGGTTGGGTGGCCGTGGGTGGCCCGCAGGACGTCATCGTCGGCGGCCCCGGCGTGGCCACCACCCTCCAGCTCGAGCCCTCCGTCCTCGCCCGTGGGGCCGATGACCGCGCCTACCGGTTTGATCCGGCCACGGCGGTGCTGACCTACACCTATTCGATCGCGGTGACCGGTCAGGTGCGCTCCGACGTCGACCAGTTCGCCGCCCAGGTAGCCGCCGCCTATGCCGACCTCAGGGGTTGGTCCCTGGGAGGCCAGATCACGTTCGTCCGCGTTCCGAGCGGCGGCGACTTCACCGTTTGGCTGGCCAGCGCCCAGCAACTCCCGGGTTTCTCCTCCGGTTGCAGCCCCACCCTCAGTTGCCGGGCGGGACGAAACGTGATCATCAACGACGACCGATGGTCGTTCGGCTCGCTTGCCCCTTGGCCCGGGTCACTCGATGACTTCCGCACCTTCGAGATAAACCACGAGACGGGCCATTGGCTGGGTCTGCCCCATCCCTGCATGGGTGGGCCCTGCGCCCCTCCCGGGCAACTGGCGCCGGTGATGATGCAGCAGCCCAAGGGACTCTTCGGGGACCTGCCCAATTGGTGGCCCTTGCCCTCGGAATTGGGGACCGTGGCGGCCGCCCGGGGGTTGAGTGGGGCCGTCGGTCACTTCGCCGCCCGGCCGTTCCCGCAACCAACCAGCGGGGTGGATTCGGGGTGAGGTCGAGGCCTCCGACGATGGGCCGGGTGGTGTGTTCGAACAGGCGAAATTTCCCCGGCGCCGGGCATCGGGTTTATCCTTTGACTCCGTGACCACGACCAGGGTTTTGCGTCGACGTCCCGCCCCGATGGCCTTGGCGGCCTTTGCCATCTTGGCTGCCAGCTTGCTCGGGGTGATGGCGCACCCGTCTCCGGCCGGGGCCCTGCTGCCCGGGCCCTACCCCTCGGCCACCGTCTTCCGTCCCGACGGCGTACTGGTTGCGTCTCCGGCCACTGTGGCGCTGCCCACAATCGGAGTGGCGGCATTCGTCCTGGGCACCGATGGCGGCATCTGGTGGTCCACCCAGACCAATGGGTGGGGTTCCTTGGGGGCGCCTCCGGGCGGGGTGGTCCTCGGGGATCCAGCCGTGGTGTCGTGGGGCCAGGGTCGAATCGACCTGTTCGTAGAGGGCTCCGACCAGAAGCTCTGGCAGCGCTGGACCAATTGCAGCGGATGTCAGTGGTCGAGTTGGCTCCAGCCCGTCGGCACCGACGGGACGCTCGCCTCGCCTCCCGCCGTGACCAGCTGGGCCCCGGGACGGATCGACGTCATCGTCCAGGGAACCGACTTCAATCTCTATGAGCGCAACTGGGATACCAATGCGTGGAGCGGTGGCTGGCAGAACATTTTGTCCCCGCCCGTTCACCCCGTCACCCGGGAGCGGGCAACCATTACGACCTGGGGCCCGGGCCGCCTGGATGTGTTCCTGCGCGGTGTCGACGGGAAGCTCTATCAAGACTTCTTGGCCAACGGGGCGTGGCAAGGCTGGTTCCAGCCCCCCGGAACCGCGAGCGGGAACTTGAATTCCGCCCCGTCCGCCAGCGCCTGGAACGGCGGCCCAACCGACGGCCACAACCGTCTGACCGTCTTTGCCCAAGGGGTGGACAACCACCTCTACCAGACGACCTTCGACGGTGGATGGAGCGCCTGGAATATCGAGGGCGCCGATCAGGACGTCTTCCAAGGTTCCCCGGGGGTCCCCTCGACCCTCCAGGTTCAGCCGTACGTCCTGGTCCGAGGAACCGACCTCAAGTGTTACGCCTTCTTCCCAGCCGGCGTACGCACCCATTAGGCGCTCGGGCCAACAGGTAAGTCCGGGGACCCCGAGCGGTCGGCTGCTTCGTGGCCCGCCGGAACGTGGCTGCCCGAGTCACTGTCCGAACGGCCCTAATCTGTCCGCCCCGTCGATGATCGGGCTTAACGTTTGGCCGTGACAGCCCGCTTGGTCTTTCGTCGACATCCGGTCCTCGCCACCTGGGCGGTACTCGCGGTCTTGGCCGCGGGTCTGGTCGGCGTGGTTGCTCGCCCTTCCCCCGCCCACGCCCTGGTGGCTGGGCCGTACCCGGCGGCCGCGTTGTTCCGACCTGACGGCGTGCTCGCCACCGCGCCGGCCACGGTGACGCTGCCCGACATCGGGACGGCGGCCTTTGTCGGCGGTACTGACGGCGGCGTCTGGTGGTCCACCCCGACCACGGCATGGTCCTCCCTGGGACGGCCCCCCACGGGTTTCATGGGAGCCCCGGCCGTCGTCTCCTGGGGCCCGGGCCGAATCGACCTGTTCGTCGAGGGTTCCGACCGGAAGCTCTGGCAGCAGTGGACCAGTTGCAGCGGCTGTCAGTGGTCGGGGTGGTTGCAGCCCATCGGCACCGACGGGACCTTGGCGTCGGCTCCGGCGGTGACCAGTTGGGGCCCGGGACGGATAGACGTCGTCGTGCAGGGAACCGATGCCAACCTGTACCAGCGCGACTGGGACACCAGCGCCTGGAGCGGCGGGTGGCAGCAGATCGGGTCGCCGTCGGTCAAGCCCACCGGCGATCACCCCACGGTCACCACGTGGGCGGCCGGTCGCCTCGATGTGTTCGTTCGGGGCGGGGACAGCCGGCTGTGGCAGACCTTCTTCGTCAACGGCGCCTGGCAGGGCTGGTTCCAGCCCCCCGGCACGGAGGCCGGCATATTGGCGAGTGCCCCGGCTGCCAGCGCGTGGAACGGCGGCTCATTCGAGGCGCACAACCGGTTGACCGTCTTCGTCCAAGGGGCGGATGCTCACCTGTACCAGACGACCTATGACGGAGGATGGAGCGCCTGGAACATCGAGGGCCGACCAGACGACGTCATGCAGGACCCCCCGGGAGTTCCGTCCACGCTCCAGGCTCAACCGTACGTCCTGGTGCGAGGGACGGACAACAAATGCTACGCCTTCGTTCCGGTCAGCCAACTGGCACAGAACGTACCCGGCGCCGCCGCCTTTGCCTCGGGCCGGGCCGGCTTTGCCAGCTTCACGGTCATAGATACGGCAACGGGGGCGGTCTACTCCAGCGCCGGGTCCGACACCCAGGTCCGGACCGCCTCGGTGATCAAGGTCCCGATCGCCATGACCCTGTTGGCGCGGGCCAATGCTGAGCGACGGGGTCTCACCCCGAATGAGAGCTCCAACCTTCACTTCATGATCACCCAGTCCGACAACAATGCCGCCACGGCATTGTGGAACGAGGTTGGTGGCAGTCCCGCCGTCCTCGGGTTGATGCGCTCATTGGGCGCGACCAGCACCGCCCCGTGGCCGTCCAGCCCCGGCGCATGGGGGTTCACCCTGAGCACGAGCCACGATCTGGCCACGGTGCTGGCGCAGTTGGCCGTCGGTGTCTTGGGCCCCGGTGCGACCGGCACCATCCTGAATGAGATGCACCAGGTCATTCCCTCTCAGGCCTGGGGCATCGGTGCCGCGATCCCCGGTGCGGCCATCAAGAACGGGTGGTACCCCGACCCGGGGGACTGGCGAGTGAACTGCCTCGGCATCGTCGGGGGCACCAGATACGCCCTGGCCGTCATGACCGACTACCCGTTAGGACTAGGTCAGGGTTATGGCGAGGTCACCTGCCAGCAGGTCGCGGCCGACCTGTTCCCCGGCGTGAGCCGGAGCCTGCGAGCAGCCGCGGCCAACTCCCCCGCCCCGCTCACCGTGCCCGCCATCACGGGGATCGGCATGACGGCCGACGGAGGATGACAGCGACCGGCGATAACGGCCCACCGGCGATGTCGGCGGGGGGCGGCTCGGTTCAGGCCGTCGGGGTGACGGCCCTGGTGACCGCGAGCCCGTACGACGTGATCACGTAGGGACCGAGGGGGATCTTCAGGTGGGGCTCGCTCCACGGGGGTGTGTCCACGTGGCGGTCGGCCCGATCCGTACCCAGGGCGAAGGTGCTCTTCACGCCATGGCCCTCGCCTTGGAGTTGGGCAATTAGTTCTTCCATGTCGCGCCGTCGATAGGCGACCGTCTCGCCCGAGCTGATCGTCTCGTCATTGGACGAGACGTTGTACTCCGTCGTGTGAACCGCAACGCCGCCCGGCTTGAGGCAGCCCAGCGACGCCCGGATGAAATCGAGGCCCGCGGCCAGCGAGCCCAGGTGTTCGAAGGCGCATGAAGACCAGACGAAGTCGAAGCCTTCGAGATCCTCGGGCACGGCCATCATGTCGACGGGACGGAATGAGATGAGCGTGCGAAGCTGCTCGTCGGTGCACAGTCCCCGGGGATTCAGCGATGCCAGTCCGGCGGCGTGCTCGTCATTGGCGTTCCACTTCTCGTGCTTGGCGTCATGGACGGGAAGATCGGTGGCCACCACCTGGCAGCCGCGGCTGGCGAAGTAGCTGGCCAAGGGCTCCGTCCCCACCCCAAAGCCCAAGCCTCGGGCGCCCGGGACCAGCGCCCCGGCCACCTCGCAGACCTGACCGATGTAGCACCACTCCCACAGTTTGCGGTGGATGTGCCACGGCTCGGCCAAGCGCCGGCACCACTCGTAGTAGGACGGTTGGCGCATCTGGGCATAGGTGCACACCTGCGAGATGGGGTGTTCGAACGACGGCTGGGGCTGATCGGACGGTTCCCACGTCGGGTCGTACAAGACGTCCGGCGTCGGCGGTGCCGGGCGGCCGAGCAGGCGGATTTGGGCCTTGGCCAGGATGGTGCGGAGTCCGGTGGCCATGGGTACCTTTCCTTGGTCGCGTCGACGGCGGTGCCCAGCCAGCCCCCGTCTCGAAGCAGAGCAGATCCCAGGAGTCTAGGTGACTCTGTTGCCCCAACCCCGTGCTGGCCCAACCCCCGTGCCGGCCCAACCCCCGTGCTGGCCCAGCCCCGTCCTCCGCCCCCGACTAATCTTGCCCGGTGCTACACCCGGACGGGGATATACAGACCGCAACCGATCGCCGTGAGCCCGACCGGACGTCGGCCCAGACCGGATTCCCCCCCGCCGCTCCGTCCGCCGGGGGGCCCCCCGAGCACGGCGCCCTGCGCCGCCGGCTCTTCGTCACCTCGGTCTTCGTGGTCGCCACGGCCGCCATGCTGCGACGGACCCCGGGGGAGCTCGCCAACCGCCTCCCCGGCAACCTGGGTGACGCCCCGCTGGTGATGTGGATCCTGCGCTGGGGCGGCCATGGCCTGGTCCACAACCCAGTGCACGTGTTCAACGCCAACATCTTCTGGCCCTACCCCCACACCCTGGCGTACGCCGACTCGCTGCTGTCGATCGCGCCGGTATACAGCCTGCTGTACGAGATCACGGGCAAGTGGGCCCTGGCCTGGAACCTGCTGTGGCTGGGCCTCATCGGCCTCAACCTGGGGGCGACCTACAGCCTCACCCGGTGGCTTACGGGCCGTACCGACGTGTCCATCTTTGCCGGCCTGGCCTCCGGCTTTTCCGCGTTCGTGTTCAACAACGCCGGCCACCCCCAGCTCGAGGTCATCGGGCTCGTTCCGCTCGGCTTCCTCCTCCTGTTCAAGCTGTTCGAACGCCCTCGCCTGCCTACCGCGATCCTGCTCGGGATCGTCAACGTGGTGGTCGCCCTCGGCGCGCTGTACATCGCCACGGGATACGCAATCGCGCTGGTCATCCTCTTGGTCGGGTTCGCCGTGACCGCCCGAGGACCAATTGACCGGCGGTTGATGGGCTGCCTCGTGGTGGCCGGCCTCATCACGTTGATCGCGGCGCCGACAGTCGTGCCCTACCGTGACGTCGAGAAGACCTTTGGGCGCCGCCCGCTGTCGCCGGAATGGGGACTCCGGCCCCGCGACATCGTGCGGCCGGCGGTGGGGTCCTACCTGTATAAATCGTTGTCGCACGACACCGACTCGGGCAGCGGAGAACGGCACCTGTTCCCGGGATTCATCACCTTGGCGCTGGCCGCGGTGGGAATGGGAGCACTGCTCCTCGACCGCCGCACGCGCGCCGGCCGCGGCGCACGCGCCCACCGCCGCGCCCGCGCCCACCGCAGTGCGGG
>JALYXV010000093.1 GCA_030947025.1 Actinomycetota bacterium | reverse complement strand
TGTGCTGTGTACACGACCCACATCCGACGCACCTCAAAGGGTCGGGTTCGATCCGGTTGATCACGGGCCGAATGCGGGCCGGGTCGACCCCGTGATCGAGCAGATCGTTGACGACCTGAGCGAGGCGGCGGCTGCCGACCGCATCGGGACCACCGACGACGAGCACGACATCGGCGACAGCGGCCGTTCGCCGAGCCATGTGGTTGCGTTCCTCGACGTCGAACGAGCCGGTGTCCGCCTCCCCTTCGAAGTCGCCGGTGATATCGGCGACGATCAGGTCGAAGATGTCGAGCAGTCCCGACAGGACCGCGTCGAACGCGGCCGGGCTTAACGCCGTCCAGTGCGCCGGCCGGCGCAGCCCGGGCAGGAGCCGGCATTGGGCCAGGGGGACGGTGTGCCGCCGGACATCGGTCGCCGTGACCGGCCGGTAGCGGCCCGCCTCCAGCAGGTCGAGCAGCCCTGAGGCCGCCTCGTCCGCCCCGTGGAGGAACGCTTGGTCGGCCCGCAGGGCAAAGTCGGCCAGCAGGACCCGCAACCGGCCCCCCTCGGGCGTCACTCGTGCGCCTGGCGTCGCTGCCGCCCGGTGGCCTGGCGCCGGGCTCGCGCCAGCCACGTGGTCTGCGGCCGGGCTCGCGCCCGCCACGTGGTCTGCGGCCGGGTGGCCGGCGCTGGGCTCATCGGAGCTGGCTCCGGGCGTCGGCCGTCGGCTGATCGAGGTGGCGGAGGTCGGGCGGTGTGATGCCGGCCGACCCGGAGCGCGCCTGGCCCAGCGGGCGACGGGTTCCGAACCGTGGGCGCCGGCGAGGGCGGCGGCGACGGTAGAAGCGCCCGTGCCGCCCGGCCCGCACACCGCGACCAGCCGTCCCTGCCGGCGTGAGCCGTCGGGTGAGGACTCCGGCCGGGAGGCCGGGCCCAGGTCCGGTGGCCGGTCGACCCGGGGCACCAGAGCCGCCACCGCCCCTATGGCCGCAGCCAGCTCGGCGGGCGACGATCGGTGCCCCACTGTGACCACCGGAGTCCCCGTCCGCTCCGCCGCCTGCGTCAGGTCGGGGTCGCTCCCGGAGGCAACGACCGCCGAGTACCGGCGGCCCGATGCCAGGGCGCTCCACGCCCCTTCGGACGACGGGCAGCAGACCAATTCGGCTCCGATGGTCGCATCCCTGAGCCGCCCGGCGATGGAATCCCTAGCGTCGCCGACGACGAGCAGGACATAGCGCGAGGGGGCATGGGACAACACCTGCACGGCAACTCCTTGGAGCGATCCTGGTTATCTCTCGACCGTCTCTATGCCGCGGCATGAAAACAATCGAAACAGCACTCGTTGGACTTGTGACGTGCTAACGTGGTGTCTCGTGAGTGAGCCGATCCATTGGATGGGTACGCGGGAGGCATGTGAGCAGCTGGGCGTCACCCTGCGCACCCTCTACCGGTTCATTGACGAGGGCCAGCTCCCGGCGTACAAGATGGGCCGGGTGATCCGTCTACAGGCCCCGGATATCGACGCCTTCATCGAGCGCATGCGGATCGCTCCAGGCAGCCTCGAGCACCTCTACCCCGAGCCGAAGTCGTCCAACGAAGCCAAGGCGCCGACGGAATCCACGTCTTCCCCGTCGTGAGGGGACCCGGCCGGGTGGCTGTTTCCCCGGCCCGGCAGGACGCAGCCGGCGATGGCGGAGAGACGCACGCTCGCGACTGACGACGTGAGCCGCACCTCGGCCACGTCGTTTCCCAGCCCAATCAAGATACCGGCCACCTCGGTCCCGTCCCCGAGCTGCAGCCTGACCCGAGGGCGGTCGGGGACCAGGTCGGCCAGTACGGCGGCGAGCGCAGGGCCAGCCCCGGGCGCCCGATCGTCGGCTACCACGATCGCAGCCTCCACCACCGTGATCGAGGTGGTGGGGAGCAGGGCGACGCCGTCGGGCCGTTCGACGATGGCGAGGGCCGCAGTCACCGTCCGCAGGCGGCCGCGATGGCTCCAACGGCCGCAACGGACCGTGACCGGGGCATCCCGTTCGGCCAGCGAGAGCAGTATGCCGGCCATGGTGGACGACTCGGCCTCCTGCTGGCGCAACCATCGACGGCGGCTGCGGGCTTGGGCCGAGGCGGCCGCCCGGATGTCGTCGGGCCCCTGGCCGACTGCGGCCAGGACATCGTCGACCTGGTGCTCGTCGCCGCCGCGGGCCACACCTCACGGTATCGGACCCCGCCGGCCGGGCGGTAGCGTAATCTCGAGATGAGCACCGACCGGGCGGCGGAGGCGAGCGATGACAATTGCTTCTTTTGCCGGATCATTCGAGGCGAGGTCCCTTCTGACACGGTGCTTTCCACCAATGGCACCTACGCCTTCCGGGACATCGAGCCGGCCGCGCCGGTGCACGTGCTGGTCGTGCCCAAGCGTCATATTCGCGACGCCGCCGCGGTCGGTCCCGACGACGGGCCCGTGCTGGCGGAAATGCTAGGGGCGGCGCAGCAGGTGGCGGAGAAGGAGGGGATAGCCGAGCGGGGCTACCGGTTGGTGTTCAACGTGGGCGAGGACGCACGCAACAGCGTCCCCCATCTCCACCTGCATGTATTGGGTGGCCGGCGGTTGGGGTGGCCCCCTGGCTGACCGCTCGCATTCGATGGTTCGCGCCGGTTTGGCCTGGGCGCGGTAGCCTGGTGAGCTGAAAGTCCGTGTCGACACCCAGCACCGTCACCGTCCCCAACCACTTGATGGCTCATCTAGTGGGCCAGTTCAACCAAAATCTCCGTTTGGTCGAGGACGCTTTTCCCGGAGCTCGCATTATTGCGCGAGGTAATGAGTTCATAATTGACGGCGACGAGGCCGTCATGGCCGAGCGAACCGTTGACGAATTGCGTCTGCTGCTGGAGCGAGGCCACGACGTGGATGCGCAGGTCGTCCATCGGACGATCGACATGATCCGGGCCGACGAACGCCCCTCCGAGGTACTCACCGCCGAGGTGCTGCGGTCGGGCCGCGGGCGGTCGGTGCGGCCCAAGACCAGCGGGCAGAAGCGCTACACCGACGCCATTGGCGCCAATGTCATCACCTTCGGCATCGGTCCCGCAGGCACGGGAAAGAGCTACCTGGCCGTGGCCCTGGCGGTGCAGGCGCTGCAGGCCAAGGAGGTCGAACGGATCATCCTGACCCGCCCGGCGGTGGAGGCGGGGGAACGGTTGGGCTTCCTTCCGGGCGACCTGATGGCCAAGATCGACCCCTACCTTCGCCCCCTCTACGACGCCCTGTACGACATGCTCGGCACCGAGGGCGGCCGGCGCCTGCTCGACGAGGGCACGGTCGAAGTGGCGCCGCTGGCGTACATGCGGGGCCGGACGCTGAACCACAGCTTCATCATCCTGGACGAGGCCCAGAACACCACACCGGAGCAGATGAAGATGTTCCTCACCCGGATTGGGTTCGGGTCCAAGGTGGTCGTCACGGGTGACGATACCCAGATCGACGTGGCCGGCGGCCGCTCGGGGCTGATGGGCCTGGAGAAGGTTTTGCAGGGCATCGACGGGCTGGCGTGGGTACACCTCGGGCGGCGGGACGTGGTGCGCCACCGCATCGTGCAGGACATCGTGAACGCCTACGAGTCCGCTGCGGCCCGATCGACCGATGCCGGTGGCGCCTCCTCCCCCC
>JALYXV010000064.1 GCA_030947025.1 Actinomycetota bacterium | reverse complement strand
GTGGTGGCCATCGATGCGGTGGCGGACGCCGAGCTGGTCGTGAACGCCACGCCGGTGGGGATGGTCGGGCCCCCGGGCTCCGGTGGCCTGCCACTCGGGCCCCCGGACTCCGGTGGCCTGCCACTCGGGCCCCCGGGCTCCGGTGGCCTGCCACTCGGCCTCGACCCGGCCCGGCTGGGCCCCGGTCAGCTGGTCGTCGACCTCATCTACGCCCCCCCCAGCACCCCCCTCCTGGACGCGGCCCGCACCGCCGGTGCGGGCCTGGCCAACGGGCTGGGCACGCTGATCCACCAGGCGGCGCGGCAATCGCGTTTGTGGACCGGCATGGATCCTCCCCTTGCCGTGATGTCGGCCGCCGCCTTGGCCGCCTTGGCCGCGGCGGACCACCCCGCTACCTGAGCGCGGCCGGCCAGGTTGGGCTCTAGATCCCGGCGGCACCTGCCGATAGCTGAATCCGGAGGTTGGCCCGTGTCGCTACAAGGATCGTTCGAGACGATTGCCCTACGGGATGTCATGGCGCTGTTGGCGTCGAGCCACAAGTCAGGTGAACTGCGTGTGGTCGGCGGTCAGGTCGAAGGACGGCTGTGGCTGCAGGAGGGCTGTTTGGTGGCGTCGAAAGTGGGCAAGGCCCACGGCTTCGTCGACGCCTTGTTCGAATTGCTGCGCCTGACGGAGGGCAACTTCGTCTTCAAGGACGGCGTCGAGGCACCTGCGCCCGAGGAAGCCACACCGGTGGAGCCGGTGGTGCGCCAAGCCGAGGAACGCCTCAAGGTGTGGGACGACATAGAACGGACCGTGCCGTCGCTCGACCACCGCGTCCGGCTCATCCCTGACCTGCCCACGCCCGAGGTGACATTGTCGGCCGACGACTGGCGGCTGGTCATGGCGACCGCCCTGGCGGGCACCGTGGTTGGCGTGCTGGAGGAGTTGGGGTTGGGCCACTTCGACGGCTGCCGCGGCCTCAAGCGGCTGGTCGACGCCGGTCTGGTGATCGTCGATCCGCCTCGGGTCCGGCCTTCGGCCTCCGATCCGGGACGGCTGGCGCGACGGGTCGCAGCCGTTGATGGATCACCGGTACCCTCGGATGGAGGGGCGGGACCACATCTGGTGTTTCCCGACCCGGCCGCGCCGTCTCCCGGCGAGGCACTGGTTGATGCTGGACTCGGCGCAGCAGCCAGTGGGCCGGTTGCGCTCGATTCCCTTTCCCCGTGGCCCCCGCCTGCTTTGGCCGCGGCGGTGGCCGAGGCGGCCGAAGGCAGCCAAGCAACGGAAGAGAACCCGTGCGGGTCGCTCGGCTCGGTCGCCTCCGTCGGGTCGCTCGACTCCGGGGTCGCGTCGCTCGGCTCCGGGGTCGGGTCGCTCGGCTCCGAGATCGGGTCGGTCGGCTTTGAGGTCGGGTCGGTCGCCCCGATTGCCCCGGTTGCCTCTGTCGGGTCGATCGACTCCGAGATCGGGTCGCTCGGGTCGCTCGGGTCGCTCGGGTCGCTCGGCTCGGTCGATGAATCGACATCTCCCTTCCATGTGGTCGGGCCGAGCCGGCGGAGAACCCTGTCGCCGCGGGACGACGATCTGGTGGTTGTCCGCCCCGGGCCGGACCGCGACGAGAGCGACCGGCCGCAATCCCCCCCGGCCCGCGCCGAGCTTCCCGCCCTGTCGACGAATGGCTCCCCCGCGGCCCCAGGATCGGGCGCCCAGCCCGAAGAGCGGGACAATGGTGGTGACAGCATCAATAGGGGCTTGCTCCTGAAGTTCCTCTCCTCGGTTCGGTCGTGAGCCCCGCGCTCCGCTCGGTCAGCGACCTGGGCGGGAACGAAACAGGGTCCCGGAATTCCGAGCAGATGCAGCTCGGTCAGCTACTCGTCCAGCGGGGTCTGCTCACCGAAGCGGCCCTGGCCCTGGCCCTTGAGGAACAGGCCCGGACCGGCCAGACCCTTGGGCGGCTTTTGATCGACGCCTCCCTCGTGAAGGAAACCGACCTGGTGGCCACCCTGGCCAGCCAGCTCGGGTTGTCCTTCGTGGACCTGAGCGATTACCCGGTTGACACGGGCGCGGTATCCCTGGTTTCCGACAGCCTGGCTCGTAGGTACCTGGCCCTACCGATCGGCTGGAACGGTACCCGCCTGATCGTTGCCATGGCCGATCCCTCCAACGTCTTCGCCATCGACGACATCCGTCACCTGACCGGCCGCGAAGTCCAAGCCGTGGTGGCCACCCGGGCGTCCATCCAGACCGCGATCGACAAGTACCACCGCATGGACACCGATGCCGAGAACATCAGCGCCCAAGCGGCCAGCGCCATGGAGGTGGAGGAAGACCTCTCCAACATTCGCGAGGTGGTCGAGGACGCTCCCATCGTCAAGCTGGTCAACCTCGTCATCACCCAGGCGGTGGCTGACCGGGCATCGGACATTCACATCGAGCCGACCGAACACGATGTGCGCATCCGCTATCGCATCGACGGCGTCCTGCACGAGGAGATGCGCGCCCCGAAGAACATTCAGCCGGGGATCATCAGCCGGCTCAAGATCATGGCGGACATCAACATCGCCGAACGCCGGATCCCCCAAGATGGCCGGGTCACGGCCCTGGTGGCGGGGCGACAGGTGGATCTCCGCGTTGCCACCCTCCCCACCGTGCACGGGGAGAAGGTCGTGATGCGGATCCTGGACAAGTCCAATGCCTTGTTGCAGCTCACCGACCTCGGCTTCCTGCCCGAGAACATGCGGCGCTATGAGCAGTCGTACCGCCGCCCCTACGGGACCATCCTGGTTACCGGCCCGACCGGCTCGGGGAAGTCGACCACCCTCTACGCCACCCTCAACATTGTCAATGACGAGTCCAAGAACGTGATCACGGTCGAGGATCCCGTCGAGTACCGAGTGCCCAACATCAACCAGGTGCAGGTCAACGTCAAGGCGGGCCTGACGTTCGCGGCCGCCCTGCGCTCGATCTTGCGCTCCGACCCCGACATCGTCCTAGTGGGCGAGATCCGGGACCGGGAGACGGCCAATATCGCCGTTCAGGCCGCCCTGACCGGCCACCTGGTCCTCTCCACGCTGCACACCAACGACGCCGCCAGCACTCCCATGCGGTTGATCGAGATGGGCGTAGAGCCGTTCCTCGTGGGCAGTGCGCTGGACTGCATCGTGGCCCAGCGGCTGGCCCGGCGGCTATGCGACAAATGCAAGGAACGCTTTGTGCCCACCATCGCCGAGCTGTCCACGGTCGGATGGGACATCGAGGCAGAAGGCGGAGAGATCCCCACTATCTACCGGCCGGTGGGCTGCACCAAGTGCAGCCGGACCGGATATTACGGCCGCTTTGCCGTCCATGAGGTGCTACCGGTCACCGAGGAGATCGAGCGGCTCATCGTGGAGCGGGGCAACTCCGAGGACCTGAAGAAGTTGGCTATTGCCGAGGGGATGCTGACCCTCCGCCAATCGGGCCTGCGAACGGTGCGGTCGGGCACCACCTCTATCGAGGAAATCCTCCGAGTCATCGCCTGAGCAGCGCCCGGGCGCCTTCAGTAACCGTCGGTCAACGTCGATAGGAACCAACATGCAAAGCGCATCACGCCGAGTCGGGGAGTTCCTGGTCGCCCGCAAGGTCCTCTCCCGAGATTCCCTCGAAGTCGCCCTCCGCCATGAGGAGGAAAGCGGCGTCCCGCTCGCCAAGATCCTGGCCGGGGAAGGGTTGGTTTCCGACCGGGACCTGGTTGCGGCGGTGGCCGACCAGATCGGGATCGGATTCTGGGACTTCGATCAGGAGGGCATCAGCCCCAACGTGGACGGGCTCCTGCCCGAAACCCTGGCCAGGCGGCTGTGCGCGGTGGCCGTGATGGTTGACAACCACCACCTGGTCGTCGCCATGGACGATCCCACCGACGAGGGCGCGGTGGCCGAGCTGGCCGAGGAGAGCGGCTACCCCATCGAGCCCATGCTCGCGGTGCGCTCCGACCTGAAGGCGGTGCTGGCCGCCATGTATCCCGACCGGGGCAGGGGCCGGGCCGATGACGAGCCCATCATGGAAGAGCTCCATGTCAACACCCTCCTGACCCAGGTCGTGGAGTTGCGGGGCTCGGACCTGCACCTGGCGGTGGGGCTGCCCCCTTGCATCCGGGTCGACGGCAGCCTGCATCCCCTCGACGGCTACCGGCCTCTCAATGGCTCCGATGTCCGCCGCATGATGTTCGCCATCTTGACTCAGCGACAGCGGGAGCGCTTCGAGGCCGACCTCGAGCTAGACACATCGCACTCGATACCCGGCGTCGGACGGTTCCGTGTGAACGTCTTTCTCCAGCGCGACTCGGTCGGCGCGGTCATGCGCGTCATCCCCAACCAGGTTGTGCCGTTCGAGTCCCTCGGGCTGCCCGGCTCCGTGGCCCAGTTCGCCGAGCTGCCGAGGGGGCTGGTGCTGGTCACGGGCCCGACCGGCTCGGGCAAATCGACCACGCTGGCGTCGTTGGTTGACATCATCAACAACCGCAAGCCGCTTCACATCATGACCGTCGAGGACCCGATCGAGTTCCTCCACCAGCACAAGCGGGCGGTGGTCAACCAGCGGGAGATCGGGGAGGACACCCAATCGTTCGCCCAGGCCCTCAAACACGTTCTCCGGCAGGACCCCGACGTCATCCTGGTCGGCGAAATGCGCGACCTCGAGACCATCTCGACCGCCCTCACCGCGGCCGAGACCGGGCACCTGGTCTTTGCCACCCTGCACACCCAGGACGCACCGCAGTCGATCGACCGGATCATCGACGTGTTCCCACCCCATCAGCAGCAGCAGATCCGGGTCCAGCTGGCCTCAGCCCTGCAGGGCATCGTGTGCCAGCAGCTGCTGTCCAAGAACGGCAGCCTGGGCCGGGCGGTGGCGGTCGAGGTCCTGGTCGCCACGCCAGGAGTGCGCAACCTCATCCGTGAGGGAAAGACCCATCAGATCTACAGCGCCATGCAGGCCGGGGCCCAGTACGGCATGCAGACGATGGACCAGTCACTGGCCGGGCTGGTTCGTTCCGGCAAGGTCGCCATGGGCCCGGCCATCGAGCGTTCCGCCAACGAGGACGACCTGCGCCGCCTGGTCGCCGGTTAGGAGAGGACTTCTTCACCATGCCCGACACCTACGCGTACAAGGTCAAGGACCACAGCGGCCGGATGATCGAAGGGTCGCTGGAGGCGGAGAGCACCGCCCTGGTGGCCAACAAGCTGCGCCAGATGGGCTATGTGCCCATCGCCATCGACAAGAAGCAAACGGGCGGTGTGCAGCGGGAGATCCATATTCCGGGTCTGGGCAACCGCATCACGCTGAAGGACGTGGCGATCTTCTCCCGCCAGTTCGCCACCATGATCGATGCCGGCCTGACCCTCCTGCGCAGCCTGCAGATCCTGGGGGCGCAAACGGAGAGCACGGCGCTGGCCGACGTCATCGGGCAGGTCCGCCAGGATGTCGAGAACGGCTCCTCCCTTTCCCAAGCCTTCGCCCACCATCCCAAGGTGTTCAACAAGTTGTTCGTGGCCATGGTCCGTTCGGGCGAATCGGGCGGCGTGCTCGACGAGGTGCTGCTCCAGTTGGCCAACACCATCGAGAAGCAGGTCGAACTGCGCCGAAAGATCCGCTCGGCGATGACCTATCCCCTGGTCGTACTGGCCCTGGTCGTCACCATCCTGACCGCGATGCTGGTCTTCATCGTCCCGCTGTTCAAGGGCTTCTACAAGAGCCTCAACGGGACGCTGCCGGTGATGACCCAGGTCCTCATCACCATCTCCAACTTGTTCGTCAAGCTGTTCCCGCTCATCATCATCGCCATCATCATCGGAGTCATCCTCTTCCGGCGGTGGATCGCGACTGAAAACGGCCGGTCCCGGTGGGACGTGTTCAAGCTGCGCGTTCCGGTTTTTGGCGGCTTGGTCCACAAGACTGCGCTGGCCCGCTTCGCCCGTACCTTTGGAGTGCTGCTGCGCTCGGGCGTCCCCATCCTCGAGGCGTTGGAGATCACCAAGGAGACGGCGGGCAACGTCGTGGTGTCGCGGGGACTTGAGGACGTGCAGGCAGGTGTGAAGATAGGCGAGCCCATCGCCCGTCCCCTCGAGGCCCACGCGGTCTTCCCGCCCATGGTCACCCAGATGATCGCAGTGGGGGAGGAGAGCGGCGCCCTCGACACGTTGCTGGAGAAGATCGCCACCTTCTACGACCAGGAGGTGGAGGCCACGGTCAATGCCCTAACGTCGCTACTCGAGCCACTGATGATCGTGGTGCTGGGCGGTTGCGTGGGTCTCATGGTCATCGCCCTCTACCTGCCGATGTTCAACATCATCAAGCTGATCAAGTAGAAACCGATGCCTGGGCCGCAACGTGCTGGTCAGCGGCCAATAGCCCGATGGCTCCGAGGCGCGGTGAGACAAAGGCTGGTTCCAGATGGTCGGGTCCGACATCTACTTCATCAAGACGAGGAATACCACCCGCGGTCGTGTCGAGATCCACTCCGCGACAGCTGCCTCGGGTTATCAGAGTGGTATCCACGTTGAGACCTCGTTTGGTACCGGCGACCAGAGCAACGGCTGGTTCCAGATGTTCGGCAGCGACCTGTTCTTCATCAAGACCCGAGACACCACCCGCGGTCGCGTGGAAGTCCACTCCGCGACGGCTGCCTCGGGCTACCAGAACGGCCAGCACAACGAGACCTCGTTCGGTACCGGCAACCAGAGCAACGGCTGGTTCCAAGTCGGCAGCAGGGGTTGAGTCGGCGCGAGCTTCCCGGTCTGTCCCTGGTATTGACTTAACTGCGCGCTATTTGTCACAGTCGAGGGTCAATGAGGCCGAGGAGGTAACGGCAGGGGGACGATCGAGCCTGTGCCGATAGCGGTTCTCAGCTGAGCGTTCTCCTCGCTGAGCAGTGCGACCCGGCAGGCGAGCGCTGCGCGCGCGGTAGGACTGGTCAGCACCCGTCGGTCGGCGAGCTCCCCAGCCAATCCTCGAGATTCTGGTCGAGCCCGAGACGACCCGCCTCCACCAGACGCAGAGCCGCGACCGACGTGATCGCCTTGGTCAACGACTTGAGCCGCATGAATGGCCTCGTCACGCATGGATCCCCGTCACCCGAGGCGACGCCGACGGCAACCACTGCGGGGTCGCGGCCCCCGCGCAGTGCTACGGCACCCGGCACGGTACCGGCCTCGACGTGGCGGACCAGAAACCCTTCCAGTTCAGAAACCACGTAAGTGGTGGTGGCCGTGCCGGCCGGGGTCTCCACGGGGGCCGCGCCCGGGCTGGTCCAGTGCGGCACGGGGCGGCTGGTCGGGCCCGAGGTGGCGTTCCCGTCCGCATCCGAACGCCAGTACCAGCACGAGTTCCAGCCCCTCGGGCTTGCCCTAACACGCGTCGCCGCGGCCGTAGGGCGTCATGTCGAGCAGGCCGACGGACCCGTTGACCGGCTCGTTCCCACGGCCCGTCCTGGAGTAGGTGAGGAACGCGCGGTCGCCGTCGCGCACGAAGCTGGTGATGTAACCCATTTCGCCGCCGGACCGGCGCGTCCACGCCCCGCACCGAGCACCAGGCCTAGGTGTAACCCATGAACTCGACGGAGGAGGCCACCTCGTCCCACGGAGCCGAGGTCAGGACGGCGAACGAGACGCCCCGGGCGTTGAGGTAGACGGCGTCATTCACGTGCCAGGCCGTGGTGGTGGAGCCTTCGCACTGCCCCTGGTACGGCGCGCTGTCGTACCACATGTGCTTGTAGACCACGAGCTCGTCGCGGCCCTGGAACAGGTCCAGGAACGGGACCGGGCCGTCGGGTCCGACGACCTCGACCGTCCCATCGAGCTCCACCATCGGCAGTCGGCTGCGGGCCGCGGCGAGGGCGTCGCCCTCGCGGGTGTGGCCCTTCTCGTGGACCAGGAGCTCGTCACGGGCGGCCTGCCAGGTGGCCAGGTCGACCACGGGCGGGCGGCCGGGCAGCGCGGTGGTCGGGTCGTCCGGCGTGGTCGTCATGGTGTCCTCCGTTGTCTCGTTCGTGCGCTCGCGGGCTCCCTGGGCGCCGGGCTGAGCGACTCACGGTGCCGAAAATCATCGCGATCCGAGTGCCAGATTTACCTTCCGCGCCATAGGCCGCGCGCAAAGCGCACCGACACCCACTCCTGCGTGAGATCGCCGGATGGCTGGATCGCGGTCGCACGCCAGATGCGGCAGAGCCGCCTGCGCCATAACTGCCGATCGGGCGCCGAGCCGTCGGCCAGCCCGTTCGGCACGGCGCCCACGTAATCGGCGTGCTGTGCAGCGCAGCGAAACTGACAGTCGATGGGCAAACAGAGTCACAGTCGCTGGGAACCAGTTGTAAGCCGAGTATGAGCCTCGTATGATACTGATATGAAGTCCGGCAAGGTACGGAAGACCCTCACGCTCGACCCCGAGGTGATCGCAGCCCTCGGGGATGACGACGGGGCCCTTTCGGCCATCGTTAATGAGATCCTGCGGGAAGAGGTCGAGCGACGCCAACGGGCTGCCGCGTTGGCGGGGCTGCTGACCCGCCTGGAGGAAGAGCGGGGGCCCGTCGATCCCGACGAGGTGGCTCATTTCCGGCGTCTGCTGCGTTGACTGCGCTGATACTCGACGCCGAGGCGCTGTCATTGCTGGCCCGGGGCGGTCCCCAAGAGCACACCGTGCGTGCCGCCCTCGTGGCCGCTTTGGCCGAAAGCGCCGACGTCGTCGTCCCAGCTGCCGTTCTCGCCGAGCTCTATCGGGGCGGCGGCCATGACCAGGGTGTGGACGCATGCCTGGCCCGGGAGGGTGGCATCGCCGTCGCTCCGACCGACCTCACTCTGGCTCGCCGCATCGGCCACCTCTTGGTGGCCGCAGGACGAGGATCAGCTGACCACGTCGATGCCGCCGTTGTGGCCGTTTGTGCCGCCGCCGGAGGTGGTGTGGTCTTGACTGGCGACACGACCGACCTCTCCGTGTTAGCGGGCGGAAGCCCGGCCATCACCATCCGCAGCATCGAATAGACGCTGACGATCGTTGACTCGGTGCCAAACCTCGCAAGGCCGGGCAACAGATACTCCCAGCGCGGAATATTGCATGTCAACGCAACCGGTCCCGGGCTGAAAAAATCGTTGCGCCCACTGTCGCCAGACTTGCGCAGCGCATCGAAAATGACAGTCGAGGCGCACGAGAGATGGACAGTCGTGGCGCAAGCATCTTGACAATCGAACTCTTGGCCATCGGGATCAGCCATGACCACCCAACTGGCATCGCCCTCGCCGATGTCGATCCGAATTGCGCCGAGAGAGACGAGACTGCCTATCCACTCGCTGATCACCGTCGTTAGGCGGAGCGATCTCGATATGGAGTCGGCTTTTTGCGTGCTTTCGCTGATACCGGTGGCCCCCCGAACGTGATGAACAGTCCGCCGTCCCGTGAGCGAATTGCAGTCTCGGGGTCCTGGTCCCAGACGAGCGGCCACCCGAGGACCTTGCTCCAGAAGTGGCCGACGGTCGGGGACCCGTCGCACGTCAGCGAACCGAGGAGACCGGCATCGTCGACGAAGTTAATATCCGACGCCAAGACGCAGAACTCGTTATCTTCCGGGTCCGCCAAAACGATATGGTCGGAGTCCGACCCCTGACCGAAGTCGATGTGACGGGCGCCGAGCTCGAGCAACCGCTCCACGGTCGCCCGCTGATCCTCGATCGACTTACTGGTGAGATCGAAATGCATCCAGTTCGCCGTTTGCTTCTCGTTCGGCCCGGTCACGAACTCGAGGCCGGCGCAACATTCCATTACCTCCGATGACGCTCGTACATCCCTCATCTTCGCCGTACACCCAGCCGAGCGTGGCGGCCCAGAAGCGAGCGAGTGCGACGCGGTCGTTTGCGTCGAACACGACTGACCACAGGCGGGTAGCCATCAGCCGTCGGCGGCGAGGGTCGGGCTTCGCAAGGCCGACGAGGACCATACGAGCGAAGTTAACAGCGCACAGGCGATGTGCTCAATCGGGTAGAACAGCAGGGAGCACTTTCGGATTTGGGACTGGTACTCACGAACTCAGCGGGCCACTGATCGTCGTAGTCGCGGATCTCCACCAGACCAGAGGGTGAGGCGTCCTCGGATCCATGTTGCCCGGTGACATCACATTCCGCGGCCTGCGCTGTCACCAAGTGCCGCCAGGCGATCAGGTGTCTGGACATAGCGTCGCTCCGTCAGGTTCAGTGCCGCCTTGTCAAGCTCCAGCAACCTGCGGTTGTCGCGACGGAATCGATCTGCGTGCGGCACGACGTTCGGTCACAACGCGTGCCGCCGACGGAAGGGCCGAGTGTCACCTTACGCTGGGGCGGTGGATCACGAAGACCCAGGCTCGGCTGGTGATAGGGCTCGCCCTGACCCGGTACCGTGGCCCTGTGAGCAGCCCGCGAGTGCCCGGTGGGGTGGTGCACGAGCTTCCAGGAGACCTGCGCACTGCGCTGGTCGCCAACCCGACGGCACTCGATGCCTGGAAGGACATCACGCCTCTGGCCCGCAACGAGTTCATATGCTGGGTCGAAGATGCCAAGCAGGAGACGACCCGCGAACGCCGCATTCGCCGGACCGAGGAGGAGCTTGAGGAAGGCCAGCGTCGGCCTTGCTGCTGGCCAGGGTGCAAGCACCGCGAGCGCACCGGCAGATAGCAGTCGGCTGGGTGCCCTTCTATCGCCGGGTACGCACGACGATTGGGCCCAGATGTTTAGAAGCAGAGTCCGAGGTGTTTGCAGAGAGGAAGGTCGGCGCTGACATTGGGCGCCACCGACGGGTTGGCGGGCGCGAGAGATGCCGCCGCCGCTATCAGCTGTTGCGGCGTTAAGCCATCTGCGTCGAATGCGACGACCGTGTGATTGTCGTAGAGGAGGTGCAGCGATAGGGATCGGGGCGTGCCTGGGATGCTCTGGACGAGCCAGGCCGGGTGTCCTCCGACATCGATCGTGGGCGCCGAAGGTGCATCTGCCTGAGCCTTTTGGAGCTTGAGGTCGGTGGACCACGGTCCCACGATCACGATCGTCAGCTGGGGTCGTGACGAGGCCTTGGCGTCGGGCCGGAAGATGAGGCTGTAGGCGATGCTCCCGGTACTCACGCGGGCGGCTACAAAGCCGTGCGGTGGAACGAGGGTGAGGTCGCCGGGGTTGACCGGGGGCGGCAAAAACGGTCGCGGCCAGAGCGCGTCAGCATCGACGTAGGGCTCGCTCTACGAGTCGAGGAGCACGTCGGCGGACGAGGTCTGAGCGGCTTTGTTGCCAGAGCAGTTGCACACGAACTCGAACGCGACACTCTGCGCGCTTACCTCGACGAGCTCGACGACCAACTCGGTCCGGTGCCCGCCCAGTTGATCGAAAGCTACGACGCCCTGTGGCCCTGATCCTCGACAGTGAAGCCCTTTCAGCGCTCGCTCGCCCTCGAAACTCTCTCACCCGACACGAACGAGTCCGAGCCGCCATGCGATCCGCCGAAGTCCGGAATGAGCCGGTGCGCGTCCCGTCCGCAGTGCTGGTCGAGCTGTATCGAGAATCGGGTCTCGACGATGCCATCGACGCAGCACTCAATCGGGGATACGCGAGGGTGGTCACCACCGAGGTCCGGGTCGCCCGAACTGCCGGTCACCTCCTTGCCCAGATCGGCGCGGGGAGCGAGATGGCCATCGACGCTCTCGTCGTGGCAACAGCGATACGCCTCGGCGGTGGCCTGATCCTGACGCATGACCCCTCGGACCTTGAGCGACTCGCCGCCGATCATCCCAACGTACGCGTCGCTCCGATCTGAACGCTGACCCGACACGTCCGCCCGGCGAAGTCATTCCGGCGACGCCGGCGATCGGCTCGCGGGCAACCCGAGGCATGCCCCCGAACACGGGCCTGGCGGCGAGGTGTTCCGTGGATCAGGCGTGACACAGCACGCCCGAGCGAAGACGCCAATTGCGGGAACCGACGACAAGCGACCGTGCTTTGGGTGAGAGCGGGTGTCGGGGCAAACGTGCACGTCGGGTCGCAGAAACCCTCATATCATCGAGCGATCAAGTAGTCATTTGCGCGGCCGGTCCGTACCCGGCAACCGTGGTGCGCGATGAGTTGGGACGGCGACAGCTACCAGCGGCGCTTCGACCAGTTGGCCTCCGCGGGCCAGGATGTGCACGGCGAGGCGGCATTTGTGGCCGGCCTGGCTCCGGCGACGGTTCTCGATGCCGGGTGCGGGACCGGTCGGGTCGCAATCGAGCTGGCTCGTCGGGGGATCGTCGTGGTAGGCGTCGATCGCGACCCGTCGATGCTGGTGACAGCCCGCCGCCGGGGAGCCGGCGTCACCTGGATCGAGGCCGACCTGGCGGATGCCGACCTGTCCCTCGGGCGTTCGTTCGACGTGGTGGTCATGGCCGGCAACGTGCCATTGTTCACCCGACCGGGCAGCCACGCCGCGCTGGTGGCGGGGTGCGCCCGCCACCTCGTGCCGGGCGGGGCCCTGGTGGCGGGATTCCAGCTCGGGCGGGACTATGACCTGGTCACCTACGACGAGCATTGCCGTCTCGCCGGTCTCGAGATGGAGACCCGCTGGGCCACCTGGGACCAGGAGCCCTGGCCGGGCGACAGCAGCTACGCAGTATCTGTCCATCGCGGGCTCGGGACCGTGGTGGAATAGCTGCTCCGAGACCTTTGGCTGAGGAGGGCAAAGCATGGACCGAGAAGAGTGCACCGAGGTCATCCTGGCGGCCAAGCGGGAAAAGCACATGACCCTCCAACAACTGGCCGACGGGGTGGGACGGCACGTGGTGTGGACGACCGCCGCGATCATGGGGCAGGCCACCATGGACGCGGAGGAAGCGGCGACGCTCACCCAGCTGCTCGACCTGAGCCCGGAGGTCGCGACCGAAGTGGCCGACGCGCTGCAACAAATCCCCATGAAGGGCTCGCTCGAGGCGGACGTCCCGGTCGATCCGTTGATCTACCGGCTGCACGAGATCACCCAGGTGTACGGAACCACCATCAAGGCCGTGATCCACGAGAAGTTCGGCGACGGGATCATGAGCGCCATCGACTTCGAGATCGACATCGAGCGGGTGTCCGACCCCAAGGGGGACAGGGTCAAGCTCACGTACAACGGCAAGTTCCTGCCATACCGGAAGTGGTGATTCAGCCGGCGACGACGACCGTGCCGAACAGCTGATCCGCGAAGGTCCGGTGTTTGCCATCCCACAGCGGCCACAACAAGCCCACGCCGAGCAGGGCCGCGTCGATCCCATGGGCCAGCTGGCGCAAGGCGGCCCGGCGGGCCCCGATCGGAGCCAGGTTGGACTCTTGTACCAGGAAGATCCCGACTCGGTTCTTTCCGATCGTCTGGCCGGTTCGTCCCTGCAGGGCGGACATCTGCCACCCACTGAAGGCGACGGCGGCCACCAGCAGAACTAGGCCGATGGCGGTACTGAAGGCCAGCGCCACCAGGAACGGTACGAAGACGGCACAGTCGATCGAGGCGGCCACGGCGCGCCGACGCCAGGTGGCGTAGGTCACGCCAACGGGGCGGTCGGGCCAGGGCCCGGGGATGAGCTGGCCGCCGGGCTCCCGTGAGGAGAGACCTCGTTCGAAGTCGTCGAAGTCATTGAAGTCGAAGTCGTTGAGGTCGAAGTCATTGAAGTCATTGACAGCCGAGACGGACGCTGGCAACGGTGAAACGTCGGGGGGCAGGGGCTCCATGCAGAAGGAGCACCAACCGGTGACGGGCATCACCGTGCTCTCGCACGCCCGGCAGCGAACGCCGGCGGCCAACAGTTGCTCGTCGGGCCGGGCATGCACTGCGATGAGCGACGCGGCCAGAGGGGGCTCGGCCAGGGCGGGCGGCGTCAGGCCCGGCATGGCCAGGGCCAACTGGCTACCGCCAAGCGGCGCCGACGGGGCGGCTCGCAGCGGTGAGGGCGGGCGCGAGGCCGCCTCCAGCGCGACGTAGCAGTTGTGGCAACGCCGAGTGTTGGCGTTCACGGGGGTGCCACAGGAGTGGCAACGACACTTTGTTTTCAAGGCGACTCCCTTGCCCTCCGGCGTCTGTTCAGATATTTCGGCCGGAATCGCCTCTTTCTGAAGCATCGCCGGGGGAGCGGGCGGCATCGTCGGAGTCCTCCCCGCGGCGGCGGGGGAGGATGTACAGCACCGCCAGCGCGCCGAGCAAGGCCACGCTGGCCGGCATGCTCCAGAAGGCGAGCAGGAACGCGAGCAGGTAGCTGGGTGGACCCACATTGAACCGTCGTGACACCTGGGCGGCGGCTTGCTCCTGTCCCGGCTTGATCAACCGGTTCTGCCACACCGCCGTCTGCCAGAGGGCGTTGTACAGGAGGGCCGTGACGAGGAAGGTGCCGCTGAACAAGATTGCTGCGGTTCGCTGGTCGCCGTCTGCGGTGGTGAGGTTCTGACCCAACACCTTGGTCGGAAATGGGAGGAACGACACCGACATCAACAGCAGCATGTTCAACACGATCAACCCGTGTGTGGCCCGCTCGATCAGGCGGAAGATGGCGTGGTGGTTGGCCCACATGATTCCGATGGTGACGAAGCTGATGGCATAGGCGACGTAGTCAGGCCAGGCTCGTCCGAGTTGGTGGGCCAGCGACGCGTGCTGACCAGGAGGCACGGCCGGTACGTGGACCTCGAGGATAAGCAGAGTGATGGCGATGGCGAACACGCCGTCGCTGAAAGCCTCCAGCCGGTTGGTGTCCATGCGCCATGACCCTACGGTGTGCCCAGGCTCATAGCCTCCGACTATGGATGTTCGCCAGTTGCGAGCCGTGGTATCGGTCGTCGATCACGGGGGCGTTACCCGGGCCGCGGACGAACTCCATGTGGCCCAGCCGTCCCTGTCGGACCGTCTGGACGCTCGAGCGGGAGTTGGGAATCGACCTGTTCCACCGAGTCGGCCGGCGCCTCGTCCTGTCGGCTGGGGAGGCCTCATCGGGCCGGCCTGCCAGGTGCTGCGGGATATCGACACCGTGAGCGTATCGGTCGCCCAGGCGGCCGTGGCGAGCAGGCGGGCGGTGGCGGTGGCGGTGGAGACGGAACAGCGCGAGGCCTTGCTTCCGCTCGTCCTGGCGGGTGCGGGCTAAGCGCTGCTACCCCGGCCCTTGGCGGAGCAGGCCCGCCGCGGGGTCCCATCGTCGTGGAGTTGCTGCCCCCGGTACGGCGAACCGTCGGGCTGGTCCACCGCCCGGGAACACTCTCACCTGCGGCGCATGCCTTCGTAACGCTGGCCCGCTCGGCGCGACGCCACGCCGATCAGACTGAGGACCCGTCCTAGTTTTCTTCGTTCTCTTCGTCGGGCCCGGGGTCGAAGGCCCGGTCCTCGAGCGCCTCCCAGTCCACCAGCGCGCTGTCGACGACCCATTCGCCGACGTAGCGGATCACGACATAGTCGTCAGGATCGGTGGCGAGGACCAGGCCCAGGTCCTCGGGCTCGTCGGCCAGCATCGCCAGCAGGTTGGTGCGATCATCCCAGAAGGCATCGACGCAGGCGTCGGCGATCAACCGGTCGATATCCTCGAGCGGGCTGGCGTTGAACAGGTCGGCGTATTCTTGGGCCACGCGCAGAAGCTCGTCGGGCCGAGTGGTGGAAGTGGGTTCGGTCGAGGGCATGGAACCTCCTAGGCAGGCAATGTCACCCTCTCTATGCCGCGGGGTTTTGGGAGCGGAACCGGTGGTGTCAGTCGCCCGTGCCTGGCTCGTCGGCATAGGTCCAGTCTGGCTGCTTGAAGCGCTGGCGGCGGTCAAAGATGGCGACCCCATCGACGATGTCAACGATCTTGGGGATGGGTAGGTCGTGGCGCCCTGAGCACCGCCTGCCCTCCAGGTGGTCGGCGAATTCCTCGGGAAAGCTCCGTAGGAAGCTGGAGATCAGTGCCCGCTCTTCCAATGGAATGGCGCAGCGATTGCCGTCCGCCACGGTGCGGAGGCGCTCGCTGATGGTCAGGATGTCGCGGTCGTCGGCTCGCAACGCCAGTAACCGCTCGAGATAGGCCGTGATTTCACCTGTCCCGAACTTGCAAGCCGGGCATTGCCCGCACGACTCCACGTAGAGGAAGCGGGAAAGGGAGTAGGCCACATCGACCATGCACGCCATCTCGTCGTAGACGATGAGGCCCACTGATCCCAACCCCGACCCGATCTTTGCCATGTCCTCGTAGGAGAGCGGTGTCTCGAGCTCGTCCGACGTGATCACCGCGTTGGAGACGCCCGACAGCACCCCCTTCACCCGGTGCCCAGCTCGCGGGCCACCTCCGATTTGCTCTACCGCTGCGGCCAGCGGCATCCCGAGCTCGATCTCGGCCACTCCGGCATGGGCCACGTCTCCGACCACGGTGCAGATCACGTGTCCAGGCGAGGCGGTCGTGCCCATGGCGCGGTGCCACTCGGCCCCGCGGGCCAGTATCGGAGCAACGTTGGCCAGGGTCTCGGCGTTGTTGACGAGCGTCGGGTTGGCCTCCGCCTGCTCGGCCAGAGTGGGGTCCAGGCCCTCGAACGACGCTTCGGGGTCCGCGGGCGTGGACTCCCATCCCATCTGGGGCATGACCGCGAACAGGCCCCGTTCGAACGGCTGGAACAGACGAGGCAGCGGGGCCTTGCCCTCGATCACCTCGAGCATGGCCTTCTCCTCGCCGTACAGGTACTCGTCTGGCCCCTGCACGATGGTGAGCATCACGTCACCGGTCAGCCCGCCCTCTTCCATCTCGGCCACCGCCTCGGTCAGGCGGGCCACTTCAGGCGTGAACTTGGCCTTCAGGCACAGGAAGGCTTCCCGGGCGCCGATCGTGAGGGCGGCGACGGCCACCCCCTCGACTACCTGATAGGGGTTGTACCGGAGGAGCGTCCGATCCTTGAACGATCCCGGTTCACCCTCGGCGGCGTTGCAGACCACGTACTTGGTCGTCCCGGTGGCCTTGTAGACCGTGTCCCATTTGCGGCCGGTGCGGAAGCCGGCGCCGCCGCGGCCCCGCAGGCCCGACAGTGAGATCTCCTGGATGGTCTGTTCGGGCCCCAGTTCGTGGGCCCGGGCCAGCCCCTTCCCGCCCCCGAAGGCCCGATAGTCGTCCACCGAGGAAAGCGGTGCGGCCGGAAGCAGGAAAGGTTCAAAAGGCACGGCGCCCACCGTATCGACATTGATGGCAAATGCGCTCAAGTGAGGCTCCGAGGTGCCGTTAACAGAAGTGCGAGCGGTGCTCTTGACAAAGGCAAACCCGTCGTGAGGCGGGGACGCAAAGCCACGGGACCATCCGTCAATGGCGACGGGTGGTCAGCCGAGCTGCCTAGAGGACTCGGCTTCCTTTGCCGGAGCGAGCCCGATGGCAACCGAACAAGCGGGCTCGCACCCACCACACACCACAAAGGAGAGCTAGCTCATGTTCAGTTCACTACGCCCGCGGCGCGACCACGACAACGAGGAGGGGTTCACCCTCATCGAGCTTATGGTCGTCGTCCTGATCATCGGCATCCTGCTTGCCATCGCCATCCCGACCTTCCTGGGGGCTCGGGACCGGGCCAATAACCGGTCGGCCCAATCCAACCTGCGGAACGCCCTGACGGCCGAGAAGACTCTTTACACCGACAACCAGACCTTTGCTGACACGTCGGTCGCGGCCGATCTGACAAGTCTGCAGAATACCGAACCCTCGTTGAACTGGGCCAATGCAACCCCCGCGTCGACCCGGGACATGCAGGCCACCGTCACCGGCGGCACCACGGTGGTCCTAGGGGCAAAATCCGCGACTGGCGAATGCTGGTACATCGCTGACATTTCCGCACCGGGCGCCCCGTCTGGCACGTTCTATGGGTCCACTAGCAAGGCGAACGGCGGTTGCCCGGCGGCTCTTCCGGCCGCTCCGACGGCCGCCCCGGCTGCCGGTTCGCAGTCGACGGGCACGACGCCCACCGCAACCACTGGTTGGGGACTCAGCTTCGGCAAGTAACCACCCGTAACAAGACCGGTCAGGCCCACCTGACCGTGGTCCGACGCAGCACAGCCCACCGCACCTCGTGCGGTGGGCTGTGTCGCGTCTGGGACCATGCACCGTAATGACCGGTTTTTTCGCCGATTGCCGCTGACCCGGTCGAAACCGGAAACTTCCTGTCGCATTCCGGGAGGGCGGCCGTTACTAGGTCTGCGAGCAGTGCTTTTGACAACGGCAAACCCGTCGTAAGGCGGGGACGCAAAGCCACGGGACCCCTCGTCAACGGCGACGGGTGGTCAGCCGAGCTGCCTTGAGGACTCGGCCCTGACTGACTGGGGCGAGCCCAGCTGGCAAAGCAAGCGGGCTCGTACACCAGCAGCCAACACACAAAGGGGACATCCACAATGCTTAACGCACTACATCGTCGTATCGATCGGGACGACGAAGATGGCTTCACCCTCATCGAACTGATGGTCGTCGTCCTGATCATCGGCATCCTGCTCGCTATTGCCATCCCGACCTTCCTGGGGGCTCGGGATCGGGCCAATAACCGGTCGGCCCAGTCCAATCTCCGCAACGCCCTGACGGCCGAGAAGACCCTGTACACCGACAACCAGACCTTCGCCGACGCGGCGGTAGCGGCCGATCTCGCAAGCCTTCAGAACACGGAGCCCTCCCTAAACTGGGTGGCTGCGACGCCTGCGACCACTCGGGACGTGTGGCCCACCGTCAGCGGCGGCACCACTGTTGTCTTGTCGGCGAAGTCGGCCACTGGCGAGTGCTGGTACGTCGTCGACATCTCTGCTCCTGGCGCCCCGTCGGGCACGTTCTACGGGTCCACCAGCAAGGCCAACGGCGGTTGCGGTGCCGCCAATCCGCCTGCTCCGACCGCCGCCCCGGCTGCTGGTTCGCAGTCGACCGGCACGACGCCCACCGCCACCACCGGTTGGGGACTCAGCTTCGGGAAGTAACCAGCGAGTTTCGAGGCCA
>JALYXV010000048.1 GCA_030947025.1 Actinomycetota bacterium | reverse complement strand
GCCCGACGTCGAGCCGCCAGAACGTCGCCGCCGTCGCCTCGATGGCGGCGACGATGGCGGCGCGGATCACCGCAGAGTGGGTCACGGCGATGGTCGTGCCCGCCTGTTGGCGGCACTCGTCGACCCAGGACGCCACCCTCAGGAGAAGCTCGGTCAGCGCCTCCCCTCCGTGCGGCGCCGAGCCCGGGTCGGTCATCCACCCCCTGAACGCCTCGGGCTCGTCCCGGACGACATTCGCCATCGGGTGTCCAGCCCAACGGCCGAAGTCACAGTCCCGGATCATTGGCTCGACTCTGGCCTCCAACCCGAGCGCCGCGGCCGTCTGGCGGGCAGCCACCGATGGCGCACACCAAACCCGTTCAGCGGGGCGAAGACCGGTAGCGGCCTTGAACGCGTCGGCCTCGCCGGCGGCCTCGAGAGGCTCGCCGGCGGGGAACGACGCCGAGCGGACAGCGGCGGTCGAGGCGTGGCAGACGAGGATCAGGTCGGCGTGCATGCTGGTAGTAGTGTCGCCCACAGCCCGTGACGGGGTGAGGAAGCCGGTGTGAGCCCGGCGCGGTTCGCGCCACTGTGACCGTGGGAGTTGTCCCACGGAAGTCAGACCCTCCAAGTCAGGGGACCACCACAACGGGACGCGAAATCCCAAGGAGACGACATGGCCGCAGCCGTTGCCATCCCCGCAGTCGAACCGATCTCGATCCCGATCCGCGAGATCCTGCCGTGGGCGGCGTTCCTCGGCCTGATGGCGGTACTGATGATCTACTTCGTCGGAGCCGAGCAGGGAGCGCTGTCGGTGTTCTCGGGCAGCTACGTGCACGAGTTCGTGCACGACGCCCGGCACCTCCTGGGTTTTCCCTGCCACTGAGCGCGATCCCGAACCGATGGTGGTCAGGGATCTTCTGATCCGGGGGCTGTTGGCGGGCCTGCTGGCGGGCGTGCTCGCGCTCGGCGTCGCCGGTTTGTTGGGCGAACCGCAGGTGAGCCGGGCGATCGCGGTCGAGACCCAGCTGTATCAGCAGCAACACAAGCCAGCAGAGCCGGTCATCGTGAGCCGCGACGTCCAGAGCACCGTCGGCTTGGCGACGGGGGTGCTCGTGGTCGGCACGGCCCTGGGCGGGCTGTTCGCCCTCGGCTTCGCGTTCGCCTACGGCCGGATCGGAAGTATCGGCCCCCGGGTCACCGCGCTGGCCGTCGCGGGCGCCGGGTTCGTGGCCGTCTACCTGGTCCCGTTCCTGAAATACCCGCCCAACCCGCCGTCAGTCGGCCAGCCGGCAACCCTCGACCACCGCACCGAGCTGTACTTCGGGCTGATGGTGATCTCGGTCCTGACAGTTCTCGGCGCCATCATCGTGGGACGAAGGCTCGCCCCCCGCTTCGGAACCTGGAACGCCGCCCTGCTCACCGCCGGGGCATTCATCGCGGTCACCGCCGCCATCTTCGCTGTCATGCCAGGGCTCAACGAGGTGCCGCCCGGCTTCCCGGCAACGACTCTGTGGCAGTTCAGGATCGCGTCCCTCGCGACCCAGCTCACCATGTGGACAGCGATCGGCCTCGTCTTCGGTGCCCTCACCGACCGCAGTCCCGCCGACGGGCGCCGCACAGCGAGGCAGTCAGCTCGCGTCGTCCAGCGGGCCATCGAAGGGCGGCACGGTGTGAAAGACCTTCGACGACACAATGTCTACCGTGGTCACGGGTAGGCCTGCAGAGCCGTCTTCCCGTTCTTTGCGAACCAGTCAAGCATTGCCGGAACGCCGGAGAAGTATTTCTCGGCGAGGGCGTACAGGGCCCTCAGATCATGGCCCTGTACGAAATCCCGGCGAGTGTGGATCTTGCAACCACATAGGCACGGCGTGTATTGGTCTGGGAGGTCCGGGGCCTCCCAGTATCTCGCGGGCTGGCGGCTGGTGCTCCCCGAGGGATCGGGTCTCCCGAGGTACGCCTTCGCCACTGGATGGTCGGCGGCCAATATCGACCCCCGGAACGCCCTCCGACCATCGGCACGGCGGGTCCATTCCTCGATCTCGATGCCCATGACACTCCCGACGTCGCCGGGGGCGACCACAAGGGCGAACTGCTCCTGCTCGGCGCGGTCACCCACGCGCCACCAACCCTGTGCTGCATCGCGGACCTGCTCAGGGGTCATTGTCGCGTCCCACCCGATGAGCGTCCGCGGCAGGAAGGGGTCGTTGGCATCCGCAGGGCGATGTTCACGCCTTCCCAGTTTGATGATCAGCATCTCTGTATCCTCCTTGTAGTACCCCCCGACGGGGCGATGAGTACAGTACGGGAGATACCCGGGAGAGTCAATGGGGTAGAGAGATTTGTTTCCCCCTGTCCGGGGTAGGGGGTAGTATAACGGGTGCTGCGGGTCCGTGGGAGGCGGACGGGTTGGGTGCCGAGTGATCATCGCCACGCGGACCATCACCAGATAGCGCGGCTTGCCACCACCACCAGGCATCGCCCTCGCCCCTTCCGATCGTCACCGTCACAGCCCGATGTCGGGTCCGTGGTCGAGCGACCGTCGCGGCCAGCGGATCTGGGGCGGGGTTGGGGGGTCGGCACTGCCGGCGCCCGGCGGGTCGTCGTTGGCGAGTCTGCCGTTGTCGCCTTGCGCCGCCTCGGTTGTTGGTTCCGGGGTGGCCAGAGTCTCAGTGTTGGGCTCCTCGACGGGCGTCAGGGCGATGTCGATCTCGGCCAGGCGTGCCCGCAGTTCGATGACGCGGGGCATGAGGTCGAAGGCGGCGCCGATGCGCCTCGCTGCCCGGGCTGTCTCGCTCTCGGCTCGTGCCGCCGCCTCGTCGGCTTCTTGTGCCCGTCCGGCCAGTCCGGTTAGGCGGTTCTCGAGGCGGGTGACCAGTCCTACCGCGGGGGCGTCGCGCAGTTCGCTGCGGGTGAAGTTGGCCACCCAGCCAGGGAGGCCGGCGAAGCCGAGTTCCCCGTAGGCGCCGCCGCGGTCGCGGGTGGCGTGGAGTTCGACGTCGATACCACCGAGTTGTCCGACCACGGTGGCGGCCCGGTTGCCGAGGCCGAGGCCGTCGAGTTGGGTGCTGATCTCTTTTTTGAGGGCGGCGCCGGCGTCGGGCCGTTTGTCGTAGCGGGCGGCGGCGACAATCATGGTGAAGCGGTCGCCGGCGGTGGGGTGGCGGCGGGCGTCGACGGCCCGGTAGGCGGCGGCGTCGGCGCGCAGCCGTTCGCTTTGGCGGCGGGCGCTCGCCTGGGTGCGGACCAGGTTGGCCTGGTCGCGGTTGTGGGCCGTCAACTGGCGTTCCAGTCGGACCAGGTCCGACGCTACCCCGGCGCGTTCCATGATGAGCGGGTTGCCGGTGGCCAGGGCTTTGACCTCGGCGTAGGACAAGGCGGCGTCGCCGATGTCGTCGATCGAGCGGCCCACGATGTCGCGGCGCATCACCTGGTCGATGAACGTGGCCTTTCTTTGGACCGACAAGCCTTCTCCGTACTAGCGCTCGTGTCAAGTCGGGCCAGACGGCCCTCTCCCCCATCAGTCGGGTGGGCACGAAATGGCCCTATCCCGTAGGGAAGGTCTCGCCCGAGGCCGCCTCAACGACGACCCAAGTCGTCTGACCGTGCGGCTCGTGTCTGCTGTGACCATGCCGTTCACAAACAGTCCCGGATGGGAGGAAGAAGTTCGACGCTGTCGCCAAGGCCGAGCCGACGGTGTCACCGATCAGCCACGGGTCACGCAAATGCTGGCGGGATTCGCGTCAGGGTGTCGTGATCCGCCCGATCGAGCTGCTGTTGGTGAACCAGAGGGCGCCGTCGGGTCCGGCGGTGATGCCCCACGGGGTGAGGATGCTCGGGTCGGTGTAGTTGGTGACAGCGCCGGTGGTGGTGATCCGCCCGATCGAGTTGTTGCCGTTATTGGTGAACCACAGGGCGCCGTCGGGCCCGGCGGCAATCCCGAACGGATGGCTGGTGCCGGGGCCGGTGTAGTTGGTGACGACTCCGCCGCCAGTTCCGTTGGTCGAGAAGGTGTATGTGCGGGTTGCTGTTGTTCCGGCGGCGTCTTGGACTTGGAATGTGATGGGCCAGGTACCCGGAGTTATCGTGCCAGAAAGTGTGCCTCCACTGAAGGAAGTCACCCAAGGAGGCAGCGCAGAGGCAATCCCAAACGTGTAAGGGGGCAGTCCGCCTGCTGCCGACAGAGAAAACGTGACTGTAGCCCCAGCCGCGACCGGCGCTGGGTCAGGCGTCGTGACGCTGAGGGGAAGGAAGTTGAAGGCACTCTCGACGACGTGTGCGAACATTACTTGCCCGGATGTGGTCGGGTGGAAGGTGGCGGAGCTTATGAATAGCTTTATTCCTTCCCCCATCCCGTGACCAAAAGAAGTCTCAAAACCGGCGACAGTAGCACCCGGCGTCGTGCCTTTGCAGTTTCGCGGCGTCGACGCGTTGTATGTGTTCGCGTAGTTTATGCGTCCCCCCACGCCGGGTTGAGTATTCACATTGTGGATCGCCTTCTGAATTGTCCTGTTGAGTAGGACGACAAATGCATCGAGTGCCCGTGCTGAAGCCACCGGCATACCCACTTCAACTGTATTGAGTCTGGGGGGAACCGGATAGTAGTGGTCGAGGATGCAATAGTCGGTGCCTGAGTACGTCGGCACTCCGTCGTACGTCCGCGGGAAGATCCTCGGATAGCCCATCACGACGAGCTTCGCTGCTGGTCCTCTGGTGAGCAGATCCGAGTAGAGAGCTTCGAGCTGCTTGCCGAGGTTCGCGATCGCTGCCGAGTCGGTCGACTTGGCGAGCTGGTTCTGGCACTTCGCTTCTGTTCCAACAATCGGCACCACCCTGTGGTTCAGCAGGAACTCTGCGCAGTCCTTGCCCAATTCGCCGAAGGAAAGGTCGTCGCCACCGACCGAAAGCGTGATCCACCGTGTTGACGCGTTGACCTGCGCTGTCTGTCTTGGCTGCCCGTACTGTGCATTTGGCCCTGTCTGCGGCGGAACAGACTCCATATCGCTGACCTTCGCACCAGCGCACGCGAAGAACTCACGATCCGATGCCGATACATTAGCCTGGATCCACCGATTTATAGCCCAGTGAGCAGCTGACCATCCGCGGAAAAGGTGTCCTGACCTGGGAGGATGGGGTTTGCGAGCCACCATTTGCACCCGAGTCGGAGGACACCTTTTCAGTG
>JALYXV010000046.1 GCA_030947025.1 Actinomycetota bacterium | reverse complement strand
CGGGGGCCGCGGGGGCCGCGGGGGCCGCGGGTGACTCTGGCGCCCCGGGCGACCCGGACGACTGCTCGGCGCTGGCGTCCACGCCGCCGGCGGGTGTGCATTTCTCGGTCGCGGCTTGCGTCTCGGTGACGGGCGAAGTGGTTGGGCCGTGCGACGGAGGATCGGTTGGGCCACTCATGGCCACCACTGTGCCTCACCCGCGGTCGCCGGGTGAGGCTAAACGAGCGTCGGAGATTCGATCTGACAGCGGTGGCGACGACTGCGAGCGGTACGGTTCAGGGGTGAGCCCACACGATCTCACCGCTGTGGCGTTGGGGTGGAGATCGCACTGCGGATGGGCGGTCCTGGTCGGGATCGGCGGCTCGCTGATCGACCCGATCGTCGTCCACCGGGAGCGGGTCGTACTGCTGGATGGATCTCTGCCCCGTCAGCCATATCACGCCGCGGTCGACGACCGGCTCTCCGCCGACGAGGCCGCCGAGTTGGTGTCCCGGGTCGAGCGGGCCGCGGGTGCCGCCGCGACGACTGCCTTGGACGCCGTGGCCGCCAAGCTCAGTCAATCCGGGCGCCGGGTCGTCGCGGTCGGGGTGGCTGCCGGAGGCCGCCGTATCCCAAGTGAATTGAGCATGATCCTGGCATCTCACCCTCTCCTTCACGCCGCCGAGGGGGACTTGTACGAGCAGGCGCTCATTGAGGCCAGCGCCAATGCCGGCTTGGCCGTGACCACGCTGGCGCCGAAAACGATCTTCCTCGACGCGGCCTGCGAGCTGTCCTTGACAGTTGCGGATCTCGGCGCGGCACTAACCGCGACGGGGAAGCGGGCCGGCCCTCCCTGGCAGAAGGACCACCGCGAGGCGACCGCAGTCGCTCTCGTAGCCCTCAGTGGCAAGGCTGTCTGAAATATTGCCCGGAGCCTCTGTCACCGTTCCGTCTGAGACACTGTGTGGGCGGCGAAGAATGACCACAACTCGGCGGTGGCGTCGATCGCCGCGCTGGGCTGGTCGCGGGGGCCGTCTACGGCCCGGCGGGCGGCATCGAGTTTGGCCCCGGGCCACTGATGGCCCGCGCCCTCGACGGTGATCACCTCGACCGCGAGTCCCGACGCACAGGAAGCTGTTTGGGTGTGGACCGATCCCGCCGTCCGTGTCACCACATCGTGGCAACGGTCGGCCGTGAGGAAACGGCCGATCGTTTCGAGTGCCGGAAGGCGCATGTTGGGACCGGCCTCGGCGGTACTCGAACTCTTGGCGAATGTCACCACCTCGTCGTCCAGCCCATGGATGGCGATGAATGGCACGGGCGGCGGGTGGTCGCAGGGCGACGTGAACGTCCCTGCCACCGAACCGATCGCCGCCAACCGCCGGGGCCGCTGGCATTCGTAGCGCAGGGTCATCATGGCCCCGTTCGATACCCCGGTGAGATATCGGCGGGACGGGTCGGCATCGGTGCGTTCGGCTGCGTCGGCTATCACCGCCCCGATGAACCCGATGTCGTCGGTGCCGCGATCGGGGGCATCGCCGCAGCAGGAACCGGCGTTCCAGGCGTTGTTGATGCCTTGCGGGTAGGCCACGACAAAGCCGTCGGCATCGGCCAGCGGGTCCCAGTGGTAGTAACGCTCGGTCTGGTCGGCCGTGAGGCTGGCGCCATGGAGCACGACCACCAGCGGGGGGTGGCTGCTGGGCGGAAGGCCTTCCGGGCGGTGCAGCAAGTAGGTCCTGGGGTGGCCGTCCCAGGCGATCATCTGACTCTTGGTTCCCGGGAGGAGCGCAAACTGCGCCGGCGCCGCGCCGCCAGTACCTGAGCTGCGGCCGCACGCGGCCGGAAGGGTTAGTAGGACGAGGGCGCCGATCCGGGCGGCGACACGGGGACGCACCATCCCAGTGTGCTCGTTTGGAACCCGGACCCGTAGCCTGGTCATCCCGATGACGACGAAACGGCCGAGGATCGAGATCGAGTACTGCACCCAGTGTCGGTGGCTTCTGCGAGCCGCCTGGATGGCTCAGGAGTTGCTGACCACCTTCGACCTCTCCTTGGGTGAGGTCGCCCTCCTGCCCGCCACCGGAGGAGTGTTCGTCATCCGGGTGGACGACGAGGTCCTGTGGGACCGCATGCACCACGGCTTCCCCGAGCTCCCGGAGATCAAGCGGCTGGTTCGGGACCGGGTGGCGCCGACAAAGGACCTGGGACACTCCGACCGACCGACTTCCTGAACCCACGTCCCCACCGAGCGCCGCTCACCGAGCGCCGCCCACCGAGCGCCCACGGAGCGCCGCCCACCGAGCGCGGCCCACCGAGCGCCGCCTGTCTACTCCGGTTCCGGGCCGCTCTGGCGGATCAGCTTGGCTACCAGCGCCGTCCACCCGGTCTGATGGCTGGCCCCCAAGCCGCTCCCAGTATCGCCGTGGAAATACTCCGCGAAGGTGACGTAGTCACGCCATAGGGGATCGCGGTCGAACAGTTCGTGCCCGCCGTTGACCGGTCGCTGGCCTTGATTGTCGGGGAGGAACAAGGAGATGAGCCTCCGGGACAGCTCGGTGGCCACCTGGTCGAGGGAGTGTGGTTGGCCCGACCCTGTCGGGAACTCAACGGTGAAGTCATCACCAAGATAGTGGTGGAACTTCTGCAAGGACTCCACCAGGAGGTAATTGATGGGAAACCAGACCGGTCCCCGCCAATTGGAGTTGCCCCCGAAGAGACCGGTCGTGGACTCCGCCGGCTGGTACTCGATCTCGTGAGTCTGCCCGGCCACCTCGATGCGAACAGGATGACGGGAGTGCCAGCGGGACAACGAGCGGATGCCATGAGGCGAGAGGAACTCGTCCTCGTCGAGCATCCGACGGAGTACCTGTCGAAGCCGAGTCGGGTTCAGGATGGAGAGCATCTGACGGCGACCTTGGCCCAACTGGCCCAACTCGAAGATGTTGCCGCACAGATCGGGGCGATTCTTCATGAACCATCGCATCCGGGCGGCGAAGTCCGGCAGCTCGTCGAGTAGAGAGGGCTCGATCGTCTCCACCGCGAACAGGGGGATCAGGCCGACGATCGAGCGGATCCTCATCGGAGTCTGATGCCCGTTCATGCTGAGGACGTCGTAGAAGAAGCCGTCCTGCGGGTCCCAGAGCGAGATGTTGTGCCGGCCAACGTTGTTCATGGCGTTGGCAATGGCCAGGAAATGCTCGAAGAACTTTGTGGCCACGTCTTCGTACGACCGGTCGTGATGGGCCAGTTCGAGGGCGATGGCCAGCATGTTTAAGCAGAACATGGCCATCCAGCTGGTGGCGTCGGACTGCTCCAGGCGGGCGCCGTTGGGGAGTGGGGCGGAGCGATCGAATACCCCGATGTTGTCAAGCCCGAGGAAGCCGCCCTCGAAAACATTGCTGCCGTCGGCGTCCTTCCGGTTTACCCACCAACTGAAGTTGATGAGCAGCTTGTGGAAGATGCGTTTGAGAAAGGCGTAGTCGTTGGTGCCGCTGTTCCTGGCGTCGATCTTGTAGACGCGCCAGGCCGCCCAGGCGTGTACCGGCGGGTTGACGTCGCTGAAAGACCACTCGTAGGCCGGCAGCTGGCCATTTGGGTGCATGAACCATTCCCGGCAGAACAGGATGAGCTGATCCTTGGCGAAATCCGGATCGACAAACGCCATCGGAATCATGTGAAAGGCAAGATCCCACGCCGCATACCACGGATACTCCCATTCGTCGGGCATGGAAATGATGTCGGCGTTGTAGACATGGGCCCAGTCATGGTTTCGCCCGGTCCGGCGCTGGTCGGGTGTAGGCGGGCCGACAGGATCTCCCTCCAGCCACTCTCGCATTTCGTAGCGGTAATACTTCTTCGCCCACAGCAGGCCGGCTATCGCCTGGCGTTGTACCTCCCGGGCCTCGGTCGAGATCGTCGGAGACGCCATCTCGGCGAAGAACTCGTCCGCCTCGATCCGGCGCTGCCGGACGACATCGTCAAACCCGGGTCCAAAGGCGTCGGCGGTGCGAGCCGACTTGGCCAGCCGAAGGCGCAGAGTCGCGGTCGCGCCGGGCGCGACATCGAGCCGGTACCACACCGCGCCCTTGGTGCCGGTGCGTTCTGGGTTGACGGTCGGTGCGCCGTGGACGACGTGGTCGTTGATGCCGTCCTTGGGGAACGATGTCTGGTTCGGCGTACCCCACAGCCGCTGGGAGTTGGTTTCGTTCTCGCAGAACAGCAGTTCGGGGACCACGCCGCCGTCCGCGACCTCGGCGGAGAGCCAGAGCCGTCCGAGGGTGCCGTGGTCGGCGACGACGGTGGTGTCGTCAATAGCCCACATCTGGGGGTGGCGATCGTCGCGACCCCATGACCAGGTATTGCGGAACCACAGCGTCGGCACGAGGTGGAGCGGCGCCCGGTCGGGGCCGCGGTTGGTGCAGTCAATTCGGATACACATGTCGTCCGGGCTGGCCTTGGCATAGGTCACTTCGACGTCGAGGTAGCGTCCCGCTTCGAAGACGCCGGTCTCGACCAGCTCGAACTCCGGTTGGTCACGGCCCCGTCGCTGACTCTCGTCCAGCAGCCAGCGGTAGGGGAACTCCGCCTGCGGATACTTGTAAAGCCACCGCATGAAAGAGTGGGTCGGTGTCGAGTCGAGAGCCCACCAGTACTCCTTCACATCTTCGCCGTGGTTGCCCTCGCCGTTGGTAAGGCCGAATAGGCGCTCCTTCAAAAAAGGGTCGCGCTCGTTCCAGAGGGCCAAACCGAAGCAGACATGTTGCCAGCGGTCGCAGATGGCGGCCAGGCCGTCCTCGCCCCAGCGGTAGGCCCGAGATCGGGCGTGATCGAATGGGAACGACAGCCACGGCTCACCCGCGGCGCTGTAGTCCTCCCGAACCGTGCCCCACTGACGGGACGACACGTATGGGCCCCACCACTTCCACCGAGCGGTGCCCTGGCGATCCTCGTCCAGCCTCCGTCGCTCGGCCCGGTCCATGCTGTCGGTCATGCCAGTACCGCACCCTAGGTCGTGAGTCAGCCGCCCGGCCCGTGACGACACGGCACGGTTGCCTCGACCGTCGACCGTCGACCGTCGACCGTCGACCGTCGACCTTCGACCCGTCGCCAGCCGCCGTCGTTCGCCAGGATGGCCGTCCGTGGCGACGAGAGTTAGGCCACCAATGGGATGTGGGCGTCCGGGACGGTCTCCTCTGGGGGCCGGGGATCGGGCGGGGTGCCGTTGCCAAGGGGACCGCCGCCCAGAGCCTCCCGGCCATGGGCGGTGAGCCATCCGGCCAGATCGGGGGCCAAGGGAAACAATGTAAACTGGCCCGTCGGGTTCGCGTAGCCGTTGGCGGCGTCGTCAGCGGAATCGGCCATAACCGCCTCCTTCCCCTCGTGAGCCGGGTCGACGCCGTCAACGGCCTTCATCCGAGCACCCTGGCGACTACGTGGAGGACCAGCCCGGCGCCAGCGCCCATCACGGTGCCATTGATGCGCACGTACTGCAGGTCGGGGCCCAGCAGCAACTCCAGTCGGGTCGCGGTCTCCTCCGGATCCCAGCGCGCAACGGTCGAGCTCACCATTCCCGCGATGGCGCCGTTGAAATGCTCGGCCAGGTAGCAGACGACCGACTCCCCCACGTCCTCCACCTTGGCCGCCAGAGCCTGATCCTCCTGCAGCCGACGCCCGAGCCCAACGATCATCGAGGTAAGTCGCTCTTGCAGCGTTGACTCCGGATCCGACGCCTGCCTTTGGAGGTGGCGTTTGATGTCGCCCCAGAGCGTCCCGATCCAGCGTTGCATGTCCGGCCGGGCCAGCACTTCATGCTTGAGCCGCTCACCCCGAGCGCGCAGCACCGGAGATGTTTCCAGGTCGACGGTCAACTGTTCCAACCGGGCCTTGAGTTGTTTGCGCAGGTCGTGGTTGCGATCCGCTTCCATCTGCCGGAGGACGGTCGTGACGCCATCGAGGACCCGATCGAAAATCTTGTGGTCGACCACGCTTGGCAACCACCGGCGCGCCCGCGTGCTGAGGTGCCGTCGTAACTCCTCGCGATGCTCTTCGACGTAGCGGCTCAGTCCGCGCAGACCGCCGTCCAGGAGCGTATCGAGATCACCGCCGTCGGCGACCAGCCTGAGGGAATGGCCGGCCAATGGAGCCAGCGGAACGGCGTCGACCAGCTGGTGTACGAAGCCATCGATGGCGTAGTGGACGTCGTCGTCCTGCCAGAGGTCAGTCACCGCCACCAAGGCGTCGGCCACCTCGGCCGCGGCCCGGGCGGCGTTGGACGGTTCGGCCAGCCACCGGGCGAGCGAATCGACCACCCGGGCGGACCGCACCCGCTCCACGATGATGTCGGGCGTCAGAAAGCTCTCCTGGATGAAATCGCCGAGCGTGGCCGCGAACTGGTCCTTGCGCTCGACCACGATGGCGGTGTGGGGGATGGGCAGGCCCAGGGGACGGCGGAACAGTGCGGTTACCGCGAACCAGTCGGCGAGGCCGCCAACCATGGCCGCGACGGCGGTGGCCTGGATGTAGCCGGCCCATACCGAGGTGCCACCCCATACCGTGGCCGTCACGAACGCGATGGCCACGACCGCCAGCAGGGCCGTGGCCCGGCGTTTGGTCACGACCAGTTGTCGTCCTCTGACTTGCTCGGAGCGCGAGAGACGGAATGCGGTGCCCGACATGTCCACGGTGTACCCGCCCGCCACGAATTGATGGGTGCTGGCGGTCCCGGTGCACCCCGTGCGCGGCACTAACCCCCGGACGGCGAGTACCCTCGGGGTGGCACGGTCGGTTACCGCTGATCTTGCCCGGTCTGTCGCTCGGTCGACGCTGGAGCGCTGTCCCCAGACCCTGGCGGCGCCTCATTCAATGAGGTTGCATCGATCATCAGGAGTCGTGAATGTCGCTGCCAGGTCGCCGTTCGTCGAGGGGTAGCGCCGAGCCTGCGATGGCCCCGGTTGGCCGGCCTCGCCTACGCGGCCGGCTGCACGCCATTGCCGCCGCGCTGTCGGTCGGCGCACTGGTGTGGCTGGTGCGCTCGGCCGCCTCGATCGAGGCGACCATCGCCGCCTGGATATATGGCAGCGCGGCCGTCCTGTGCTATTTCACCAGCTCGACCTACCACATCTTGGCGCGTTCACCCCGGGCCCGGTCCTTTTGGCGTCAAGCTGATCACTCAATGATCTACGTGTTGATCGCCGGCTCGTTCATGCCCATCTGCCTGTTGGCCATGGTCGGGTGGTGGCGCTGGTTCATGATCGCCACCGTCTGGCTGGGCGCCTTCCTCGGCATCGCCTTGTCGCTCACGCCCATCACCCGCCTGCAGAGGTTCGCAGTCGCCCTCTACCTGATCCTCGGGTGGTCGGCCCTGGCGACGCTCCCGGCGCTCTGGACCCACCCCGTCCGGGTCGTGATCGTCGTCATCGCCGGGCTGCTGTACACCGCCGGCGCCTTCCTGTTCGGCCGGCAACGGCCCACCCTGCGCCCGGCCTGGTTCGGGTATCACGAGTTCTGGCACAGCGTCGGTATCGCCGCTGGTGCGTTGCTGTTCGCAGTCAACCTGAGCCTGGTGGCCACCCGGACGCCTTAGTACGGACCGCGGCGAGGAAGAGTTCCCCCCGCCGAGGCACCGACGGCTCGTTCCGTGGCAGGTTCGTCATTTCTTGGCGACTTATCGTCGATATTCAGGTTAAGTCGCCAGAGAACGGCCAACCTGCCACAGTTCACCGCCGCGGCCCGCGATATTGGGGTCCGGCGGCAGCGAAGGCGCCGGCAGGAACCAGGCGCCGGCCGGCAGCAGCCGGACCTAGATCATGTCGGCCCGGGTGAGGGGCATGCCGCTGCTGCCGTCGGCCTTGGTCTTGACCCCCAGCACCTGATGGACCGCGGTCTGGTTCAGCTCGAAGCCCACCACCGCCGCGGCCATGTAAAGCCGCCAGATCCGGGCCCGGACGTCGCCCACCAGCGACACCGCCTCGTCCCAGTTGCGCTCCAAATTGCTCACCCACTTCCGCGTGGTCAAGGCGTAGTGCTCCCGCAGGGACTCGACGTCGCGCACCTCGAGGTCGACCGCTTCCATCGCCGCCACGACATCAGCCACGTCCTCCAACTCGCCATCAGGGAACACATACCGGGCGGTGAAACTGCGCCGGTCGAACGCGGCCCCGTTCGGCGTCGAGATGGCGTGGTTCAGCAACCGTCCCCGGGGCGTCAAAACCCGAGCCAACACGGAGAAATAAGCCGCCATCTGGTCCTTCCCCACGTGCTCGAACATGCCGATGGAGCTGATGGCGTCGAACCGCTCCCCCCCGCCCCCGACGTCGCGGTAATCCTGCAACCGGACCTCCACCCACTCGGACAAACCCGCCTCGGCCACCCGCTTCCGTGCCAGCTCGAACTGCTGTTCCGACAACGTGATGCCGACCGCGCCCACCCCGAAGTTGGCCGCGGCGTGCATCACCATGCCACCCCAGCCGCAGCCCACATCGAGCAGCCGCATTCCCTCCCGCAACCCGAGCTTGCGGCAGATGAGGTCGTATTTGGCGACCTGCGCCTCCTCCAAAGACGCATCGGGCTGCACAAAACGGGCGCAGCTGTACGTCATGGACTCGCCCAACACCAGCCGGTAGAAGTCGTTGCCCACGTCGTAGTGATGCGCGATGGCGGCGGCGTCGCGCTCCCGGGAGTGGCGCCCGCCCCGGAGCCGGGCCTCCTCGGCCGGCGGGGCCAAGGGCGGACCGAGCACGCCCAACCGGAGCGCGCCGGCCAGGGTGCGGACCACGGTGCGGGTCCCGATCAGCAGGTCCTCCGGGGCGGCCTGGAACATCACCCGGATCGCCTGCAGCATGTCGCCTTCGATGTCCGCCTCCCCGGTGATGTAGGCCCGAGCGAAGCCAACTTCGTTGGGTGCCCACAGGATCCGCCGCAGGGCGTTGGGCGAACGCAGCACGATCGTGGCCGGACCGTCCGTTGCCCCCGCTCGGCTGCCGTCCCAGAAGCGGACCTCCACGGGGAGGGACTCCCCCAAAACGGCGTGGACGAGGGGCGCCAGGGCGCGGGCGGCGGACGGAGTGGGCACGCCTCTAGCCTGACACGCTAGAAACAAGCCCATGGCAGATCCCGATCTGTACGAACGCGTTCTCGCTTACCTGGTGGCCCACAGCAGCCCACCCGACGAGCTGGCCCAGCGCCTGATCGCCGAGACCGCGGCCCTGGGCGGGGTATCGCAGATGCAGATATCCACTGACGAGGGCGCCTTTCTGACCGTCATCGCCCGGCTGGCCCAGGCTCGCAACGCCGTTGAGATTGGCACCTTCACCGGCTACTCGGCCATCTGCATCGCCCGCGGCCTGGCCCCCGACGGCCATCTGCTGTGCTGCGACGTCAGTGACGACTGGACCACCATCGCCCGTCGGTACTGGGCCGAGGCCGGGTTGTCCGACCGGATCGAGCTCCGCCTGGGGCCGGCGGCCGAGACCCTGCGGGAGCTGCCCCTCGAGCCCATCTTCGACCTGGCGTTCATCGATGCCGACAAGGTCGGTTACCCCACCTACTGGTCGGAGATCGTGCCTCGCGTGCGGGCGGGCGGCGCCATCGTGGTCGACAACGTCCTGCAACGGGGCCAGGTGGTCGACGACAATGCGACCGAGGAGAATGTCGTCTCCATTCGCCGGTTCAACGACCAGGTGGTCGCCGACGACAGGGTCGACGTGGCCATGCTGCCCATCCGAGATGGCGTCACCCTCGCCGTCAAGCGTTAACCGACACAGCTACCTGATGCCCAGCTACCTGATGCCCAGAGGAGTAACCGTCATGAGGATCGCCATCGCCTCCGACCACGCCGGCTTCGACCTGAAGGGGACGGTCATCGATCACCTGACCGAAATCGGCCACACCCCGATCGATCTCGGCACCAACTCCACCGAGCCGGTCGACTACCCGGGATTCTGTGCCGCCGCGGCCCGGGCCGTCGTCCACGGCGAGGCCGACTTGGGGATCGTCATCGGCGGCAGCGGCCAGGGCGAGCAGATCGCGGCCAACAAGGTCCACGGGGCCCGCGCCGCCCTCTGTCATGACGAGTTCACCGCCCGCCTGTCCCGCCAGCACAACGACGCCAATGTCCTGGCTCTGGGCGCCCGGATCCTCGCTCCCCAGCTGGCCCTGGTCATCGTGGACGAGTGGCTGGCCACCGACTTCGAAGGCGGCCGTCACCAGGCTCGCCTCGACCAGCTGGGCGACATCGAGCGCGAGGAGTGCGCCCACGAGAGCCCCCAATAGCGCCATCCAGGGGGTCGAGCTGCGCCGGGTCCGGCTGCCCTTGGTCCAGCCTTGGCGCTGGCCGGGCGGGACCCTTACCGACCGCGAAGTCATCCTCGTCCGGGTGGTGGGGCCCGACAGCGAGGGCTGGGGCGAATGCTCGGCCTTTCCTGTCCCGGCCTACAGCCCCGAATGGCTCGACGGCGCGTGGGACATCCTGCGCCACCACCTGGTCCCCCGGGTCCTCGGCCAGCCCCTCGACGCCGCCGCCCTGCACGCACCCTTCGCGGCCATCCAGGGCCACCACATGGCCAAGTCCGCCATCGAGCTGGCCGTCCTGGACGCCGAACTCCGGGCCGCCGGGCGGTCCCTGGCACAGCGGCTGGGCGCCACCCGCAGCCGGGTCACGGCGGGCGTGGCGGTCGGCCTGACCGGCTCGCTCCCGGCCCTGCTCGACGAGGTGGGCGGCCGGGTGGCCGAGGGCTACCGCCGGGTCAAGCTCAAGATCCAACCGGGCTGGGACGTCGAGCCCGTGCTGGCGGTGCGGGCCCGGTTCCCCGACCTGGCCCTCCAGGTGGACGCCAACGGGAGCTACCGCCTGGCTGACGCGGGCCGCCTGGCGGTGCTCGACCAGGCCGGCCTCCTCTGCCTCGAGCAGCCCCTCGGATCCGACGACCTGGTCGGCCATGCCGCGTGGGCGGGGAAAATGAGGACGCCGCTCTGTCTGGACGAGTCGATCACTTCATGCGCCGATGCGGAAAGCGCCCTCGCCCTCGGTGCGTGCAAGGTCATCAATATCAAGCCCGGTCGGGTGGGCGGCTACCTGGAGGCCGTGCGCATCCACGACCTGACTGCATTGCGGGGCGTAGCGGTGTGGTGCGGTGGCCTGTTGGAGACCGGCGTGGGCCGGACCGCCAACCTGGCCCTGGCCGCGCTCCCGAATTTTTCCCTCCCTGGGGACCTCTCGGCGTCCGATCGTTTCTACCGGGAGGACGTCACCGCGCCGGTCGTCCTCGGGCCCGACGGGATGATCACGGTGCCGGATGGTCCCGGGACGGGCGCCGTGCTCAGATTCGACGTCCTCGACGGCGCCACGACCCAGCGCTGGCGGGCCGGTGCAGGGTGACGGCGTGGCGCAGCGTCCACTGGAGGTTCTCCGACACGGGCGAGCGGTCGCTCGTCCACGGGGCGATGGGCGCCTCCACCATGCGGGCCAGGTTGAGCAGGACGGTGTCGTAGTTGACCCGCCAGCCCTTGAAGCTTTGCCATGCCTCGTCCCGGTCGGCTCGGAGCGGGACCTCGGCCTCCTCCATCTTGCGGCACGCCTCTTCATATTCGGGCCGGCTGATGGTGATGGGGTCGTCCGGGTTCGGGTCCGCGACGTAGGGGACGTTGAAGTAGTCCGCCAGCCGGCGCAGGGCCACGAAACCAGCCCGGATACACAGCTGGGCGTCGGGGTCGTTGGGGTGCTGCACGCTCGACGCCCACAGGGACGCGGCGTCGAGCACCGTCCCGGCCGCGGTCACCCAGGACTGGTCGGGCTGGGGCGAACGGAAGTAGGCCAGGACGGGAAAGGACGTGTGGGACTCCTCCAGGGCCGCGAACCAGCCTTCCCATGACTGCCACAACTCGGTCAGCCGGCTGGTCATGCCGATGCGGGAGAACCGAATGAGCATGTTCCAGGCCGTGGGCGGTGTGCCCGCTCGTACGTGCAGCTGGGCCACCGCCAGCTCCCGCGTGGAAAAGACGCCATACATGGTCGGCAGGTAGGTGATGAGGAGGGTCAGGACCAACAAGCCCAGGCCAGCCTCGATGTAGGTCAGGAGGCTGAGGATCAGGCGGGGGTCCGATGTCGTTCCCAGCGTGAACACGGCCGATCCGGACAGCCGGACGGCGGTGGCGACGCCATCGACACCGACGCCCAGATAGAGGGCGCTGAAGCCCGCCAGCAGCAGCACATACCACGACGACAGCAGCAACAGCAGACTGACCGGACCGTACATGGCCATGATCCGGTCCCGCCGCTCGTAACTGGGGGAGCGCCCGGCTCGCAACCGGAACACGATGCGGGTGGCGGCGAACACCAAGCGGGCGATCCACGACCTGACCCCCCGGGGCAGGATGGTGGAACGGATCGTCGACAGCAAGGTGCCCAGCACCATGGCCGCGCCGAGCGCGACGAGGAGGATGTCCCGGGCCAGGCGCATGGCGGTCGGCCCTTAGCGTAGGTGGTCGGGCCGGGTGGCCGGGCTTTGGCAGGGCGGGAGCGCCCCCGGCGCGGGCTAGGCGAGGCTAGGCGACCGAGGCGGTGCGACAGAGCGTGCGCAGGTTCTGCAACCGGGGATCGTTGGAGAACACCTCGACCACCGGTTGGCTGATCCCTAGGCGGCGCTGGAGGCGCTCAACCTCGAGCCGCTGGTCCCAGAGCACGAAGGTCACGACCAGCCCCTCTTCGCCCGCCCGAGCGGTGCGGCCGGAACGGTGGAGGTAGGTCTTGAGGTCCTCGGGCGGGTCGTAGTGGATCACCACATCGATGCTCTCCACGTGGATGCCCCGGGCGGCCACATCAGTGGCGACCAGAACCGGGAGCTTGCCGCTGGTGAAATCGGCCAGGGCCCGTTCCCGCAGCTTCTGGGGCAGGTCGCCGTGGATGGCGGCCGCCTTGATCCCCTCGCGCTGGAGGTTGCGGGTCAGGGTGTCCGCGCCCCGCTTGGTCCGGGTGAACAGCAGGGTGCGGGGGCTGGCCTGGGCCACGGCCGCCGCCACCTTGGCCTTGTCCATCTGATGGACGGCGAGGAACCGGTGCTCCATCTCGGAGATGGTCCCCACCGGCTCGGCCACGTCGTGATAGACGGGGTCGGAGAGGTAGTGGCGGACCAGGTAGTCGATCTCGCCGTCGAGGGTGGCCGAGAAGAGCATCGTCTGATGGGGCATGGGCAGGCGGCGCAGGACCCATTCCACCGGAGGAAGGAACCCCATGTCGGCCATCCGGTCAGCCTCGTCCAGCACCAGGATCTCGACCGAGTCCAAGTGGAGGTCACCCCGCTGGTGCAGGTCGATCAGCCGGCCCGGGGTGGCGACCACCACGTCGACCGGTCCGTGGAGGGACTTGATCTGGGAGTCCATGCCCGTGCCCCCGTAAATGGTGGCCATCGTGAGGTTGAGCACCTCACCGAGGGGGCGAAGGACGTCGGCGACCTGGCGAGCCAGCTCGCGGGTGGGGACCATGACCAGGCCGCGTGGCCGGCCCTTGGTGGCGTTGGCGGTGGCCTTGGCGCCGGCGGTGGCCTTGGCGCGGGTCGGGGCGGGTGCGGCGGCCAGGCACTGCAACATGGGCAGTCCAAAGGCGAGGGTCTTGCCCGAGCCCGTCTTCGCCTTCCCGCAGATGTCCCGCCCGTCGAGGGCGTCGGGGATGGTCAGGGCTTGGATGGGGAACGGGGTGGTGATTGGGGCGAGCGCCCGGACGAGGTCCGGCGAGATGCCCAACGCGTCAAACGATGGCTTCAAGGGTCTCCTGGGAACAGATGTCACAACATGGCCCACCCCACCATGCCGCCGTATGTCAGGGTACCACGTGTTTCGTGGCTCACGGTGCGAGATGCATTTCCTACTGACGGGTCGGTAGGCTTTAGGGATGCCCCGATTGGACAACCAGCCCCCGTCGGCAGACCGCGAGTTGCTTGCTGCCACCGCCCAGGTGGCGGAATCGTTATTGGAACGGCACCTGTCCAAGACCAAGGAGTGGTTCCCGCACGAGCTGGTGCCGTGGAGCATGGGCCGGGATTTCCAGCCCGGGGAGGCGTGGGACCCTGAGGAGTTCCCCCTGCCCGACGCAGTTCGCAGCGCCTTGTACCTCAACCTGCTCACCGAGGACAACCTGCCGTACTACTTCCACTCCATCAGCTGGCTGTTCGGGGAGGACTCGGTGTGGGGCGTGTGGAACCGGCGCTGGACGGCCGAGGAGCACCGTCACTCGATCGTCATCCGGGACTGGTTGACGGTCACCCGAGCCCTCGACCCGGTCGAGCTGGAGCGAGCCCGCATGGCCCAGGTCTCGGCCGGCTACGCACCCGAGGGCAAGCTGGTCAACACCTGCGAGGGCGTGACCTACGTCACCCTGCAGGAGCTGGCCACTCGGATCTCCCACCGCAATACCGGCCGGCTGCTGGACGACACCGGCCAGGAGGTCATGGCCAAGGTGGCGGCCGACGAGAACTTCCACTTCCTGTTCTACCGGGACCTGGCCACGGCGATGCTGGCGGTCGACCCGTCCCGCATGGTGATGGCCTTCGAGACCCAGGTGAAGAACTTCCAGATGCCCGGGGCGGGCATTCCCGACTTCGCCCGCCACGCCGCCGCCACCGCGTCGGCGGGGATCTACGACTTCAACATCCACTACGAGCAGATCCTGGCGCCCGTGATCCTGCGCCACTGGCGGCTGGAGTCGCTGACCGGGCTCAACGCCGAAGCGGAGCAGGCCCGCGAGCGGACCATGGCCCACATGCAGCGCATCGAACGGGTCAGCAGACGGGTGGCCGAGCGCCGCGACCGCCGTATGGCCAGCGCCTCAGTCGGCTAGCCGGGCCTTCCGCACATGATGGGGTGTAGGTATTCCTTGTCATTGTTGGTGTGTTTGGTAGCGGCTTCGGGTGGCGTCGACGTTGAGTAAGGCGAGTATTCGGGCTGGTAGGGGTGG
>JALYXV010000042.1 GCA_030947025.1 Actinomycetota bacterium | reverse complement strand
GATCGTAATGGCGTGGACTCCGTTGCGCAGAGTGGAACTGGTTCGCCTGGCGGTGGTGGCGGCGGTGGTGGCAGTGGCGGAAATGGAAGCAGTTGTCCGTATATCCCGGTGCCGGCTGACGCCACTGGATATCCCTCGCAGTTACATGGTGGCGTCACCGATTCTGGTCAAGTGATCGCACCAAATACGCCCGGGACCTGGTACGTCTGCTTTGCCTTTTCCAAGGGCTCAGTCTCTGTGCTTTTCGTACCCGCTGGTGGCGCCATCACCCTTCCAGCCCAGCTCCTCGTTGTCGCCCGAAACCACCTGGGCCTTCCGGCGCCCCAGATCCAGCTGAGCCCGGCCACCAACCTCTGGCAATATGTCCAAATGCCGACGTGGGCGTGGGTTCTCGAGAGCGCGTGGACTCCCCTAACCTCGTCCGCCAACGCCGGTCCGGTCACGGTGACCGTGATTGCGACGCCTATTCGGCTGGTGTTCTCCTACCAAACCAAAGGCGACGGATCTGCATCTACTGTGACCTGCACTGGGCCGGGTACTCCTTACAACGACCAATTGGCTGAGAGTGAGAATCCCGAACGTCCGGTGCTTGCAGCCTCACCGGATTGCGGCTGGACGTGGCATCAATCGAGTGCCGACACGCCCGACCAAAGATACGCTGTTAGCGCACATACCGTTTACCACGTGCTGTGGACTATTCGGGGTGCTCCGGGCGGAGGCGACCTTGGTGAATTGAGCGGTTTGAACACAGTCCTCCGGGTCACCGTCGGCGAGATTCAAGCCCTCAACACCGCTCCTCGCTGACCGACGGGGCCTTTTCCTGCGATTAAATGAGGAACAATGCCTGACACCAACTTGTTCGCCCACGTCATCGGCCAGGATGCGGCCGTCGCCGCCCTTCGAGCCGCGGCCGTCCGCCCTGTTCATGCCTACCTTCTGGTCGGGCCGCCCGGGTCGGGGAAAAGGGCGAGCGCAGTCAGCTTCGCGGCCACGCTCTTGTGCCCCAACGGGGGTGACGGGACGTGCGACGCATGCCGGAGGGTCCTGAGCGGTGTGCACCCCGACCTGGTCTCGATCGACCGGGAGGGTCCATGGATCACCATCGACATGGCCCGTGAGATCGGCGTGGCCTCGGCCCGCAGCCCGGTCGAGGGCGACCGGAAGGTGCTCATGCTCGGCGACTTCCACCTGGTGCGTGAGGCGGGGCCTGCGCTGCTGAAGACGATCGAGGAGCCCCCGCCGAGCACGATCTTCGTGATCACGGCGGAGTTCGTACCGCCCGAACTGGTCACCATCGCCAGCCGTTGCGTGGTGATCGACTTCCGACCCCTGCCGTTGGAGGCGGTCGCCGCCGCGCTGCGAGCTGGCGGCGTTGAGGCGGGTTTGGCCCTGGAGTTGGCCGCCGCGGCCGATGGCCGGCTGGATCGGGCCCGTCTGTTGGCGAGCGATCCCGAGTTTGGGGTCCGGCGCCAAGCCTGGCAGGCCGTGCCCGCCCGGTTGGACGGAACCGGCGGTACCGCCGTCGCCATCGCGGGCGAGTTGGTCGGGCGGTTGGAGCGCAGCGTCGAGCCACTGCGCCAGCGCCAGGCGGCTGAGGTGGCCGACCTCGAAGCCCGGGTGGCCCGCGCCAACGAGGTGACAGGGCGCAGTGGCGGCAAGCGGGCGGCCAAGTCAGGGGCGAAGGAACTCGAGGAACGCCACCGGCGGGAGATCCGCCGGCAGCGGACCGACGAGCTCAAGGCCGGGTTGGCCGCCCTCGCCGGCGTCTACCGGGACCGGCTGGCGTCGGGTGTTCCGACCTCGGCGGCCGCCAATGCTGTCGAGTCGGTCGGGCTCATTCAGGAGCTCTATGCCAACTTGGCCTACAACCCCAATGAGCTCTTGCAGCTCCAAGCGTTGCTGGTCAGGCTGGGGCGGTTGGCTGCTCGGGTCGGCTGACAGCCGGTGTCACGTGGCCCGGTGCGGCTCGGGGGGCAACTCGGCCTGGTTGATGGGAACCGGGGCCCGAGCGCCGAGGAAACCGAGCGAAACGGCCGCCAAAGCGACCAGTCCGAGCGCCAACCGTAGGCCTGTGGTTGAGGTGAGGATCCCCGCGATCTCCGGGGCAAGGACGAAGCCAAGGTAGGCGATGGTCGTAACGGTACCCATGGCCGCGCCTCGCTGGTCGGGCCCGGCAACCTTCCCGGTGAGGCTGAAGACCGTGGGCACAGATGCTCGTTCCCAGTCCGGCCGCTCCAATGCCGATCAATGCCACGGTCGCGGTCGGCGCGGCGGCCGCTAGAACGGTGCCGGCGGTCGCGATGGCGGCGCCGTGCTTGAGCATGGCGCGGGGAGTCATGCGGCGGGTGACGCGTTGGCCGGCCAGACGACCGGACGCGGCGGTAAGTGCAACGGTGGCGGGCGCGGCGGCACCGATGGCGGGTGAGCCGCCGAAGGTCCGCTCGATGGGGAGGGCGCCCCAGCTCTGCCAGGCCCCCTCGACGAAGTAGGTGAGGGCGCAGATCCCGCCCAGAAGCAGGAGCGGCGCCGGAATCCCGCCGGACCTTGGGGACCCGCGCACCGGGGGCCTTGTCAAATGTGGATGCCGGAGCGGCGTGGGGAGTTTGAGCCGCCCGGCTGGCTCCATTAGGGGGCGACGTGTGGACAGCATGGCCCCCGATGCCATGGCATGTCGAACCGTGGTCAAGACCGAGGCGACGATGATGGTCGCCACGCCGCATCCGCCCAGCACGGCCAGGGGCGATGCGCCCCGGTCAGAGCGACGCCCACACTCAGGCTGGTGGCCACCACCCCGACAGAGAAGCCGGCGTGGGCCAAGTTCATGATCGGCTGGCCCGTTGCTGCCTCGCTGCGGGCACCGGCGGTGCTGATGGCCACATCGCACGCGCCCGCTGCCGCGCCCAGGAGGAAGAGAGCGCCCCCGAGGAAGAGAGCGCCCCCGAGGGTCGCCCCCGAGCGGGCCAGCGCTGGCAGTGCGCCCGCGACCGCCAGGGCGACCAACGACCCGGGCAGCCCGAGCGGGCCCACTCGGTCGATCAGGCCGCCCGCGACCCGCATTGAGCAGATCGCGCCAATGCCCATGAGGGGGAGATCGACACCGAGTGCGCTGTTTCCCACATTGGCCGAGCGCTGGATTTGGGGGATGGTCGCCCCCCACGCCCCCCACGCCCCCCGAGAACACGCCGAAGGCACCGAACGCGGCGACCACACTGATCCGATCGACCCGGGGCACACCCGGACATCCTTTCGCACGGTGCTCAGCGGAGGGAGTTGATGTATTCGCCCGCCGACCGAGTCACAGCCGGGCGCCCTTCAGTCCGGCAAGCCTCAGCTAGGCGGTGACGGATCTATTGGTATTGTGCCCGACTCCGGCTGGTCCTCGCCGTGGCGTCCTTGTCCGAGACCGGACTCCTGCCCCTGCCTCTGCCGGAGGCGGTCCTGCTGGAGGACGGTTTCGGCGTCGGCGATCTGGTAGGCGTAGCCCTGCTCGGCCAGGAACCGCTGCCGTCGGGCTGCGAACTCCTGGTCGTTGGTATCACGGGACACCACGGCGAAGAAGTGGGCTTGGCGGCCGTCGCTCTTCGGTCGCAGGATGCGGCCCAGCCGCTGGGCCTCCTCCTGGCGGCTGCCGAAGGTGCCCGAGATCTGAATGGCTACGGACGCCTCGGGCAGGTCGATCGAGAAGTTGGCCACCTTTGACACCACCAGGACCGGCTCCTCCCCCCGGCGGAACGCCTCGTACAGCCGTTGTCGGACCGCGGTCGGAGTCTTCCCCGTGATGATCGGAGCGCCCAACCGAGCGGCCACCTGGTCGAGCTGATCGAGGTACTGCCCGATGACAAGGGTTGGCTCGCCCCCCTCGACCGCCTGACGGCACAGCGCCTCGGCGACTGCGAGTTTGCTTCGTGCCGTTGCGCCCACCCGGTAGCGCTCTTCCGGCTCGGCCAGGGCATAGGTCATCCGCTCTTCGTCGGTGAGGGTAACCCGGACCTCGGTGCACTTCGCCGGCGCGATCCACCCCTGGGCTTCAATATCGCGCCACGGCGCGTCGTAGCGCTTCGGGCCGATGAGGCTGAACACGTCCCCCTCGCGCCCGTCCTCCCGGACGAGCGTCGCCGTCAGTCCGAGACGGCGACGGCTCTGTATCTCGGCGGTCATGCGAAAGACCGGGGCCGGGAGGAGGTGGACTTCGTCATAGATGATCAGTCCCCAGTCCTCGGCCGACAGCAACTCGAGGTGCGGGTACAGCCCGCCCTTGCGTGTGGTCAGGATCTGGTAGGTGGCGACCGTGACGGGGCGGATCTGTTTGCGCTCGCCCGAATACTCGCCAATATCGCTATCGGTGAGGTTGGTCCGGGCCAGCAGCTCGGTCTGCCACTGACGCGAGGACACGGTGTTGGTCACGAGGATCAGAGTGCGAGTCCCGGCCCGGGCCATAGCGGCCATCCCGACGAGGGTCTTCCCGGCGCCGCAGGGGAGCACGACGACGCCGCTGCCGGCGGCGAAGAAATCCTCGACCGCCTGTTCCTGGTACGTGCGCAGGGCCCAGCCCCCGGTCTGGTCAAGCGCGATGGGATGGGCCGTGCCTTCGACGTAGCCGGCTCGGTCTTCGGCCGGCCAGCCCAACTTGAGCAGCGCCTGCTTCAGCCGTCCTCGCTCGCCTCGGGGGACGGCGACGGTGTCGTCATCGATCCGAGGGCCCATAAGGGGCCCGACGTGCTTGGCCCGTACCACCTCCTGCAGCACGGCCCGGTCAGTGGTGCGCAACACCAACCCATGCACAGCGTCGACCTCGAGCACCAGCCGGCCGAAGCGGGCCATGCGCTCGGCCACATCGATCAGTAGCGCCTGGGGAACGGGGTAGCGCGACCACCGCAGAAGGGCGTCGACGACCTGCTCGGCGTCGTGGCCCGCGGCCCGGGCGTTCCAGAGCCCGAGGTCGGTGAGCCGGTAGGTGTGGACATGTTCCGGCGAACGCTCGAGCTCGGCGAAGGTGGCGATGTCGGCCCGGCAGGCCGCCGCCGCGGGGTGGTCGACCTCGAGCAGCAGCGTCCGGTCGGACTGGATGATGAGCGGCCCTTCCGTCACAGTGCGTCCTCCTCCGCCTCGGTCAGGACGCGGGCCCAGGAGATCCGGTTGATGGTCAAAGTGCGGGACTGCAATGCGGGCAGGATGCCGACCATGACCTGCTTGCCGTACAGGCCGAAGATGGCGACGTTGTACTGCTGGCTTTGGCCTCGCTGGTTGGTGTACTGAAGCCGGAGAAGCCACTCGTGCTCGACAGCGCGGTCAAGCAACTCGAGGATGGTGAGGGGCGACTTGGCGATCTCTCCGGGTCGCGTGCCGTTTTTCAGCAATTCGAGTTGGGAAATGGGGGCCGGCGGCCGGGTCGACCCGTTGGCCTTCGCGCCGTTGACCGGCTGGGCCCGAGCCGGTGGCGGCTGCGAGCCCGCAACCGTGCCCGGGCGGGGACTTCGTAGCCGGCGGACCAAGCTCTCAAGGTCGGGGTGCTGGGCCGGGGCGCCGGCCACCAGCTGGCCCACGGACGCAAGCAAGTCGCGATCGGCCAAGATCTGGGCCAGCTCGGACGCCCGCGCTGGCGCTGACCGGCTCGCGGTGGCGTCAGGCGCCCGCCCGCGCTTGGGACCATGGCCCGCGGTTGCCCGGCGCACCACCCGCCGGCGTACAACCAGTCCGCTGGCGTCGTCCTCCTCGGCCGGCAGGTACCCGCTCGCCCGCAGCGTGGCGACGACTGTCTCGGGGGAGGACGTGCTTATCAGCACGGTGGGCGCCAACGGCCGCAGCCCGAGCTTGGCCGCCCGGCGGGCCACCAAGATCTCGGCCAGGAGGGACGGGTCGTCACTGCGGACGTAACAAGTGGCTGATCCGACCCGCACCCTGCCATGTCGCCTGCCAATGTCCTCGACCAGGTACGCGAGCGGTTGGGGAACGCCCTTGGCCGCGCGGGCGGTCAGAAAACCGTTGATTTCGGCCGTGGTCCGTCCGGCGTCGTACGCTCGCCGTAGCGACTGCTCGCTGAATCGGTAGACGGTGGCGGCACCGGACGACTCCAGGTCGGCCATCAACTCGAGCTCGCACCGGATCGTCGTCGGCAGCGGGCCGGTCGCCACTGCGGTTAGATCGGCCTGGATCACGAATTGTGAGGTGATCCGGGGGGCATGGGCGGCCAACTCGGCCAACGCCTGGTCAACCCGGCCGGTCACCACCGCCCGACCGAGCCGGCCCAGGGCGCCGGAGGCGCAGATTCCGAGCATCTGGGCCTCTTCACGTACCCACGAAACCAGCATGGGAGGCCGGGCCGGCCCACCGGTCCAGATGGCTGGCGCGTCCCAAGTGACCCGGGCGGTCAGGGACTCGTCGTCGGCCGCCTGGCCGCAACCGCCCTCCAACCAGGCGGCGAGCACCAGCGCCCGGCGGTGGCGGGCCGCGCCTTCGGGCCATCGGTCCAGGAGCGGAGGGATTGGCTTTTCGTTGGTCCCGAGAGCGCCGGCCAGGTTGACATGGAGGTCGGAGTCCAGCCACGCCGTGACCAGCGCCATCCACCGGTCGGCCAAGTCCAGGTCGAGCCAGTCGTCGTACGCCGTGCCTGGCAGAGCAGTCGCTGTCGCGGCGTCCCAGCCGGCCAGCCCGGCGACCGCGGCCAGCTCGATCAAACGGGCTGTCTCGATCTCCGAGCGGCCCACGGCGGTGGCGGCGCGCCGGACGTCGCGTATGCCTATACCCCCGGCCTTGAGCAGTTTGGCCGGGGCGTCCTGCCAGCTGTCGAGGATGGTCGCCACGTCGGTCACGATGCGCATGGCCTGCTCGGCGCATGCTCGGTCGGTCGAGTCGGCATCCACCGGGCGCCAGGGGATGGCCGGAGGCCGGAGGCGGAAGTCGGGGAACGGTCGCCCCCCGCGCAGCGCCAACCCCACCTCCCGCGGCATGACGATGGTCTCCCAATCAGTCGCGACCACCAAGCCCCGTTCGGCCATCCATCCAAGCGGTGTGTTGGCGCGGATGTAGTAGGTGCCCCCCGGTACGGTCCCGACTGAGTGCTCCGCCAGCCGGGCGGCGAGGTCGGACGTGCCCGCAGGCGCGTCCCGCAACGCCCGCTGGATCCGGGCGGGCTCGGCGAGCGCCGCGACTACCGAGGCCAACATCTCTTGCTTGTTGCGCTCAGGCTTCATGCCCAGGTGTCGGGCCATGGCATCCAGGGCCGACGCCGGCTGGGAGGCCAGGACGCTGCTCGCCGGGGGGCCGAGCCCGGCCGGATTGCGCAGGCCGTCGAGCTGAGGATGCACCCGCAGCTCCTCTCCCGTCCGGAACACCAGCGCCAGGTCGACGAGACGCCCGAGTGCCCCGGCGAGATTGCCCCCGTCGTCCTTTGTGTCGAGCAGCCGTAGCAACTCGCGGACCGTCGTCGGCTGGGGCAGCAGGCACAGCGCATCGAGTAGCTGCTGGCTCGCCCGGTTCAGGGTGACAATGCACGAGTTGATGCTGGCCCAGCTCGAGGCGCGGGCGGCCAGGACGGCGAGATCCTTGGGCGGCGGGGTCGCCAAGTCGGGTCGCGCCCGGAGCAAGTTCAGCAGTTGGCCCTCGGAGAACTCAGACAGGGCACCGGCTGCCGAGAACCCCTCCCGGGTCGGTTTCAGCGCCACTCGCGCCACAGTACCTCCAAGCAATTTCGACGGAACCGGAGCCGGGGAAGCTTCGGGGCACGCTACCAAGGCCCTGTGACAGTGTGGTGGACCGGAGATTGGCCACCGGCGGTGCCAGGGTCGTGGGCTACCATCATTCGCCCGCCCGAGTAGCTCAGACGGCAGAGCAGCGCACTCGTAATGCGCAGGTCAGCGGTTCGATTCCGCTCTCGGGCTCTATGAACTAGCTGGTCAGAGGCCATGTTCGGCGGTCGTCACACCCATCAGGTAGTCTTGGTGCAACAAGTTGGTGCAACAACCTGGAGGGAGACGATGGCTGGGAGCATCCAACAGAAGCCCGGGGTTTTCTAGGTAGAAGGGCTGATCTGACGCCCCTGACATGCACCTTCCTGTGATGCAGTCCTCTGCATCACACGTAGTCTGTTGTTCTTTCCCGGTGACGAGCAGACGTAGTACGAAAGAAACGAGCATCAGCGGCGACCGGGTCGCGCTCCGGCCAGGCTCGGCCAGAGCACTTGAATGATGTTCCCGCGACTGCCCAATCGGGCTGGCCGAGCGCGCCCCTGACGGAGCCGGGTCGAGCCCACCTCGGATGGTTGGCCACCTAACGTCGGGTACTTGTGGCGACGTCCCCACGAAAAGACCGGGTCGCTGCCGATGTCGTGAGAGCCCTTGCCGCTGGCTCGGGGTTCGCGCTAGGCACGTCGCGGCATGACGGGCTCACATCATGTGGCTGAACCAGTTTCCCGGACTGCTCGAGATGACTATCGACTTCGAGAACGATGAACTTGTCATCGTGACGAGTGACCGCGGCGAGGTCCGACAGCGAGGTATCCGCGCCCTTGCGGAGCCTGGCACGACTATAGACCTGAAGCGCATCACCTATCGGGTTGCCGAGAACATCCTCGTAATGGTTACCGAATGGGGCGACGAGCTTGAGACCGAACTCTTTCTGTTCGACGACCAGCAGGAGCGACGCACCGGCCGGCCGGTGGTCTACCTTGATCAGAACAAGTGGGTCCAGGTTGCTCAAGCCATCCACGCACCCGAGCGCGTGCACCTACCTGAGCTGGGGCCGACGCGCCAGTTGATCGAACTGGCGGCAGCGAAGGAGGTTATCCTACCGATCTCGTCGGGGCATTGGATCGAGACCGGGCCGCTCTACGGGCACAGGCGAGATCATGTCGCCGCGTCGATGGTCGGGCTCTCCCGCGGCTGGATCATGCGTGATCCGGTCCTAGTTCGCATGCTGGAGCTCGTCTCGTTGTTCAAGTGCCGCCGGTCTTCTTTGATGCCGGTGATTGATGAGCCGGTGTTCACGCTGGACCATCGAGCGGTCTACTTCGAAGCGATGCCCTCGCTGGGCCATAGCAGTCTGCCACCCGAGGTCGCGATGTGGGTCGACGTGCTTTCAGGGGCAAGCGCCATCTTTGCCGTGCTGTTGGAAGATGATGCGGTGTGCTCGCACGAGGGAGCGGAGGCCACCCGCCGATGGGCCGAGGAGCATCAACAGGCAGCGAACGTCCTCGCAAGCAACTCAGGAGTACGGACAACGTCCCGCGAGTTCACTTTGAGGTGGTTCCTCAAGGACCTGTGGCTCGACTTGGGAGTGGCTACATCCACCGCGAACGTCAATGTTGAGGAGTTCGGAGAGTGGCTCGAGTCGGAGGCGGAGGCCGACGTGGCCATGCTCCCCTACCTGGGCCGAGCCCGCGAGGTGGTGCATCGCCGCATGCTCAACGCGCAAGACACCTGGACCAGCAATGACCTCATCGACCTCCTGTTTCTCCCTTGCGCGGCGGGCTACGCCGACCACGTCGTGTGCGAGCGCAAGACGGCGGCTGACCTACGAGCGGTCAGGCGGAAAGATGAAGGCGCCGCTGTCCATCGGACCGTCGCAGAACTTCTCCGGGCTCTGGAGAGCCACGCCTCCTAAATCTAAACCGAGACGTTGCTTGGCACGACTACGACCTCGTCGCGCGCCGCTGTTGCTATGCGAGGCATTTTCCTGGCTCTACGCGACCAAGCTGTTGTGAGTCCCGAGCAGCCGACTGGCTGATCTCGGTGACAAACGACAGCTATGGGAGTCCGCTGATCCTTGCGAGATAAGCGGTAGCGATCTTGGTCGCCAAGTCTTCAGCGATCCCTCCGGCTAGCCCGGCAACGGCGGTTGCAGCCTTTCGCAGCTTCGACTTCTGCGCTGGGTCCTCTACTTGCTCGCCTGCCGCAATGAGCGCCATCCACAAGTAAAGAAAGTGCACTTTCCGGGGTCGGCCACTGCTTCGTGGCCCGACGCCCGGACCCGAGCAGTCGGATGTTCCGCGCCGATGACAACGGCTCGTCGTTTCCAGATAGGGCCGTAAACGTAAGGTACTCCCCTTCAAGGCGTCGGAGGGATCGTTTCACCGAGGCGGCGTCAAAACCGGTCTCACCCGCAAGGTCGGGCACCCCGAAATGGCGGTCGGCTCCGTCTTCGAGCTTCGCTAACGCTTCCAGAATCGGCAAGTCACATTCGAGCCACCGGTCCTCGCCCACGAGGCCCTTTCCTGACGGCTGTCCTACCCGACGTTTAACACGGCAAAGACCATGATGACACCGGGACCGATCCGGTGTCAGGAGGGTGAGGGCTCGCTGTCCGGCTCGGGATCGGTCCAGTCATCGGGTGGTTCGATGCGCGCGTCAATGCCGGTGTGCTCGGCCAGGAGGTATAGGAGGTGTGAGCCGCTGAGTAGCTCAAGAGGTTTCCCATCGGCGAACTGGAAGCTGGCCTTGCCGTACCCGCTGGTTGTTACGAGGATGCCCTTAGACGCGCCCTCGTTCTGCATCGTCCCGAACAGGTCCCGAACGGCACTGACGCCCACCGTGTGCTTGTAACGCTTTGCCTGGATGACGACCTTTCCGCCAAAGATGGGTCGCGGGTCATAGGCGACACAGTCAACGCCGCCATCACGGCTCGCCTGGGTTAGTCGGGTCTCCAATCCCATGCGCTCAAAGAGATTGGTAATCAGCGACTCGAACTCGCCCGGGGTTAGTTCCATCAGGTTGGGGCGTTGATCCAGTCCCGAGAGGACATCGACCTCGTCAACGAAGCGGGCGTCGACCATCGAGAATTCCAGGACAGGTCGCACCGGGGCGAACTCCGCCGGGCTCTTCGACACCGACGCATTCAGTGAGCGCAGACATGCCGCCGGGTCGACTTGGGACAGGTCGATAGCAGTGAGCGCGTCTCGGCTGCAACGCACCGTCACCAGGCAGGGACGGATACGACGCCCAGTAGCTGGGTCAATCGTCTCCACATGCCCATTGAAGACCACGCTGCCGACGTGCTGGTGTCTGTCCGCTACGAACACTTCGCCTAGCGTTCGAAGCGCTGCTTGAGCCACGATCGATGCATAGAGAGCCCTCCGCTGGGTCACGGGCATTAGCGTCTCCGTCACCTTGTCAGTGGTTTTCACGTACTTGTAAGCGGCCGCTCTTGGGGCGATCTCGAATGGAGGAAGGTCGTATTCCACGACGAGTTGGCTCGACTCGGGAACGTAGGCAATCTTGCAGGTGCCAGGGAAGCCATCCGGATAGGGCGAAGCACTGAGGACCAACCCCATGTAGGACCGGAGCGCGTCAGGGTCGCCGGCACCGAACTGTCGGAGCAGCAGTTCGACCTCGGCGTGTTGGGCGGCACAAGCGGCCCGCTCCTCGTCGACCTTGCGCTGATAGTCCGCCAACTCGGCCTCAAGCCTGGCCTTGCGGCCCACCTCACGCTCCTGATGGGCGATCACCGCCGCAGCGTGGGATTTCAACAGGGCAGCGTGGGCTTCCAAGGCTGCCCTGTAGTCCCGTTGCCCCACCGCCAGGGCATACTCCGCCGCCTGGCGTTGCTTGGCCCCTTGGTAAATCTTGGCGATACCACGGGGCGGGGCGGCCGGAGGCGGAGGCTGCGGAGCCGGAGGCGGAGGCCGCGGGGCAGGTTCTTCCACGTACAGATGTGCCGAATCCCAGGTCACATGATTCGGCGGTCGCTTCAGCTTCGTCGCGCTGAGGTAGGGGTCCCTCTTCAGGCCATCCAACAGCAGGTTCCGCAGTCCGAGAAGGGATTCAGCGAGTTCGTGGTTCTCCATCGCAACGTGAGCGAGACGCGACTCGACGTACAGCCGTTTGCGCTCCTTCGCGTCCGCGGCGAGGCTGCGCTCGTACGCTTTCTGAGCTGCTTCCGCCCGCCTTGCCGCCGAGGTCTGCGCCCTTGCCTGCGCGGCGCGAGCCCGTTCCTGAGCGCGTAGTACCTGGACCACGCCGCCAGTTACGGACGCTCGCCTCGTCAATGCACCTGCTCTCCTGATCGGGTCTCGGCAATGGTACGTCGCCCTCCCGAAGCCCGACGGCAAGCGGACCGAATCCGGTAGGGAAGACCTGGGCGATCTCTGAGGGGTTCAGGATGCTCGATGGATCGGCACCCAGACCTCTGTGGGTCGGCCTCTTTCGGCGATGATGGTCCGGCGCTCCAGGCGCCGAGCGTCGACAAGTACGGTCAATGCTCGGTCGATCTCGCGGGCCTTCTTGTTTCGGCTGAAGAGGTTGGACACCTCCGTGCGGCTAACGCCTCCGGTCCGATCGCATGCAAGGGCCCAGATCTCATCAGCGGTGGGATCACCGAGACTGTCCCCGAACACCCACTGCGACGACGTCGCCGAATAGACCCAGAACGCCAGAGCAGCCTCCAGGTGGACCAGATCGATCGTCTCGGATCGGTCAAGCAGAGCGTAGATCAGCGCCAGCCGGACAGTATGGGCCTCAGCTCGCGCGGTGGAGGCGCCGAACATGCCTGCTTCGCCCCGTGAAAGGGCGCTATAGGCGTCGCTCCAGCGCTCTCGGGCTTCGGGCCCGAAGGCAACCGGGCGGGGCGTTCGGGCGAAGATAAGGGCGTCTCGCACCGCGGTGCGCACAACGGCGAGGCTGTCGCCGGTGAGGCGACCGCCGAAGGGGAGCTCCTTGGAGCGTTGCACGGCCACGAGCATGAACCGGTTGAAGAACCCGTTGGCCAGTTCGGTGGCGTTGATGTGGCGGAGGAGCTCGTCTTTGGTGATGTGTCCGACGATGGCGATGTGGGCCCCGGTGGCCCGCAGGGGCGCCGTCTTGACCATCGTCCGCAGTGGCTTGGAGTCCCAGGCGTTGCGGATCACCGGGGAGAGGGTGTTGCCCTCGCGGGAGAGGACCTTGAGGACCTGGGCGAACTCGGATTCCAGCACCAGCTTGCGTTTGTCGTCGGCTCCGGGCTCTCCGTCGGTGTCTTTGACTTCCGCGATCAGTCCTTCGCCCGAGGACATGCCCGACGCGAGGCAGTGGTCGACGAAGGTGTCGTCGACGTGGTGAAGGAGGGCCTCGACGTGGTCCCAGGATGATCCCTTGCGGCCCTTGGCGGAGGCGCCGACGAGGACGACGAACTCATTTGGGTAGTGCCGGGAGGCCTCGACTTGGTAGTAGGCGCCCCGGCCCGCGGCGGCTCCGAAGGCGACCAGGAACTGGGCGAGCAGCGCCATCGGGTCGCTCTCGGTGTGCGGCTCGGTGCGGGCCACGAACTCGCCGGCGGGGCCGTGGTACACGGCTGTGTCGGGCGCTGCCGGCCATGCCGTCAACTGGAGTCCTGCGCTGTCCCGGGCCGGTTCTGCGCCGGGGGATGGTCATGGCCGGTCTGGTTCAAGCGGGCCATCAGCTCCCGGTTGATGTGGCGGGCCGCCGCCAGTTCCTCGTCGCGGCGCTTGAGCTCTGCGTGGGTCTCGACCAGTTTCGCGTCGAGGTCGTCGAGGCGCTCCTGGACGGCGGCGGGGATCGGCCAGGGGTCTTCGGCGCCGAGGGCTGCGAGTGTTTCTGCTCCCAGCGCCCGGGACAAGCGCCGTTCCAGGGTGCGGAGTTGGTCTTGGAGGCGGCGGTTGGCGGCCTTGGTGTTCTCGCAGTCGGCGCGAAGCGACGCGGCTGTCACCTGTCCGCGGTGGGCGGCGGTGCGGGCGAAGTGGGTGGCGGCTTCGGCGGCGGCCAGGTTGATCGCGGCTCGCAGGTCGGGGTGGTTGTAGATGAACCGGGGGGACACTTTGGCGGCCCGGGCGATACCGGCGAGGGTCATGTCGTCGCCGGCGGTGACCTTGGCGGCGAGGGCGGCGAGGACACGGGCGTGTTTGACCTCGGAGTCGATGCGGCGGGCGTGGCGGAGGCGTTCGGTTCCGGTGTCGGTGTTCACCGGCCGGCCGCCGCCCGGGGGAAGGCGACGGGGACGGACTGGCTGACCTGGCCTCGCTCGGACAGCGGGAAGGCCTCTTCGAGCGCAGCGCGGCTGTTGGCGAGCACCTCCATGGCCTCCAACACCTCGGTGTGCTCGGCGGGGTTGAGCCCGACCAGGCGGGCTTCGCAGTCGGCGATGAGGCGCCGCACCACCTCGATCTCGTCGTCGGATGGCATGGCGTCCTTGCGGGCCCATTCGGCCAGCTCGGGGATGGCAGCGGCGAGGCGTTCCCGGTCGGCCAGCATCCGGGCCAGATAGCTGCGCAGGTCGAGGAGGAACGAAGGGTCGGTGCGGTAGTGGACGCATCCGAAGCAGCGATGCCGCATCGGGCAGGCCTTGCCTTCAGCTTTGACGTTGGAGACCTCCTCGCACCAGCCCATCGGCACCGCGATTCGGCCGACGCCGTGGCGGAGACGGTCGCTGTCGCTGACGTCGGCGACGAGGCGTAGCGGCCCCGACACCGCGATCTGCAAAGGCAGCATCCGGTCCGTCGCCTGGCGTTTCGCGGCCGCCTTGATCCGGTAGTAGCCCTGGGTCGTGTCGAGCTTGCGGTGGCCCAACAGCGCGCACAGCACCGCCACTTCGGTGCCCCGGTCGATGTGCCGTTGGGCGTAGGAGTGTCGGAATCCGTAGCAGTGAATTCTCGACGACAGGTATCGGATCGCGTTGCCGTGGACGTCTCGGGAGACCACCAGCTCGTCGCCGACTAGAACGCCTTCGAACAACTCGAGGCGTCGCGCCCACAGCCGGACCTCCCGTGCCCAGCCAGGGGCGTCATATGGTTCGGTGCCTCTGAAGTTGCTCTGGGTGCGGGGGAACAGCGGGAGTTGCGCCTCGTCGGTCCCCGGGTAGCGGGCACGGACCCGGGCTTGCTGGTCGCGGATGATCTGGGCGTCGCCCTCGGACAGCGGCAGGCGGCAGCGGGTTGTGTTCGCCTTCGGCATGTCGTGGACCAGCACCGGGGCCCGGTGTTGCTCACCGGTCGCCTGGTCGATGACTGTGTCGTAATCCAGGCAGTCCAACAGTGGGAGCCGGCACAGCTCCGACGGTCGCCGGCCGGTGCCCAACGCCAGGCGGAGGCGTGCCTCGGCTTCCGGGGTGGTGCCGTCGAAACTCGCAAGGATCTGGGCCACCACCGCGTCGGGTATGGCTTCGCCGACCTCGTCCTCGCGGTCCTGGATCGCCCGGGCGGGCACGTCACCCGCCCGAAGCGCCACCTCGTCGGGTAGCCCGGCCAGGCATCGTCCGGGACCGGTAAGGCCGAGGCCTCGGGCGCCGCGCAGGAACGTCCCGAAGCGTTCCACCATCCGGCAGCGCCGGTACTCCGAAAGCTTCCCGGTCCTCGTCAGCATGCCCAGATGCTCCAGCAGCCCGGTCACGTCGGCGCGCCCCAAGGCGGACGGGTCCTCGCCTCGATCGGGTCGCCCGCTCAGCCGTGACGACCATATCCCGGCCACCTTGATCGTCACCCGGGCCGCGTCGTCGGAGCGCAGACGCGGCAGCAGGTCGAACACCCAGGCCTCGGTTGCATCCCGCAGCCAGCGTTGGGTGATCGGTAGCGTGCCCGAGCCGATCCGGTTGGTCGGCGCCGGGGCGCCCACGAAGGTCAAGTAACCCTTCTTTCCCCAGGCCCGCAGATCCAAGGTGTCGTTGCCCCGCTGACCCTCGACAGTGAGGGTGCTGGCGGCCAACCGGTCTGCGATGCGTTCGACGAAACGGCGGTGATGGGTTCGAAGCGAGGTCTTGTCGAACGCCCGGACCGACTCGGCGCCGCAGTCACGAATCAGCTGGGCCAGGGAGCGGAGATCCTCGACCCGTAGACGCTGGCCGTCGTTGATGATGCTCTGCACCCCGAACAGCAACTCGGCCACCACCAGGTCGCTCAAACCGACCAGTACGACCGCGCCTCGCTGCTCCCCGAGAATCGGGCCGGTGGTGGCGGCGAAGTGTTCGATCGGCGGTTTCCCCGCGTGAGCCCAGCGCAACCGGTGCCCGTCGCACAGCCGGGGAGTGTCGACACCGGCCCACAGACCGCAGGTGGCGACCACACAGCGTCCCAGCGTCGGACGGGGCGGGGCGGGTGGGAAACGGCTGTCACCGGCGGCAAAAGCGGCGCTGGACTGGCCGCGTCGCTGGCACTGCGAATCGCAGGCGACGCACAGGTCATGGGAATGCGCGGGCCGTTCATGGCCCGCGGTCCGGCAGACCAGGCACAGACGCTGGCCCCGGAAGCGCTCCCGTTGCACGCCGCTCTTGACAAACAGCGAGAGGTCGGCCCCGGACTTGTTGAACGCGCGTTGGCATCCGGTGCACAGAGCGATCGACGCATTGGTCATGTTGGTGCAGTCCTCGACCAGGCATAGCGTCCCCGCCACCTGGCCCAGCGTCACCGGTGGGCGCAGCACCCTGGCGGTGGCATCCCAGCCGAGAAGGGCCAACACGTTGCAGTCCAACAGGCCCTGAACCCGGCCGACTTCGCTGTCGGGCAGGGGGACCGCTTCGACGAGGAGCCGGGCGGCGGCCAACGACGCCGACATCAGGTCGCTCCCCTCGTATTGAATTCGGGCAGGGGGCCGAGGCCGTCGACCGCCCGCCGCAGCGCCCCCGCCGACGGGCGGGCATACACCTTGGTCGACTCGGGCGAAGCGTGACCCAACAGCTGCTGGATGACCGCCAGCGCCTCCCCCTGCTCCGACAGCGCCCGCCCGTAGCGGTGCCGGAGCATGTGGGGCCGGATCCGCCGCTCGAGGCCAGCCCGCCGTGACATGCCATCGATCATCTGAAGCGTCGTCGGGTAGGACATGGGCGCCCCGAGGGGGTCGTGGCCGATGTTCACGAATACGAAGTCGCACTCCTCGGCTCCTCGGACCGCGCTCCGTTCAACCAGGTAGCGCTCATAGACGGCGATCACCGACAGCGGGACGGGGACGACCATCGGGGTCTTCCGTTTGGCGGCGGCGCCGTTGGGGTTCTCCCTCGGCACGACATGCAGATGCGCTCCCCCGGGCCAGTCGCAACCCAGTGCCACTGCCGAGTCCACGAAATGAACGTCCGAGCGGCGCAGACCCAGCGCCGCGCCGATCCGCAGCCCGCACATCCCCATCACCACCAGCAGGAACCGGTCCCGCCAGAACGACGCCGTCCGCAACAGCGCGGCCAGCTCCTCGTCGGCGGCTGCGACCACACTCGCCGCGTGCGACCGGGCCAAACGGTGCCGAGGGACCGCCCGGTAGGCCAAACCTGCGCCCTCCGTCTTCAAATGGGCCGGCAACCACCGGTCGTCGCCGATCTCCCACAGCGCCGGCAGGACCTCGCCGGGGATCCGCCCCGTCTGCACACCGTGGCTGTAAAAACCCCGCACCACCCCCAGGATGTGATTGACCCGATCCGCCGAGCGTTGACGGCCGAACCCGGAACCGGGCCGCGCCACCGGCTCCATCCGAAGCTTCATCATGAACACATCCAGATCACGGGCGGCACGCACCAAGTCCCGCCCGCTCCCAGCGACCCAAGCCAAGAACTCCACCAGCTCGCCGGCGTACCCCTCGGTGGTGCTCTCCGCCCGATCCCGGCCGAAGCGCAAGTACCTCAAGAAAACGTCGGCATCCTCAACCCGCTCATAGTCATCATCGAGCACGGTCCAATACGACCCAGCCGGTGTCTCCACCCGAAACTTCTGCACCAGCCACTTCCTGTCTCGGCACAGGAGAGCCGGTAAAGCAAGGTACGCACAGAAGGAACACCCGATGGTGGATGCCCTCCTGGCATCAACACCCATCGGTCCATATTCGGCTACTCAGAAAACCAACGGGACGTGGCTGTTGCGGGTCTACCTGGGTCGCACGGATGCGGGCAAGGTGCGACAGCGAAGCCGGATCTTCCGGGGGACCCGCAAGGAGGCAGAGCGGGAGCTGGCCCGGATGGTGACCGTTCAGGCGGACGCCCCGGCGGTCCTGGATGCCCCGGCACCGGGTGCGTCGGGGCCGCTTCGGTGGGGGGTGGGGACGACGGTCAACGACGCCATCGCCGGGTGGAAGCTCAACGGCTGGGATGACCTGTCGCCGACGACCACGCGCCGCTATGAGGTGATCTGGCGGCTGCACGTGCGCGACTCGATCGGCCGGCGCCGCCTGGTGGACCTGACGCCCTGGGACTTCGAGTGCTACTTCCGGGAGTTGAAGGCGGCTGGGCAGAGCCAGTCGAGCGTGCGCTACGCCCGGGCCATGCTGCACCGGGCGTGCCGGCTGGCCCGCAAGTGGAGCAACGGGGCGCTCCCCAACCCGGTGGCCGACACCGAGTTGCCGGAGTGGCGCTACGGCGAGCAGGCCGTGCCGGTACGCGCTCCCAGTGTCGAGGAGGTCCGGTCGATCATGGCGGCGGCGGACGCTGGCGAGGATCGGCGGCTGTGGTTGTTCATCCGGGTGACGGCCGCGTCGGGCGCCCGGAGGGGGGAGATCTGCGCCATCCGCTGGTCCGATATCAACTGGGCGCAGGGGTCGGTCCGCATCGACGAGTCGATCATCTCCGCCCCGGGCGGCGGCATGGTGAAGCAACCCAAGACGCAGGCGAGCGCACGGCCCCTGGCGCTCGACGCCGGGACCATGGCGGCGCTGCGGGAGCTGCGGGTCGACAACGAGGCGATGGCGATCGAATGCGGCGTGACCTTCGACCCGGACGGGTTCGTGTTCTCGGTCGAGCCGGACGGCCGGGCTGCGCCGCACCCCGACGTGTTCACCGCCAAGTTCCGCAAGCTGTGCGACCGCGCCGGGGTGGCGTCAGACGTCCACCTGCATTCCCTTCGCCACTTCCAGTCAACCCAGCTCGACTCCGTGCTGACCCCGAAGCAGAAGCAGGCCCGCATGGGCTGGAGCACTGTCCATATGGACCGTCTCTACACTGATGTCATCAGCAGCGAGGACCGACGCGCCGCCGACCACATCGGCGCCCTCCTCGACAAGTCGGCAGACGGTCGGGCCGCCCCCGGCGGTTGAAGACCTGGACGTCTACCCGATGCCGCTGTTCCGTGACGGTCGAAACAAAGGTCGCCTGGACATGTTCTTGTCAACGGCAGCAGATGTTGCGGAAGAGCCGGGTGATGGGCGACGACTCCCGGTCAGGATGACCTGACCATGCTGAATGGAAGCTGTCCGCGGGCGTTACATGCCCGCTTGTCGTCCCACCCTCTCAGTAGGCTCGGGCCTATGATCAACAGCAACGCGGACGCAGTGAAGGTGGTTCACGGTACCCTGCCGCTCCTCCAGGACGGACCCGATCTTGAGACGTGCGAGGCCATCATCGAGGCGGGGCTGCAGACCTTCTACGAGGTCGGCCAGGCATTGGCTTACGTCCGTGATGCCGAGCTATATCGGGCCGGATACATCACTTTCCAGTCATACCTCAAGGAGCGCTGGGGGTTCAGCTTCGGCTGGGCTAATCGGCTCATGTCAAGCAGCGACATCGTAAAGTCGCTTGCAGACACGCCATTACCGCCTACGAGCGTTGCCGTTGCCGAGGAGCTGACGCCTCTCCCGACTGGATTGCGGAAGCAAATCTGGGATCAGGCCATCGCAAGCACGACTCGTACGACCGGCGGCCGACCAAATCCAACGGCTGAGGAAGTGCACAAGCTGGTCAATGCCAAATTGGCCGCAGCTTCGGGAGTCGGACAATCGGAGCGGAAACCGTCGCCGCTTTCACGCCATGACGAAGCTGTGCTCGACAAGGTGCGATCCGGAGCCACCCTGGTCGCGAGCCTTCGTGTCCAGCCGGAGCTGATCAAGAAGGCCGACGAAGAAGGACTCTTGGTCCGGGTTGACCGCGGCAGTCGCTGGGGGAATCCGTTCGTCCTGGGGGATGACGGTACTCGCGACGAAGTAATCACGGCCTACCGAGACCACTACCTACCATATAAGCCAAGCCTACGATCCCGTATCGGAGATCTGCGAGGCAAGCTATTGGCGTGCTGGTGTGCACCGGAGCCCTGCCACGGCGACGTGTTGGCGGCCTTGGCGAACCAATGGGCCAATCAGTGACTATTGCTGTGAAGGCAAGAACGAGGAAAGTCCTTTCCTGAGAGCACGCAAATGGGGGAATAGGCGTGGAAGAGACGCTCCAGGTCGTGGTACTTGTAAAGGCAGCACCGGTTGTGACGAGCGCGCTTGAGGAGACAAACTGCATCGCCGCAGTGCGAGTTGACGGAGGCCGGCATGAATGGGTGCGCCTTTATCCGATTCCCTTTCGGGACCTAGCTGATCACAGCAAATTCAAGAAATATCAATACGTGACCCTCAAGGTACGAAGACCGAAGGCAGACCGCCGTCCGGAATCATGGTGCCCGATCGAAGGCTCGATCGCCCTTGGCGAGATAATGGGAACCAAACAAGGTTGGGCTCGCCGACGCCAGCTCATAAGCGAACTAGGCGAGACAACAACGTGCCGCCTGATCGAGAACAATAAGAACGGCTCGGGCACCGGCGTTCCTTCCCTGGCCGTCGTCCGACCAGTTGCTCCACCCAAGCTTGAAATCTCTCAGCGAGACGAGGAGCAACTCAAGAAATGGAGGCAGCGACGGGATGCGAAGGGATCTCTTCTATCGCTCTTCGAAGATCCTGGGACCAAGAAGTCCGAATTCGAGGTCGTCCCTTGGCGTTTTCGTTACAGCTACAAGTGCGCCGAACCGAACTGCAATGGTCATAACCAGACCATTGTGGATTGGGAAGTCCTTGCATACTGGCGACGGGTTCGTAACAGCCAAGACTGGAAGGAAGCTATGAGAAAACGCTTCGAGGACGATCTGTGGTCGAAGCGTGACGCCTTGCTCTATGTCGGTAACCAGGAACAGCGCCCCGGCTCGTTTCTGGTCCTCGGTGTTTTCTGGCCGCCGGACAGTCCAGCGCAGACGGTGCTTCGGTTCTGAAGACCCCGGCGCATCCCGATTCGGCGAGGTATTCAAGTTCGGCCAGATGAGCGTCTTCCGGTGTCGTTTCTTCTAGCACCAAGCAAGCAGGCGGTGCCAGGGCGGCAACCCAGCATGGAAGAGGTGTGGGCGCCTCATGTCCCGGCGCATGCAGGCGAGAGCCGGTCGCTCTGGTTCTTCATGCAGTGACCGCCGTGTTGTGTGCGAGGGGAGACATCTGCGCCATCCGTTGGTCCAAGGTCGGCTGGGCCGAGGGGGCGATGTTTATCGACGCGTCGGTTCATTTCGGTCTCGGAGATGCAGTGTTGCTCCCGATCCCTGCGCGTTTGGGCACGCGCCGACTGCCGAGAGCGGGTTCGGCGGTCCCGGCTTCGAAGTTGCGATTCGCGAATCTTGCGCGCCACCGGTCCGCTCGATCGCCCGAGGTTCCGAGGGGTATGGCGGACTCGCCGCAACCGAGCCCGGTCCGACTTCCTACTGGACCTGCAGGGTCGGATCGCCGAGCGGGTGCGTCCTCGCGTCGAAGAACAACACCTCGAGCGGATGAAGGCGATCTTCAATCGTGGTCCGGATGAGGTTTGCCTGTTGGCGGGTCGCAGCGTAGACCCCATACGCGACTGGCCGGTCCGGGTGCATCCGGATCGCCCTGAGGAGATGGTGATCCTGGGCGCCGAGAGCCTGCCCGAACACGACGAGGTTGTCCTCGCAGCGGCCAAGGTCGTCAAGGCGTGGCTCAGGTAGTCCGACTTCCGGATCGCTGCGCGCTTTTGCATCGCTGTGCCCTCGCTGACGTAATGGGGCGGCCCCTCGTCGGCGAAGGCCGCGAGCAGGTTGGCGCCGGTGTTGGTCCGCTTGACCGTGGTGCCGTCGGCCTGGCGGATCAGGTGAAGGGCGCCGTGGACCCAGTAGATCAGCGTCTTGGCGTCGAAAGGCTGGGAGTAGTCCGGGTCGAAGCGGTGCTGGGCGTTCCAGAACAGGTCTCCGAAACCGTCGCCTCCATCGACGTTCATTATCGCCCAGTACGTGAGCGTGGAGTTTCGCACTTCTTGGTCCGTAGAATCGACTGGGTAGCAGCCGGCGGCCGGGCTTCATTTACGGGGCCAACGGTGGTCTTGCTCGAAGATCTCGAGAGAGAGATGTTCTAGCTCGGCCACTA
>JALYXV010000384.1 GCA_030947025.1 Actinomycetota bacterium | reverse complement strand
AAAGGAATTGCCAAGTTGGATGAGCCGGGGCCGCTACAACCGGGCCGTGGCCGATTTCGACGTGCGACCCGTCGCCAACGTACGTGACCCGGCACTCGGGCTACCTCGAGAGGACGACCACGGATCGCAGGACCTCGCCCCGCTGCATGTGTTCGAACGCCAGCTCGATTTCGTCCAGACCAATGGTCTCCGACACGAACCCGTCGAGATCCAGCTTGCCCCGCAGATACAAGTCGATCAGGACCGGGAAGTCGCGGGAAGGCAGGCAGTCACCATACCAGGACGATTTGAGGGCGCCGCCCCGGCCGAATAGCTCGATCATCGGCAGTTCGATCGTCATATCAGGAGCCGGGACCCCGACCTGCACCAGTACGCCGGCGTGATCGCGGGCCAAAAACGCCTGGCGGTAGGTTTCCGGCCGGCCCACCGCCTCGATCACGACGTCCGCGCCGAATCCACCGGTCAGGGAGCGGATGGCGTCGACCGGATCGGTCGCCCGCGAGTCGACCGTATCCGTGGCGCCGAAACGCTTGGCCCACTCGAGCTTCCTGGGGTCGAGATCCACCGCGATCACCTTGCGGGCGCCAGCGAGCGAGGCCGCCGCGATGGCGGCGTTGCCCACACCTCCGCATCCGATGACGGCAACGGTATCGCCCCGGGATACGCCGCCCGTGTTGACCGCCGCCCCGAACCCGGCCATGACGCCGCAACCGATGAGGCCCGCGGCCTCGGGGCGAGCGGCCCGGTCGATGGGGACGCACTGCCCGGCCGCGACCAGCGTCTTGTCGGCGAATGCGCCGATCCCGAGGGCCGGTGAGAGCGTTGTGGCGTCGGTCAAGGTCATCGGTTGGGCCGCGTTGTCCGAGGCGAAGCAGTACCACGGCCTCCCCCGCCGGCACGACCGACAGGTGCCACAGGGGGCCCGCCAGGCGATAACGACATAGTCACCCGGGGCGACTCCGGTCACGCCCTCGCCGACCGCCTCGACCGTCCCGGCCGCCTCATGCCCGAGGAGGAAGGGGAATTCGTCGTTGATCGCCCCTTCCCGGTAATGGAGGTCGGTGTGGCACACACCGCATGCGGCGATGGCGACCACCGCCTCACCGGGACCTGGATCTGGGATGACGATATCCGTCAACGAGACTTTCTCGCCCCGCGCGTGGGCCACTACTCCGCGAACCGTCTGAGGCACGACCCGGCCCTCCTTTTCCCCCGTGATTTTCGAAACCGTGACCCCTGGAGACCGTGACCCCTGGAAACCGTGACCCCTGGAACCGTGACCCTAAAAATTGAGCGTTGCTTCGACCGCGGCCACGATATCGCTGACCTGGGGCAGGATTGCGTACTCCAAGGTCGGCTCGTAGGCCACGTGGGTGTCGATGGCCGCGACCCGTCGCACCGGGGCGTCCAGGTCGCTGAAGCAGTGCTCGCCGATCCACGCCGCCACCTCGGCCCCGAACCCGCAGGTGTAGATATCCTCGTGGACGACCACGACTCGCCCGGTGCGGCCGACCGACTCGGCTACCTGCTGGCGATCCCACGGAAGGATCGAGCGCAGGTCGATGATCTCGATCGAGGCGTCCCTCTGGGCGGCCAGGGTAGTGGCCGCCTGACGGGACTTTTCGACCGTGGCCCCGTAGGTGACGATGGTCAGGTCGGCGCCGGGCTGGACAATGGAGGCCGACCCGAGCGGGATCTGGAAGCCCTTGGACGGGAAGGGGTCTTTGGCGTATGGCTGGCGCAGCAAATGCTTGTGCTCGAGGAACAGCACCGGGTCGCTGCACTGAAAGGCGGTGCGCAGCAGCCCGACCGCGTCGCGGGCCCGGGACGGCATGAGGACGATCAGGCCAGGGATATGGGCGAAGATCGACTCGCCGCACTGGCTGTGCCAGATGGCACCGCCGGTCAGATAGCCGCCGATCGGCACCCGGATCACCATGGGGCAGCTGAACGACCCGTTGGAGCGCCAGCGGATGGTGGCCGCCTCCGTCTTGATCTGCTGCATGGCGGTCCAGATGTAGTCAAAGAATTGGATCTCGGGCGCGGGCCGCAACCCCCGCAGCGCCTGCCCGATGGCCCGGCCGATGATGTTGGCCTCGGCCAGCGGCGTGTTGTAGCAACGGGCTAGGCCGAACTCCCGCTGCAAGCCATGGGTCGTGCCGAAAACGCCCCCTTTGCCCTCGACGTTGGCCAGCACGGCCTCGCGAGCGTCGGCGACGTCCTCGCCGAACACCCGGATGCGTTGGTCGCGGGCCATCTGTTCGTGCAGGGTCAGCTTGATGGCCTCGCCGAAGGCCACGACCTCGCCCTCGCCATCGTCCTTGGATTCGGCGTCGGGCGCCACGTGGGGAACCAGATAGACGTTTTCCTTGACCGTGGCGGGATCGGGCCGGCGGCTGGCCAGCGCCGCCTTGGCGGCGTCGGCCACAATCTGACGCGCCTCTTCCCTGATCTGGTCGGCCTCGTCCTCAGTGAGGATGCCCGCCCCGATCAGTTCCTCGCGCATCAATTTGATGGGGTCGTGCTCTTGTTCGTCGATCAGCTCCTCGGCCGGGCGGTACTTGCTCTGGGTGTCGGCCGCGGAGTGCGAGTAGGGGCGGGTCACCACCGCGTGGATGAGCGAGGGGCCGACGCCTGCTCGGACCCGCGGCAGCGCCTCCGACGCCAATTTGCGGCTGGCGAAGTAGTCCCGGCCGTCGACCTTGTGGACCTCGAGACCGCGGAAGCCTCGGACCAGTTCGCTGATTGGCGCGGGCGACTGGTCAGACGAGGGAACCGAGATGGCGTAGCCGTTGTCCTCCACGAGGTACAGGACCGGGAGGTGCAAGGTGCAGGCGGTGTTGAGCGACTCCCAGAACTCGCCCTGGGAGGTTGCGCCTTCGCCCAACGAGACGTAGGTCAGCTCGTCGCCATAGGCCTTGCAGCCCGGGAGGTTGCGCCGGCGGGAAAGGTAGCGGGCCGCCTCGGCGCAGCCGACAGCAGAGATGCACTGGGAGCCGGTGGCGCTGGATTGGGTCACCACGTTGAGCGACTTGTAGCCCCAATGGCAGGGCATCTGGCGGCCGCCACTGGAAGGATCCTCGGCTGAGCCCACCGCTTCCTGCAGGATCGCGGTCGGGGTGACGCCCAGGCCGAGCATGAGAGCCCGGTCGCGGTAGTAGGGGAAGAACCAGTCATACCCCGGGCGCAAGTGGCGGGCCAGGGCGAGGAGCAGGGCCTCATGGCCGGCGCCGGAGATCTGGAAGTACACCCGGCTCTGCTTCTGGAGGGCGATCTCCCGGTCGTCCAGGAAGCGGGACACCTGGGCCGCCCGTAGGTCCTCGATGAGCTCGCTCACCAGGAAGCCTCGGTGCCGGGCGTGGGTGGGTGGATTCGGCGTCGGGGCTTGGGCGTGGGCGTGAGCGTGGACGGACATAAGGGCTCACTCATAGTAAGGCCGCTCGGGTCAGCGGGGGTGATCTTGTGCCGTTCGGCACAGCGCGGATCTTCGCTGGGCAGTAGCCGAATGGTGCTGAATCGGTTCTGAAGCGACGCCAACAGTTGCTTCGATGCGTTGGATCGCCTACCTTTGCCCAGAGTGGTCGGACTGATTCAAAGCTTGGCGTTGGTTGCCGTCCTGAAGAGCGGCCAGTCGTCGGCGCCCGTTGCTCCGCCTGCACCAGCGGCCGTGACATCCTCGTCCTCGTCGGGAAGCGGCACCGGGACCTCGACGGGCAGCGGGTCGAGTGGTCCCGCCTCGGGCACGTCCACGGGAGGGTCGAGCGGAGGCTCGACTGGCAGTTCCAGCGGCAGCGCATCGTCGGGTCCCACGGGCGGGTCGACCACCGGGGCTACGGCCACCGGGGGGACCAGCGGGGGGGCCACCTCGAATCCCACCTCCTCCAACGTCTCCGGCAGCGGGGCCGGTGGGTCATCGGGCCCGTCCGGACCGGCGAGCCAGACCTCCAACCAGTCGTCCGGTGCTACCGGCGGAGGCGGCTCCGGGTCCGCTTCGGCGGGTGGCACGGCGGCATCCGGATCGGCGGCGTCGGGATCGGCGCCATCAGGGTCAGCGAGCGCATCAGGACTGGCCACAACCGGCTCCAGCGGTCCCGGAGGATCTTCGGGGGCCGCCGGTGCGGCCGGGATGTCGGTACCGTCTGGGGCGGGACCGTCGGGTGCGGGGCCGTCGGGGACGTCGTCTTCGAACGTCACCAGTTCATTTGGTAGCTCAGGCGGCGCATCGGGCACCGGCGGCGCCAGCGGCGGTGGCTCGGGCAGCGGAAACTCGGGCAGCAGCAACGCCAGAGCGGCCAACTCGGCTTCGAGCACCGGGCGCGCCCAGTCGGGCGCAGCGAGTTCGAGCGGGACGTCAGGCAACGGCATCCTGGCCCGGTTGGCGTCGGGCTCGCCCGCCAACCTTCCGGCCAACTCCATGACCATGGAAGTCGCCATCGGGCTCCTGCTCATCGGGGGCGTCGCCGTCGGGCCGACCTGGCGGCGGGAACAGCAAAAACCCCGGCACCGCCCGGCGGGCGCCCACTTTTCCCCCAGGATCTAAGCCCCCACCGTCAGCCGGGACCGCCGCCCGCAGCCTGGTGGCCTCGTCGGTTATCGGCACGCCGCGACCAACGGAGCGACGAACCCGTCGTTGCATCTTCGCATCAAGCCCTCGCTCTGCCCGCATGATGGCGGCGGCCACGGGTTACTCTGCGGGCCGTGAAGCCCCGCCTGGCGGACGCCGAGTTCACCGCGTTCTTGGATGAATTCAACGCACGGCAGTTCCCTTTGGTGGCCGAGACGGGGGCGGCGGCCGTGCGTGCGGCGGCAGCCCAACGGGCTGTCGCCCGGCCGAGGGGACCGGAGATGAGCGCCGTTCGCGACCTCTCCGTGCCGCCGACGGGTCTCAGAGCGCGTCTGTACCGCCCGACGCCTGGGGCTTCGGCGCTCGCCCTGTACCTCCACGGCGGCGGCTGGGTCATCGGAGACCTCGAAACCCACGACCGCGCCTGTCGCCGCCTCGCCGCCCAATCAGGCGTATCGGTGCTGGCCCTCGACTACCGCCGGGCTCCTGAACACCCGTGGCCCGCGGCCGTCGACGACGCGGTCGCGGCACTGCGGTGGGTGGCTTCGCGACCACCGGAACTCGATGTGGCACCGACGGCGGTGGCGATCGTAGGTGACAGCGCGGGCGGCACGACGGCCGCGCTGGCTTGCGTGCGCCTGCGCGATGAAGGGCCCGAGGCCTTGCCCCGCCTCCAGGTGTTGATCTACGCCAACACCGATCTCGGCAACTCGGGAGCCTCGATGAGCGACAAGGGTCACGGCTTCGGCCTGGATGTCGCAGACATCGAGTGGTTCAACTCGCAGTGGGTCCCGGACCCCGCGATGCTCACCGACCCGCGGGTGAGTCCGCTCTTTGCGCCCGACCTGAGCGGTCTTCCCGCCGCCATCGTGATCACGTGCGAGCACGATCCACTTCGCGATCAAGGTGAGGCCTACGCCGACCGCCTCCGGGAAGCCGGCGTCCCCACGATCGTCCGCCGAGAGGAGGGTATGGTCCACAACTTCATGCTCTGGGACAACATCTCACCGGCCTGCGCCGCGGCTCTAGACCGCGTGGCCGCGGACTTGGCGGCCGCACTGAGCTCCCACGACGCCTGATGCCGCACACTGGCGGTTTGTCAGTCTAGACGGCACATTGCCGACGTATCGGCACGGAACATCTGCTGCTCGCGCTGCTTCACACCCTGGTGGGCATTCGGCTCGAACTCTCTGGACCGACTTGGCCTCGGCCCGCACCGCCCTGGATGACCTGGATCGAGCGGCGCTGGCCGGGGTTGGCATAAACGTCGGCACGGCCCGTCATCGGTGGCCGTTCTCAACCGCCCCCGGCCACCGTTCACGTCCGGCGCCCGGGCTGCGCTCAAACGCGCTGTGCTCGAGGCCCGCGCGCGGTGAAGGCTCGACGCGTGCGGGCTTCGCATCTCCTGCTGGGCGTGCTCGCCTGCGAGCCGGAAGGCCCGGCTGCCGAGCTTCTGGCCGTCGTCGGCGTGAACCGAACCGAAGCCCGAAACCGCATCCTGAGGGACGATCTTGACCCGTCCTCCCGCCTTGCCCCCGGTCGCACTCTTGGGTTCTACGTAGGAGGCTCCGTGGAGGGATTAACTCATTGGGTTGTGGGTTCCGACGGCGCCCGGACCGGGCTGCTCACGGCCGGAGTAGGGCCGGCACTGCTGCTGGTCCATGGCGGAATGGGCACGATCGAGCTGTGGGAGCCGATGTGGGCCGCCGTGGCGGAACGATGGCGCGTAACAGCGATGGACCGTCGGGGCCGGGGCTCAAGTGGAGACCACGAACCCTACGCGCTCAGCCTTGAGTACGACGACATCGTTGCGGCTGCGACCCATTTGGTCGAAGATGGCGGCCTCATCGATGCCTTCGGCCATAGCTACGGCGCGACCTGCGTGCTCGGCGCCGCGACTCGGGGAGCCCCGTTCAGGCGTATTACGCTCTACGACCCGCCGGGGCCTCCGACCGAGTCGATTGAGCGTGTCACCGCCTTGATATCCGAGGGGAAGCCTGGGCGGGTGATGTTCAGCTTCTTGACCGAGATCATCGGTCTGACCGCCGAGCAGTTCGAAGAACTCAACGCCGCGCCCAGGGCATACGACGTCCTCGCCATCGTTTCCGCCACGATGCTCCGAGAGGCTCGGGCGCTGTCGAATGTCGACCTCTGCGGCCTCGCCGTCAACGTCGCCGCTCCCGTGCTCCTGTTGCTCGGCGCCACGAGCCCTCCCTGGGCGGGCGACGTCACCCGCTCACTCATGGCGACATTGCCGAATACCGAACACGTTGTCCTCGCCAACCAGGGCATGAGGCCCTCGACCTGGCGCCGATCTAGTGGTCAGCGAGTTACGGCGCTTCCTCGGCAACGACCGATAGACCCGGGCTCGGCTCGAGAAGGCAGCCTTTCGCGGCCGGCCATCTCCCAGCCCAAGGCCCTGTTCGGGTTGCTTCCCGTGGCTAACACGGCAACGGCACTCCTGCCCAAGTCGGGCGCGCATAAGTTATCGCCATGGGATCCACCGAAAAGCTGGAGGCGTTCCTGGCCGAACCCCGCAACGTCATCGTCGCCGGGATCCGTCGGGACGGCCGCCCACACCTGAGCCCGAACTGGTTCCACTGGGACGGCGAGCGCTTCTACGTCTCGACCACGCGAGATCGGGTCAAATACAGCATCTTTCGCCGCGACCCCAGGGCAGAGCTCGCCATCGATGACGCCACGGGCTTTCGCACCGTGCTCGTATCCGGAACTGTCGAAATCCGCGAGGACATCGCCGCCGAGCTGCACCGTTTCCGCGCCATCCGCGAGAAACATGGAATGGTCGTCCCGCCGGACAAGGAACACCTACGGGCATTGTCCGATGAGGGCCGGGTCCTGCTCGCCATCACTCCCGCCACGCCGCCGTCGACATGGTCATCGTGGGGACTGGATTAGCGACCCCTCGGCGATGGCCAGGTCGATACCGTCGAGGACGGTCTTCCCGCCAAAGACTTGCGTAGGCCGTTGGCTCTCACCGCCGCGGGCGACAGTGTGGTGGTGATCATGACTGCCCGGGCGAAGCGGCGCGGGCGGTCCGAGCATGGATGACTGTGATGTCGCCGAGGGAAGTGCGAGCGCGGACCTCGACCCCTTTTTCCCCCGCTTCAGGGCGCTTGACCGGGTCCAGCTCGCTGTGCACATTGCCGAAGCGCGTGCTGAGGTCTAACCAAGCCGCGACGCCCTCGCGGACTCCGAGTTCGACGTTGCCGTAGGCGGTTTCCGCCAGGATGACCCCACGCGCCACGTCACCGAGGCGGATATCGCCGTTGGCGGTTTTGGCAGCAACACCAGCCTGCGCCTGGTCGACAACGATCTTTCCATTGGCCGCGTTCGCGCGAAGGTCACCGATGACCTCGCCAATCCACGTGTCGCCGTTGGAGTTCTTTATGACCGCCGTTCCACCAATGCTGCCGATCTGCACCGTGCCAGAACCTGAAGTGACATCGGCGGGGCCGACCGCACGACCCACCGTGATGTCACCTGCTCCAGACTTGAGCTCGACGGAGTCACCGGCTTGATCGAGATGGATTTCGCCGACGCCGGTCTTGAAATAGCATTCCCCGAGGCGACCGCTGCAGTGGAACGCCGCTACCCCGGCCTCACCACGCACGTGAGAGCCTGTCGGCAGGTCGACCTGCACGTCGATCGACTCGCCGCCGCCACGAAAGCTGTATTGCCTCCAGCCCTTGGGTGCTTTTATCACCAATCTGCCGCCGGCGTATTCCACACGGGTTTGCTGGGCCGCGGCCACATCGGCTTTCTTCGCACTGCTGCTGGGACGCACCTCTACAACGGTGTCGGTGCGGTCACTGGCCACGATCCGGATGTCGCCGACACCAACTTCCACCGTCATGGAGATGTGTTCGGGCGTGTCGAAGGTAGGCATCGCATTTCCTTTCTGTTCGGGTTTGGAGGCGTGCTCTGGGGAGAGACTGGGCGCGGAGCGGCTCGGGCTTCCCTCGCCTAGCGGGCCCAGCCGGTGTAGCGCTGCGAGAGCTCACCTATGTCTCGCGGGCGCCGGCGGCCCGGGTCGTTTCGTTCCAGTGCCGCGGTGGCGGCGCGTACGAGCCAGCTGTTGACCGAGAGTCCCTCCCTGCCGGCGGCCTGCTCGATCCGGGCCTTCAGCTGGTCAGGCATGCGAACGTTGATCCGCGCCATCGCGCCTTCTTCGCCGTCGACGGAAGCGGAGCTGGCGCGACTGGTGGCCGTCCCCGACCAGCCGCGCGGCTCGCTGTGGCGGTCGCTCCTGGGCAGGTCGTCGAGGGCCAGGTCGACCGGCGGTGGTGTCACCACGAACTCCGGATTACGTCCACGCAAGCGGAGTTCAACCGACCCCGGAGCGAGCTCGCACGTGATCTCTTCGGCGGCCGCCGCCAGAACGTCTTGCAAGGCGAGACGGATGGCGGCGTCCAGGGGTGCGACGAGGCGCTCAGCCATGGCGCGGGCCTCATCACCGCCAGCCTCAGCGGCTCCCGCCAGTTGACGGTGGATGTCCTCGACGTACCCTCGCAGGTCCATGGCACCAGTATGGCACCACTAATGGCACCAGCGCAACCAATTCCTGTGCCATTGAGCGCCACCGCCGTCGTCTGCTGTGCGTTGGCGTTCGGATCGGCGGGACGACGGGCCGCACCACCACTAACGCGCGTCTGGCGACCCCACGGGCTCCCCGAAGCCGTCGCAATCGGCGTTCTCGCAGACGAAGCCAGAGTCGCTCACATTCGAGGTTTCTGCCGGGAAAGCCGTGACACCGCAGAATGGGCAGATAGGCGCCGGCCCCACAGCGTCGTCCCAGTTGTCTATCCCCTTCCATCATTTCACTGGGTCGGCCACGGAGCGTTTGTGGCGACCAGGGTGGGCCGCCCGGTCCGCCCCGGCGCTCACGGCCCGTGACTGTGAGGTTCAGATGAGTCGATCGGTCTCCAGTCGTGCTCGTATTCCACCGGCAACGCGCCGTCTGTGGCCGGTTCACGTCGCCCGACAACAACGCGCTGACATGGGTACAACGACTTCCATCACGCCACCGCGATCAGCAGCCAGGAGCGTCGCTCCTCCCCCAGGGGCATCATCGGATGATTTGTCTGCGCGCCTACCGGCCCGCATCCCCGCCGGCGTGACCCCTGCTCCTCTCACCAGCGCGCTCCCCCGCCATAGTTCTTATTGCTGGTGGCCGGCGAGCACCGACGTCGGTGGAATCACTCCGGGGCGCGGCAAGGGCAGAGTGCCGACTCGATGAAATGCGTCCACTGATTATTGTCCTCGCCGCGGCGGCAGCGGTATGCCTGTTTATTGTCAAGTTCGCCCTTTCACGTGGCATTCACCAAGCGGGCCGCCCGCGCGATGCTATCCGCCCTCGAAGCACCGGTACCTTCGGCTTCCTTCAGAACAAAATAATGATATCGAGCCCAAAATCACCATTTGGGCGGGTCATTACTGGTTTCGCAATGTTGCTATATTTCAGCGGGATGGCGTTAGCAGGCTATTTTGGTGTTGTTGCAGGAGGGAGGGCGGGTGCCCTCGTCGATGTTGCTATCGGCCTTACCATCTTCGTCGCGGTCATTGTCGCCGTGACGCGCAGCCGCTGAACTCGGCTGCCAGCGTCAACTCATTTGGTTTGCACGTTCCCGAGATCGACGCACCTGCCGTAGCGAGATTCGACAGCAGGCGCTCCCATCGGCTTCACGTTCGGTTATCGGAAGGGCCCGCGCAGAAAGCCGGCGAATGGGGACCTATATTGGACCGCCCCCCGTGAATATGGGGATACGGCCAACAGTCGGTAACCGCCCGCTCAGGGGCGCGGTAGCAGGGGCAGGGGGACTGCGGGTCGTCATTCGCCCAAATCGGCGAGAAGTTTCGATCGCTGCTCCTCCAGCGCAGCGACCTGGGCCCGTAGTTGCTTCAATTCTTTGTTGACTCGAGCCAACTCAGACTTCGTTCGTCTTTGTTTGTGGTGGCTGTCGTTGTAGGTATTGCTAACGAGCACCTCCACCTCGCGGCGCAGGAGTCTCAACCAGGGGTTCCCATGGATCGAGCTCACGCGATATTGGAGGTGACCAGCATCGATTGCCGCGAGGATCTCATCGTAAGTGAGACCGAATTCTTTCCAAGCCGTCTTGTCACTGAGCGTCGCACCCTTTCGGCGCCACTCTTCGTCCGTGTTCGCCAACGCTGATCCCTCCAGCCATCCCGCGCTCGGGTCGGCACGCGAGTTAACCTTCCCCGCCGTGACCCGCCGCTGGATGCTTGTCCCGGCCCTTGATGTCTAGGAAGTAGGACCTTGCGTTGCTGTCGGCCGGCAAGTCCTAAGGGTGCCACGAGAACTACCTCACCAGCCGGCGGGGTGATAGGGGACAGCGGCGATCAGAGGCGGATCAGCAGTTCGTCGTTTCGACGGCCGGGGAACGAGTCGTAGAAGTGCTGCAGCAGCTGTCGCCACGCCAGGCACTCGGCCGCGCCCGGAACACCTCGGTGTGATCCTCCAGCCCGTCCCACTCGACCAGGGGCAAGTAGTCTTCGAACGGCGGTGACCTTCACAGGGCTCCTGACGGGCGACCATGCCTCGCCGCAGGTGAAGGGGCAGTTGCTCGCAGGTGTTCGCGGCCGGCCCGGCGGCGGAGTGTGATGGAGTAGGACGAGGCGCCACGGCTCCTTCTTAGGGTCTCATCCCCTTGGCGCAGGTGTCCGCGTAAGCCGAGGCTCGTATTCCTTCGGATAAAACCTCGCCATGCAGTGGGTCGTGGGTGACATGGTCACCCGGTCACGGGCTAGAGTTCGCGCCGGGCAAGGTTCGGGCGAGTGTTGCGCTGTGCAGGACTCGGGGCAGTCGATAGATGGGGCACAAATGGCAATGAGCACACAGTGGCAGTCCGAAGCCGCTACGTGGAGGTTGGTGTCTGCTGTGAGGGCACGGGTGGTTGCAGTCGCCGTGGCCGTCATGGTGATCCTCGGCGTGACGGCCGGTTCCGCGGCCGCGACCCCCTCCGCAGTCGGGGTCAAGGCCCGCATCAACGGGCGCGATATCGCCTCGATCAACCAGAACCGGCCGGTGCGCCTGCGTCCTGATCAGCAGGTCATCATCGACCTCACCGTTACCAATAACAGTGCCCGGAACCTGTCGGTGCGAAGTGTAAACCTCAATGGTGTGGTTTTGGGTCTTACGTTCTTCGCCTTCGAGACCCGAATCGACCTGCTGGTGGCGCCCGGGGCGACAGAGACGACGAGCTTTGCCGTCGAGCTGATTGGGCTCAACGGGCAAGCCACCGGCCTGCTTCCTGCCAACCTCCAACTGCTGGGCGAGCACCGCAATGTGATCAGCCGCCGGGGATTCGCCACCGATGTGCGGGGATCGATGCAGTCGGTGTATGGCGTCTTCGGATTGCTGATCGCGCTTATCACCGTCCTGTTCTTGCTCGCCGCCCTCATCCGCCTGGCCAGCCACCGTATGTCGACGAACCGTTGGTCACGCGCCACCCGCTTCGGAACCGCCGGTCTCGGCCTTGGCCTGACGCTCACCTTCTCGCTTTCCGCCTTCCGGGTGCTGCTCCCAAAGCCCAGCAGCTGGCTGACCATCGTTTTCTTGTCCACAATCGTGCTGTTCATTCTCGGCTACCTGACTCCAACGCCCGTCACGTATGCCGACGACTTCGAGGAGAACACTCAGCCTGACAACGCTACGGCCGTGACCGCCCCGGCCCGGTGACGCGGCTCGTCCGCCTCCGGCTCCTCGTGTTGCCCCTGGCGGCCCTAGCTGCGCTGGTCGCTGCAGTGGCGGCGCCCGGAGTCGCAGCTGCGGCCCCCATGGCGACCGTGACCCCGGCAACGATCGACTTCGGGTCCGTGACCACCGGTACCACGAGCGCCCCACAGACGGTGACGGTGGCCAACAATGGGGACGCACCGCTGAACGTGAGCAGTGTGACGGTGTCCGGCGCGAATGCCGGTGATTTCACCATCTCGGCCAACGGCTGCAGCGGGATGGGAGTTGCCGTGGCCCCGGCGGGGTCGTGTACGTTCGGCGTGGCGTTCGCTCCGATGGCGGTAGGGACTCGCTCGGCGTCTGTGCTGGTCGCTGATGATGCCGCGGGCAGCCCGCAGAGTGTGGCCCTGTCGGGGGCAGGCCTGGCTCCGGTTCCAGTGGCCAGAGTGAGCCCGACGACGCTCGATTTGGGGTTTGCCGCGACCCCCGGTGCGCCGACCCCGGCTCAGACGGTCACTGTGACGAACATTGGGACGGCTGCGCTGACGGTCAGCGGTGTTACGGTGGGTGGCGCCAACGCGAGTGAGTTCACCGTGTCGGCCGACGGATGCACTGGGACGAGCGTGGCGCCTGGGGCACAGTGCACGTTCGGCGTAGCGTTCGCCCCCACTGCGGTGGGGCCCGCCTCGGCGTCGGTGGCCATTGCCGACAATGCCGCCGACACCCCGCAAGCGGTCGCCCTGTCAGGTACCGCCGTGGCGGCGGGCCCGCCCGTCGCGAAGGTCGTACCGACAACCCTCAGCTTCACCGATCAGACGCCGGGTACCACGAGCTTCCCTCAAGCGGTCACGGTCTCCAACACCGGTGGCTCGCCACTGATGGTCAGCGCGGTGATCCTCGGTGGCGCCAACGCCTCGCAGTTCGCCATCGCATCCGATGGTTGCACCGGGGTGACGGTGGGCCTCGGAGCGTCCTGCACATTCAACGCCTTGTTCGCCCCGAAGGTGGTGGGGTCGCCGACGGCGGCAGTGTCCATCGCCGACAGCGCGGCCGACAGCCCCCAGTCGGTGGGGCTGTCTGCGGTGGCCAACCCGGGGTTGGTGGTCGCAGACTTCAATCACGGCTCATCAGCGATCGCACTCGCCAACTCCCTGGTCGGAACCGGAGTAACCGTCTCCAACGTCACCTTCACGGGCACGCCCAATGCCGCAGGGAGCTTCTCAGGCGGAGCGAACATCATCGGCTTCGATTCGGGCATCGTCCTTGGGACCGGAAGCGTGCAGACGACCGGCTCCAACCCCTGCTCCAAGGGTGTCGAAGGTCCGAACCAGTGCGACAACAACACGACGGTGAACGGTTCAGCCGGTGACGCCGACCTGACCGCCCTCTCTGGTCATCCGACCTTGGACGCCTCAATACTGGCGTTCGATTTCGTGCCCACCTTCTCCACCGTCCAGTTCAAATACGTGTTCACATCCGACGAGTACAACGAGTTCGTCAACTCTCCGTTCAATGATGTATTCGGGTTCTTCGTCAACGGCACGAACTGTGCCACCGTGCCAGGCACAGGCCAGCCAGTCGCCGTCAACACCATAAACGGCGGCAACCCGTTCGGCAGCACCAATGCCAGTAACCCAAGTCTCTACCACAACAACTCCAGGACCGATCCGGGACCGGCGACCATAAACACGGAGATGGACGGCCTCACCGTGGTCCTCAACTGCAACGCCACCGTCAACGCCGGCGTCGTCAACCACATGAAGCTTGCCATCGCCGACGCCAGCGACCCCATCTTGGACTCCAACGTGTTCCTGCAGGGCGGCAGCCTGATCAGCGGAACGCAGGTCTCCACCAGCCTCACCGGCGGCGGCCAGTCGGGCGCGACCATCACGGTGCCAGGCGGTACCTCGGTCACCGACTCGGCGACACTCTCCGGGGCCAACAGCACCTCCGCTGGAGGATCGGTCTCCTACACCGTTTTCTCGGACGCGTCGTGCTCCACCGTATTCGCAACCGCGGGAACGAAGACGGTGACAAACGGTACCGTTGCCAGCTCAGATTCGGTGACTTTCACTTCTGCGGGTACGTTCCATTGGCAGGCGTCGTACACCGGTGATGGCCTCAACAACCCGTCGGTGAGCCCGTGCGGCAGTGAGACGGTCACGGTGGCCTCGTCGATGCCGACCGCCAGCCTGCATGTCACGCCCTCATCCGTGACGGCGGCACTGCCCGTGAGCTTTGACGGGTCGGGGAGCGCTCCGGGGTTTGGATCGACGTTGGTGTCGTGGTCGCTGAGCTTCGGGGATGGCACCGCGGACATGTCGGGGGGTGGCGTGCCGCCCGCGATGATCGCCCACACGTATGCCGCGCCTGGGACGCGGACTGCGATGTTGACGGTGACCCAGAACGACGGTCAATCTGCGTCTGCCATCGCCACGGTCACGGTTACGCCCGCGGGTCCGGCACTGTTGGTGAACCCGACCTCGATCGCATTCGGGGATCAGACGACGGGGACGGCGAGTGGGGCGCACACCGTTACGGTGTCCAGTACCGGCTCGGCGCCGTTGGTGTTGGGCACTGTGAGCGTCGTGGGCCCCAACGCGGGAGAGTTCAGTGTTTCGGCCGATGGTTGTAGTGGGGCCACCGTGGCCCCGGGCGCGTCGTGCACCTTCGTGGTGAAATTCGCGCCGACGGTGACCGGACCGGCGTCGGCGTCGGTGCTGGCTGCCGACAATGCCGCTGGGAGCCCGCAGGACGTCACGCTGTCGGGTAACGGAGTCGGGCCCGTCACGACGTCGACGACGTCCCCCACTGCCACGACGTCCACAACCCCGACCACCGCCCCGCCGTCCACCACGTCCACCTCTACCTCCACGACGTCCACCTCCACCTCCACGACGTCCACCTCCACCACGTCCACCACCCCCACCTCCACCACCGTTACCCAATCGACGACCACGAGGCCTGCGGTTCAGGCCACCACGACTCCTGCTACGCGGGTGCCGACAACGACCACGACGGCCGTGCCCCACACTGGACCGACGAGCACCACGACGAACCCGACCACCACTACGACCACCACGACCACCACGACCACCGCTCCTGCGGCGCAGCCAACGCCCAATGCGCCCGGATCTGCTCCCGTGGGTGTAGGGGCCCAAACCGCCCTCCGGCTCGACAGTCCATCCGGAGTTCCTGGCGGCACGGTGGCGGCCACAGGACTGGGCTGCGAGCCCGGTGCCGCAGTCCAGTTCACGATCGACGGCAAGGCCGCCGGAAGCACTGTCGCTGACACCAAAGGTGCGTTCAACGGACGGGTCAGGGTTCCATCGATAGGCCTCGGGCATCGTGAGGTTGTGGCGCAATGCGGTGGGCTTACGTTGCGCAGCCCGCTGACAGTGGTGATCAGCACGGTGCTGGCGGCGGCGGGCTCCTCCGAGGTCGCCACGGTGCTGGCGTTCTTCCTCCTCATCGTGCTGCTCCTGGTGATGTTGCGACCCCGCGCCGAGACCGCTGCAAGGAAGCCGTAGCAACCGGATCATCGGCGACGCGGTTGAGGTCCTGGAAGTAGCCCCCGCTCGCGGAGAAGCGCGACCAGGGTGGCTGGTTAGCGTTAGCATTAGGACCGCCTCGTCGCCAGCTGTTCCTCTGTCGCAGGTAGCGACCTCGAACGTGCCCTCGATCGAAGGATCCGGCCACTGCCGGTCCTCGGTGGACCGGTGCCTCTGGTAGATTTCGATGGGCACCGTGTCACCGAGCTTGGTACCCAGGTTGACGGGCACCGTTGCATTGAGGCTGGCCGGGCCGTGGGCGACACTGTCGGCATGAAGCGTCGTCGTCGTCGCCCTCCCGGCGTGGTGCCTTCAGGGTTCGCCGGGTACCGGTTCCCGGCCAAGATCATCATGCCGGCGGTGCGCTGGTACCTCCGATAAGGCCGCTCGTGCCGTGACCGCGAGCGCGACTTGCTGCCCGCGGCTGCAACATCGTCGTGACCGACCGGGCCACCGGCCGGGCTCGAGTTCTGGGACCGCCGAGCCCGCACTGGCGATCGTGGCACTCCGGCGTTTGTGTCACCTGACGGGACCGCCGCCGCCTTCGGTCGTGACACCCCGACCGGAGCGTTGCTTCACCTGCTCGATCTGACTTCGCGACAGGACCATCCGGTCGATGCTGGCCTTCCTCGGCCCGGCGAAGGCGGAAAGGGAGATGGTTCGCTGGATAAATGCCAAGGCCAACCATCTCCGCAACCTTGGCGTCGCACTTCCTGCCATCGACCAGCTCGCCCTACGCGTCGGGTCCGCCCACCCCGTAACCATCGGACCACCCAACGCCGTCAGCGGCAACATCGCCGGTCGCGGCGGAGCGCGACGTCATCGTTCCGCCGAAGGCTCTCGGTCTGGAACAGATAGCCACACGGCAACATCCGGCGGGATGGTCCGCCGGTCGAGGAGGGGCTCGCTGGCCAGGAGCTCCTCGCCCGGCGGCATGTCGATCGGCTGGGCGGAGAAGTTGATGATGCAGACAAAACCGGGGTCTCGGCCGAACATGAGCACCCCCTCGGGGCCGTCGAGCCAGCGCATCGGTCCGTCCCCCAATGCCGGGTGATCGTGACGGATGCGAAGCGCCTCCCGGTAGAGCGCCAGGATGGAGTCAGGGTCTTGGTCCAGGGCCTCAACGGTGTGCTCCCGCCAGCTGGCCGGCTGGGGCAGCCACGGCCGCACCGCACCGTCGGGGCTGAACCCGAATGGCGGCTGGTCGCCCGACCAGGGAATGGGCACCCGGCTGCCGTCTCGCCCCCGCTGGGTATGGCCCGATCGCTCCCAGGTCGGGTCAGCCAGTACCTCTAACGGTAGATCCTCGACTTCGGGCAGCCCGAGCTCCTCACCCTGATAGATATAAGCGCCCCCCGGGAGGGCCAGCATGAGCAGGGCCGCGGCCCGGGCCCGGCGAGTCCCCGTCGCCAGATCCCCCGGCTGGCCGACCAGATCGTCGAGGGATCGCAGCGGCGCACCGGTCTGAGCTCGGGCGTACCGTGAGACATGTCGGGCCACGTCATGGTTCGACAGCACCCAGGTTGGTGGCGCCCCGACGGCGAGGTGCTCCGTCAGGGTTCGGTCGATCGTGGCGCGGAGCGATGCCGCATTCCATGAAGCCCGCAGGAAATCGAAGTTGAAGGCGGTGTGCAGTTCGTCGCTGCGCACGTAGCGAGCCAACCGCTCGGGCGAGTCCACCCAGGCCTCGGCGACGAAGATTCGGGGGTCGGGATAGTCGTCGGCGACGAGTCGCCACTCCCGGTAGATGTCGTGCACTTCGCTGCGATCCCAGTGCGGATGTTCAACCCGCTCCGAATCCAGTCGCTCCGAGGGGGACGGGAACTGGCGGCCGTCCAGGTTGGGCAGTCCTTTCTCTTTGACCAGAGAATTGGCCACGTCTATCCGAAAGCCGTCAACGCCGCGATCGAACCAGAAGCGCAACGTCGCCTCGAAGTCGGCCCGCACCTCGGGACTGTCCCAGTTGACGTCGGGCTGCTCGGGCGCGAACAGATGGAGATACCACTCCCCCGCTCGGCCGTCGACCTCGGTCACTCGGGTCCACGCCGGCCCCCCGAAAACGCTCACCCAATCGTTGGGCGGCTGATCGCCATCATCGCCCCGGCCGGGCCGGAACAGGTAGCGCTCCCGCTCGGGCGATCCCGGACCCGCGGCCTGGGCCGCCTGGAACCACGGATGCTGATCCGATGTGTGGTTGGGGACGATGTCCAACAGCACTCGAAGCCCCACTTCGTGGGCGTCGCGAAGGAGGGCTTCGGCGTCCGCCAGCGTCCCAAATCGGGCTTCCACATCGCGGTAGTTCGAGACGTCGTAGCCGCCGTCGGCCATGGGGGACGGATACCACGGGTTTATCCAAATGGCGTCGACACCGAGGCCGGCGATGTAGGGAAGCCGGGCGCGGAGTCCGGGGATGTCGCCCAAACCGTCGCCGTTACCGTCGGCGAAGCTGCGGATGTACACCTGGTAGATGACGCCGCTGCGCCACCACCGGGGTAGGCCCGCCGTTGCCCCGGCGGTCGCCCCAGCGACGGATATTGGCTGTTCGGGAGTGGTCAACTGGTTCTTTTGGTACCGGTCGTTGGACGGGGTCGGGCGCGGCGATTCAGGGGGAAGGTTGAGGATACTGCGGCGCGCGAGGAAAGCCGCGTGGTCGACGGGTGATGAAGGGAGGCAGGCCACTGACTCGATTCGACGAGGTCGAACTCGCCGTCGAGCCGTCGAGCCGTCGAGCCGTCGCCCCGTAGCCCCAGCTCCTGCTTCAGGTTGCGTGCACTGAGCCGTCGCTACCGGGCGACGGCTCGGCCGGGCCACCGGGTAAGGCGCTGGCGGGAGCGGGTGCCCCGGACGACGGGGCCGCGGAACCCGAGGGAGCGGAGGCCGACTCAGACTTGCGGGTCAGGTTGTCGCCGGTACGGGGCTCGAACAGCAGCACGCGCGCCGGGTCCAGCCACAACTGGGCCGTCTCGCCGTCGCGGATGCGACTGGCCGGGTCCAGGGACACGATCATCTGGGTCCGCACCTGCTCGCTGTCCAACTCCTGCTGGAGCTCCGCCAGGTGGCGGGTGATCTCCTCGGGTGCCTCGTAGGGGACGTAGGCATACTGCTGGCTGCCCAGCCACTCGGTGACGTCGACCCGGACCTCGAAGGCGACTCCGCTGGCCCGCTTGTGCTCGTCCACCAAGCTGGCGTCGGCGAAGTGCTCGGGACGGATCCCGGCGATGAGCAGGTCGTTGTCGCCCAGCCGGGACGCCACCTCGGGAGCCAGCTGATAGGAGAGGAAAGGCAGCTTCACCTGGTTGCCCTCAATGGACGCGGGCAGGAAGTTCATCGGCGGCGAGCCGATGAAGCCGGCGACGAACAGGTTGAGCGGCTGCTCGTACAACTCCCGCGGGCTGGCCAGCTGCTGTAGGACGCCCTTGCGCATGACCGCGACCCGGTCGCCGAGTGTCATGGCCTCGGTCTGGTCATGGGTGACGTACACCGTGGTGGTGTCCAGCCGGCGCTGCAACCGCAGGATCTCGGTGCGCATCTGGCCCCGCAGCTTGGCGTCGAGGTTCGACAGCGGCTCGTCGAAGAGGAAGGCGGAGACTTGGCGGACGATCGCCCGGCCCATGGCGACGCGCTGGCGCTGGCCGCCGGACAACTGGGCCGGCTTGCGCTGCAAGTGTTCGGTTAGCTCCAGGGTCGTGGCCGCCTCCTCGACCCGGCGCTTGATTTCTTCGTCGGATACTCCCTTGAGCCGGAGGGGGAATGCGATGTTCTCGTACACCGTGAGGTGGGGGTACAAGGCGTAGTTCTGGAAGACCATCGACAGGTTGCGATCACGAGGCGCCTTCTCGTTGACCCGTTCGCCGCCGATCAACATGTCGCCGGACGAGATGTCCTCGAGCCCGACGATCATGCGCAGCAGCGTCGACTTGCCGCACCCCGAAGGGCCGACGAGGATCATGAACTCGCCGTCGGAGATGTCGAGGCTGACATCGTTGACGGCGGGGTAACCGTCGCCGTACACCTTGCTGATGTGGTTCATGGTGATCGGGGCCATCGGTGGGGATCCTCCTTGAAACGGGTGGGCCTCAGCCCTTGACGGCGCCGGATGTGAGCCCGGACACGATTCGGCGCTGGAACACCAGCACCATGATCACGATGGGGACAGTGACAACGACCGCGGCCGCGGCAATCGCACCGGTCGGCTGCTGGAACTGTGACGCCCCGTTGAAAAAGGCGAGGGCGGCGGGGACGGTGCGGGCCCGGTTGGTGGAACTGAGCGCCACCGCGAACGGGAACTCGTTCCAGGCGAAGAAGAAGGCGAGGATGGCGGTGGTGAAGACGCCGGGGGCAGCCAGCGGGACGATCGCCTTGGTGAACGCCTGCCACGGCGTGGCGCCGTCCACCTGGGCCGCCTGCTCCATCTCCCACGGAATCTCCCGGAAGAACGCCGACAGTACCCAAAGCGCCAGGGGCAGGGTGAACGACACGTACGGGATGATGAGGCCGGGCCAGGTGTCGAAGAGGTGGATGGCGCGCCACATGTTGAACAGCGACCCGACCAGAGACAGCACCGGGAACATGGCGATCGCCAGCGCCACCGACAAGATGAGCTTCTTGCCCGGGAAGTCCAGCCGGGCGATGGCGTAGGCCGCGAACGTGGCCACGACCACGCCGATCACCGTCGAGATCAGCGCGATGCCGATCGAGTTGCGCAGCGCGGCCAGAAAGATGTGGGCCTTGAAGACAGTCCGGTAGTTGTCCAGGCTCCAGTGCTTGGGCAGGAACCGTTTGTTGCCGATGTCGCCGCCGGTCTTGAGCGACAGGGAAACGATCCACGCGATCGGGAGCATGGTGTAGGCCACGATCAGGATGGCACCTCCGACCGAGATGCCGCTTGGCCGCGAGCGGGCGGGCCGGGGGGGCTTGACCGTGGTGGTCATCGGCGCTCTCCTTTCACGGTGCCGAGATCGACCTTGAAGCCCTTGAGGAAGACCACGGCGATGATCAGAACGGACAGAAAAAGCAGCACCGAGACGGCGGAGCCGATACCGAGGGCGACCCGGGTGATGTTCTGACGGTAGGTCAGGAATGACAGCGTCTCGGTCTTCACCGCGCCCGAGGTCATGACGAAGACGGTGTCGAAGATGCGCCATGCATCCAGGGTTCGGAAGAGGAGCGCGACCATGATCGCGGCCTTCATGTTGGGAATTGTCACCTTGAACAGCCGCTGCAGGAAGGTGGCGCCATCGACCTTGGCGGCCTCCTGGAGCACCTCGGGGACTTGAGCCAGCCCGGCCAGCAACAGGAGGGATATGAACGGAGTCGTCTTCCAGATCTCGGTCAGGCTGATGGCCACCAGAGCCGACCAGCGATGGCCGAACCAGTCGAAGGTGGATGACCCCAGCCCCAAGTGACCCAACCACCCGTTGACGAAACCAGTATCCAGGGCGAAGGCGTATTTCCAGGCGAAAGCCGACGCCACCGTAATGATCCCGTAGGGCAGCAGGATGGCGGTGCGCACGGTTCGCCGACCGAAGATGATCTTGTTCATCACCATGGCGAACGTGAAGCCGATCACCAGTTCGACCGCCACCGTGACGACGGTGATGATCAGGGTGGTGCCGACGTCCTGCCACCACAGCGAATCCCTCAGCACGACGCCATAGTTGGACAGGCCGACGAACTTCCTCCCGCTGGGATCGGTCAGCCGGTAGCTGAACAGGGAGAGGTACAGGGCGTTGAGCAGCGGATAGCCGGTCACCGCCAGCATCAGGATCACCGCGGGCGCCGAGAGCATCCATCCGAGTCGGCGCTCCTTGCGGGTCCGGTCGGAGATCTGCTGTTTCGACGGAGCTCGGGCCGGCGCAACCGCGGCTTCCCGTTCGGCGGTAATCGTCACCTGGGCCTCCTCGGATGATCAGCTGGGCAGAGCTGCGCGGCGCGTGCCGTTAATCCCGTCACAACAGCCGCCGGTCGTGCAGCACATCGTGGATGAGCTCGGACGATTTTGCCGGAGCAACGTTCGGGTTGAGCGAGCCTTCGGGGTGCCAAACCCGCTGGATGGCAGACGACACGTCGCCGTAATACGGCGTCACCGGCCGCGGTCCGGCGGCGTTGATCGAGTCCCGCATCAGGGCGGCCATCGGGAACTTCTTGACGATGTCGGGATCGTCATAGACGCTGCCATTGGACACCGGGTTGCCTGAGAGAAGCATGTTCTGCTTCTCGACCGCGGGCGAGACCAGGCATTTGATGGCCTGGAAGGCGGCATCTTTATGGTTGCTGAACTTGCTGATCGCCAGGTTGATGCCTCCCAGGGGGGGCTGGCTTTCCTGGTCGGCCTTGACCCGGGGATAACGGGCCCAACCGATGTCAGGCACGACCGACGCGGGAACGGAGCCGTCCTTGACATTTCCTTGGATTGCCGCGTAGGTGTAGGGCCAGTTCAGCAGGAAGCCACCGGTCGCACCATCGAACACGGCGCGGGAGGCTTCCTCGTCATCGTTGGACAAGGCCGGGTCGGCCGCTTTCGAGGTCGCCAGCTTGCGGATGATCTCGGCTGCTCGGCGACCGGCGTCTGAATTGAGCGACGGCGTAGCGTCGCGGCCGGCGTCGTTGTTCTGCAGGATCGAACCTCCCGCCGACAGCACCAAGGCGTTGACCCAGACCATGTAGCCCTCGTACTTCTTGCCCTGCTCAGCGACCGTCGTGCCTGTTTTGACGGCAGCATCGATCATCTGATCCCAGGTGAAGGTGGCCGAGGTTGGATCAACACCGGCCTTGGCCGCGACCGATTTCCGGAACCAGAGAAGCTGAGTGTTGGCGAAGTACGGGGCGGCGACGAGTTGACCTTTCCACCTTGCGCTCTTCTCGGGGGACTTCAGGACACCGTCAAGAATCTGGCTCTCCTCGGAGCCGCTGAACACGTGAAGCCAGCCGGCGTTCGCCATCTCGGCGGTGTACGGCGGATCCACGCTCATCAGGTCGATGGCGCTGTCCTTGGCCGCCAGCCGGCGAACGAGCTGCTCGCGCTGACCGTCCGCGGTGCTGGGCAGCGGCGAGATCGCCAGACGGTACTGCCCGCCCGACTGCTTGGTACAGGTGGCCGCGACGATGTCGGTGGCGCCGCTGCTGTCGGGATTGACGAACCAGTTCACGGTCGTCGGCCCACCACCGGAGCCACCCCCGCAGCCAACCAGGCCGGTGACCAGGACACTCATCACCAGGACGAATGTCCGGCGCCGGGGACGAGGTTGTGATCTCCTGCTCAACCCTGCACCCACTATCCCCCCATTTCATTTTGCAATGTCAACGCCTGTCGACTGGCCGCCTACGGCGGGCAGCTACCGATTCCGAAGTCAATTCCCGGACAAATGGCGCGCTAATTCAAGCAGTGGGTTTTCGTGATACTGCTAGGTACAGCATCTCCCATTACCTGCCAAACAGGCTCCTCCTTCCCCCCGGAACGGGCGATGCGGTTCTTACCCGCTACCTCGACGTTTTAGTCCTCTAACGTCGTTTTGGCAAGGATCTCTAGGGCGAGCTCGGGGCGCCCCCCGCCCGGGTGTTACCGAGCGATCAGCTCAGTCCGTCCGCGGTCAACAATCCCGCGCCCGGTACCAGTACCAGGCCGGCGTCGGCCAGCGCCCGTAGGAGCACGCAAAGCGCAGGAGTGGTGAGCGCCCCGTGCTTGGGCCGGTCGGGGCAGGGCAGTCCCAGCGCGTGCGCGGCCTCGCCGGCGCAATCGGCAATCGCCGCCTCAATGGCCCGCAGATGGCGAGCTCGCACAGCCACATCGGTCGACTGCTTCACCGCGTCGTGGCGCTGGAGCAATCGCCGCAGATCTGCCGCCAACTGCTCGATGGGAGGATGGATCGGCCGGAGGACGTCGTTTGCCCGGCGTCGCCTGACCCGCCGCCGAACTGCCCGGATGACCTTCGGCGCCAGCAGGCCCGCACCGAGCAGAAGGGTGGGCGACAGCATGATCACAACTACTTGGCCGGCTTCGGTGACGTCCATTCCACGTCCCCTGATCGCGAGTCCCTGGGCCTTTCATGGTAGCCGTCAATCCGGCGTCGTCGATCGGGTCCCCGCCGTCCCCTCGGCCGGCCCCGCGCCCGGCCCCGCGCCCGGCCCGCCAGTCAGATCCAGCCGGAAGCCGATCAGGGTCAGATCCGGCTCAGGGATCCAATCGCGATCGGGTACGCGGACAAAGCCGTTGCGTTGGTACAAGCGGTGGGCCGCGGTCATGGCGGGCGTGGAATGGAGAAACACGGCCTCCTTTCCGAGCAACCGGGCCCGCTCGAGGGCAGCATCGAGCAGGAGCTGCCCGAGACGTCGGCCCTGGTACGCCGGGGCGACCGCCATCATGCGGACCTGGCACTCGCCCGGGCGGACCTGCTCGGCCAGGGGCGAGCGATGGTCGGGAACAAAGGTGACGCAGCCCACCACGCCCGATTCGTCAACCGCAACGAGAACCTCCGACTGCATCGCCCGGCCCGCCACGTCGGCCAACTCGTTGGCATAGCCGCCGTTCATGTGGGCCCCCGGGACGGCGGCGAAGGCGCCGACCACGACTTGGCCCGCAGCCTCGGCTTCCTCAGGTCGAACCAGCCGTACGACCGGGACCGCCCGGCCGCTGGTACTTGCGTCAAACGTCGCCATCGGTGGCCTCAAGGGCCTCAAGGTAGAACTCCATGGTCGAACGGGCGAGTTCGGGTCGTGAGCGCGAGCCGACGGGCCGCCTGGTCGAAACTCTCGACCGTGCGCAACTATTGGGCATGGCCGCGGGCGGTTGGTGAAGAAGACCCACGCCCGGCTGGCCGACGGGCGGGAAATCATCTACTTCGACGAGGCGAACGACGCCGTGCGCGACCTGGTCGACCAGCGTGCCCTCCCACCGCCCACCGCCACCCCGATCATGCGATACGACGTCCTGGCCGACGAGTGGGTGGCGGTCACGGCTCACCGCCAGGACCGGACCTACCTGCCCCCGGACGACGACTGCCCACTGTGCCCGTCGGGAGCCGGGCGCCGCAGCGAGATCCCATCGGCGGACTACGACGTGGTGGTCTTCGAGAACCGCTTCTCGTCCTTCGCCCCGTCCTCGTCGATCCACGACCGCGCCCCACGGCCGAGGGCAGGGATGCATAACGAACAGCCCGCCCTGGGCCGGTGCGAAGTCGTGTGTTTCACATCTGCCCACGGCTCCTCCTTCTCGGCTCTTTCCCCGGCCCGGGTCCGGACCGTGGTCGAAGCATGGGTCGATCGCACGTCGGCCCTGTCGGAGGCTCCCGCAGTCGCCCAGGTGTTCATCTTCGAGAATCGGGGCCGGGAGATCGGCGTCACGTTGACCCATCCCCACGGCCAGATCTACGGCTACCCATTCGTCACGCCCCGAACCCGGCGCATGTTGGCCGCGTCCCGCCGGTATCGGGCCGACACCGGGAGGAGCCTGTTCGAGGATGTCGTGTCGGCCGAGGTCGCGGCCGGGGTGCGGATCGTGACCCAAACCGAGCATTGGACGGCGTTCGTGCCCTACGCGGCCCGCTGGCCCATCGAGGTCCACGTCTACCCCAACCAGCCCGGAGCCTGGCTTCCGCAGTTGTCGGACGGGCAGCGCCATGACTTCTGCGCCGTCTATCTCGACGTACTCCGCCGGTTGGAAGTCGCTCACGGTGCCGATCTGCCCTACATCTCGGCTTGGCACCAAGCCCCGGTCCAGCCCGACCAGGCGGCAGTCCCAGCCCGTGAGCTGGCCTGCCTGCACCTGGAGATCTGCTCGATCCGGCGATCACCGGGACGGCTCAAGTACCTGGCGGGGTCGGAAACGGCGATGGGCGCCTTCTTGAACGACGTGGCACCCGAACAAGCAGCTCGCGCCCTGCAGGAGGCGGGGGGCGGCTAGCCGCGGCCGAGACGGCCGGCGTCGCTTCGAACCTCGCCCGGCGCTCAACTCGCCGTAGTCTGACCGTGATGGATGACAACGAAATCAGAAGCACGATCGACCTACTGGTGGCCGAGGAGCGTGAGCTACGGACCCAGCGCCAGCTGGAGCCGCTGGACGAGGCTGGCGCCGCTCGCCTCCGCCAGCTTGAGGAATCGCTCGACCAGTGCTGGGATCTCCTGCGCCAGCGCCGGGCCAAGCGCGAGTTCGGACTCGACCCTGACGACGTCGCAGTCCGGGACACCAGCGTGGTCGAGCACTACCGGCAGTAGCCCGCACTGACGCCGCGAAGTCTTTCGAGTATCTGCGTCTACGCCGGGTCAACGCCCGGCCGGGATCCGGCGTTCGCCACCGCGGCCCGCGAGCTGGGACAGCTCCTGGCCAAGCAGGGCCTCACCCTGGTCTACGGCGGAGGCGCCGTCGGGCTCATGGGCGCAGTGGCGGACGCCGCCCTCGATGCGGGGGGCACCGTGATCGGCGTCATCCCGACCGGATTGTTCCGCCGCGAGATAGGCCACCAACAGCTCACCGAGTTGATCGAGGTCGGCTCCATGCACGAACGCAAGCAGAAGATGTTCGAGCTGGCTGATGCATTTGTCGCCCTGCCCGGAGGCCTGGGAACGGCAGAGGAGCTGACGGAAATGGCCACCTGGGCCCAACTCGGCATGCATACCAAGCCGATCGTGACCCTCGACGTGGCCGGGTACTGGCGACCGTTTCACACCTTTCTGCAGGCCGCGGTCAAGGGTGGCTTCATGAGGCCGGAGAACCTGGAGCTGGTCCTCAATGTCGAACGCCTGGACGACCTCATCCCCACACTGCAGTCGTACCAGGTTCCCTACGTCGACAAGTGGCTCGACCTCGACCAGACGTGACCCGGGCAGAGGCAGACCGCAGGCGCCCGCCTAGCCGATGGGCTCATGGCGAAGCGGCGGCCCGTCCACCGGGCAACCGGAGTGGTGCGGCGACAACCAGCGGCCGGCCGCACCACCGGCGCCAGCCGCAGCACCAGGACCGGCCGCAGCACCAGGACCGGCCGCAGCACCCGCCCCGACCGGAGCCGGGTTGCGGATGCCGAAGAATGCAATGACCCCGCCCAGAAGCGTCCCCCCGGCCGCGATCAACAAGGCCACGTGAAACCCGTTGGAGAAGGCGAGGGGATGGCGGTAGTCCGCGCCCGTCAGCCCGGCCAGGGCGGGTAACAGCGCCACCGCGACCAACCCGGCGGCACGGGCCACGGCGTTGTTGATCCCCGAGGCGACCCCGGCGTGACGCTCGTCCGCGGCGGCCAGAACCGTGGCAGTCAGCGGCGCCACTGTCAAGGCCAACCCCAGCCCGAACACGACCACCGCGGGCAGCACCTGGCTCACATAATGGCCCCCGGGGACGATCCGGCGCATCAGCAGCAGCCCCGCCGTCACCAACAGCGGCCCGACGGTCATCGGCAGCCGAGGGCCGATCCGCTGGGCCAGCGCCCCCGCCCGGGCCGAGAACAACAGCATGATCACCGTGACCGGGAACAACGCAGCTCCCGCCGCCACCGGTGAGAACCGCAACGCCTGCTGCAAATCGACCGCCAGCAGGAACAGGGCGCCGCTCAGGGCGGCATACACCACGAAGGTCACCAAGTTGGCGGCGGTGAACTGCCGGGACGAGAAGATCCCGAGCGGCAGCATGGGATGGGGGCTCCGGCGCTCCACCACCACGAAGGCAACCAGACCCACCACGCCGACCGCCCCGGCGGCCAGCACCACGCCACCCTGACCAGGCGCGGGAGCCTCGATCAGGGCGTAGGTCAGGCTGGCCAACCCGATGACGACCAGCGCCGCCCCCAGCACATCGATGCGGCGATCGGCCCCGGGGTCGGTCGACTCGGGAACGTGCCGGGCCGCGACCAGCACCCCTGCCGCCAGCGGCAGGTTCAGGAGGAAGATGAGCCGCCAGGAAACCGCCGATACCAGCCACCCGCCCGCCAGAGGCCCGATGGCGGTGGCGATGCCGCCCAGCCCCGACCACGCCCCAATGGCCCGGCCCCGATCCGACGGGGCGAAGCTCGACTCGATGATGGCCAGGCTCCCCGGCACCAGCAGGGCCCCGCCCACCCCCTGCAGGGCTCGGGCCGCGATCAACATCGGCAAATTGATGGCGACCCCGCACAGGAGCGACGCCAGGCTGAACCACACGACCCCGATGATGAACACCCGCTTCCGGCCGAACAGGTCCCCGAGGGAACCGCCCAGCAGGATGAGCGCGGCCAGTGGGATCAGGTACCCGGTGAGCACCCACTGCAGCCCCGACACCCCGGCCCCGAAATGCTTGCCGATGGTCGGGAGGGCGACATTGACCACGGTGGCGTCGAGGGCGGCGATGCCCGAACCGACGATGGTGGCGAACAGGATCCATCGCCCCTCGGCCGTGCCGAACCGGACCTGACCGGCCGGGGCGGTCATGGGTCCAACCGGGCGGGAGCCATGGGCCAAGTGTGGCAGTTGCGCGGTTTACCCGGACGTGTTCCAGCTCCAGGCGTACCCGGTGTCCTCGGCCGCCCGCGCCGCCGGGCCGAGCTGGAGCGGCTGGAAGCTGTCGACCATCACCGCCCATTCCTCGGTCCCGGCCTGGCCGAGCGACGCCTCGATCGACCCCGGCTGAGGCCCATGGGCGAACCCGGCCGGGTGCAGCGTCACCGAACCCACCTCGATCCCAGCTCCCCGCCGGGACATGAAATCCCCGCCCACATAGAAGAGGACCTCGTCGCTGTCCACGTTGGCGTGGTGGTAGGGCACCGGCACCGCGGCCGGGTCGAAGTCGAACGGCCGCGGGCAGAACGAGCACACGACGAACCCCGGCCCCTCGAAGGTCTGGTGCACCGGCGGCGGCAGATGCACCCGCCCGACCACCGGCTCGAAATCGGCGATGTTGAACGCGTACGGGTAGAGGCAGCCATCCCAGCCCACGACATCGAACGGATGGTGGGAAAGAAGGTAGCGGGTGCCGCCGCCGGCGTGGCGGACGAACACCTCCGTCTCGCCGCTGGGCCCGGGCCCGGGTGGCAATGGGCCCGGGCAACGAAGATCACGCTCGCAGAACGGCGCCTGCTCCAGGAACTGGCCGGTGGGCGACAGGTAACGCCTGGGCGGCCCGACGTGGCCCGACGCCTCGATCACCAGGGCCCGCAGCGTCCCGCTCGGGACCCATCGGTGGGTGGTGGAGGTGGGAAGGATGACATAGTCGCCCGCCCCGACCTCGAGGGGGCCGAACACGGTCTCCACCACCGCCTGGCCCGACTCGACGTAGACGCACTCGTCGCCGCTGGCGTTGCGGTACAGGGCCGACGGCTGCTCGGCAACAACGTAAGACAGGCGGAGGGTGCCGTTGCCGAGCAGCAACTGTCGGCCCATGACGACATCGGCACGGCCGGCGTCCAGCTTGCGGGTTTTTATGTGCCGGGGCTTCAGCGGGTGGTTGGCCACGGTGGGCTGATCGGGCCAGTCCCACGGCTCGGCCGCTACCAGGGCGGAGGGCGAGTGGCGGTGGTACAGCAGGGCGGAGGAGCCGGAGAACCCGTCGGCGCCCATCAACTCCTCGGCGTACAAGCCACCGTCGGGGCGGCGGAACAGCGTGTGCCGCTTGCTCGGCAGCTCCCCGACAGCTCGGTAGTAGGGCATACCACGCTCCGGCTGGACGTCCGGTTAGCGGACAGTTGTGTAACGATATTGTATCATTTCCCCGTGACCGACGTGAGCGGGACCAGCTGGGTTCCCGTGGACGAGGGCTCCCCCTTTCCCCTCCCCTGCCTCCCCTACGGCGTGTTCTCGCTCGGCGACGGCCCGGCCCGGGTGGGGGTGGCGATCGGGTCGTGCGTGCTTGACCTGGCCGCGCTGGCCGGGGCCGGTTTGCTGCCCGGGCTCGACGGCGCCTTCGCCCAGCCCGCGCTCAACCGATTCATGGCCCACGGGCGCCGGGCGTGGACGGCGGTGCGGGAACGGCTGGCGGTGCTGCTGAGCCAGCCGCACCGCCGGGCCGCCGTTTCCCGCGCCCTGCACCCGCTCGAGGCGGCCCGGCTGCGCATGCCCTTCGAGGTGGCCGACTTGGTGGACTTCTACTCCTCGCTCGACCACGCCACCAACCTGGGGCGCATCCTGCGCCCGGGTGGGCCGCCCCTGCCCCCGGCCTGGCGCCACTTGCCCCTGGGCTACCACGGCCGGGCGGGCACGGTGGTGGTGTCGGGGACGCCGGTGGTGCGGCCGTGGGGCCAGCTGGGCGGCCCGGTGTTCGGACCGTCGGCGCGGTTGGACTTCGAGGCCGAGGTGGGTTTCGTGGTGGGGATGGGCAGCCGGCGGGGCCACCCGGTGGCCGCCGGGTCCCTGGCGGACCACGTCTTTGGCGTGGTGCTGGCCAACGACTGGAGCGCGCGCGACATCCAGGCGTGGGAGTGCCAACCACTCGGGCCCTTCCTCGCCAAGTCGTTCGCCACGTCGATCTCGCCGTGGGTGGTACCCCTCGACGCCCTCGCTGGGGCTCGGGTGGGGGCGCCGCCCCAGGACCCGCCCCCGTTGCCCTACCTCCGCGACGACGACCCGTGGTCGCTCGATGTGCGGCTGGAGGTCCGGCTCAACGGGGAGGTGGTCTCCCGGCCCCCGTTTGCTTCGACCTACTGGACCCCGGGCCAGCAGATGGCCCATCTCACGGGGAACGGGGCGTCGCTGCGGACCGGCGACCTGTTCGCCTCCGGGACCGTGTCGGGGCCTGATCCCGGGCAGCAGGGATCGCTGATCGAGCTGGCGGGGAATGGGACCGAACCGTTGACGCTGGCCGACGGCACCACCCGGTCGTGGCTCCAGGACGGGGACACGGTGACCATCTCCGCCTGGGCGCCCGGGCCGGCGGGGACCCGGCTCGGCTGGGGTGAGGTCAGTGGCACCATCCAGCCCGCGCTGGTCCGGGCATGAGCACCTCGTGAGTGGCGAGACGTCGCAGACCCTCGATCGGGGACTGCGCCTGCTCGAGGTGTTGGCCACCGGTGAGGGTCTCTCGGGTGAGGGTCTCTCGGTCACCGACCTGGCCGACCGGCTCGGTGTCAGCCGGCCCGCGGTGTACCGACTGCTGGCCACGCTCGAGCAGCACCGGCTGGTGGCGCGCCAGGCCGACGGGCGGTCCCACTTGGGCCTGGGCGTGCTGCCACTGGCCCGGGCCGTGGCGCCCCGGTTGGAGGCGGTGGCCACGCCGTTCCTGCGTCGCTTGGCCGAGGAGATGGGCGCGACCGCCCACCTGACTGTGGTCGAGCCAGGCTCGGGCTCGGGCTCGGGCTCGGGCTCGGGCTCGTCGGGCGAGGGCTCGTCGGGCGAGGCAGTGGCCATCGCGGTGGTGGAGCCCTCGCACACCGACCTGCACATGGCCTACCGGGTCGGATCGCGGCACCGGCTCGACCGGGGGGCGGCGGGCCGGGCCATCCTTTCGGCTCGCAGCGGTGCGCGTCCGCCCTATGTCGTCACCGAGGGCGAATTGCAGCCGGGCGCCATCGGGATCGCCGCCCCGGTGTTGGGCGTGGACGGCCTCGAGGCCAGCGTGGGGCTGGTCGCCATTGGGCCGGCCGGCCGTCCCGGTTCCCTCGACCCGTCCCGGGCGGGGCCACGGGTGGTCGCCGCCGCGGCCCAACTCTCCGCCGCCCTCACCTCCGGGCGGTAGTGGGGAAGGGCCACCAACTGTTTGCACTCCCGTCAGGGGGCGTGCTTTTTGCCGTCATGTACCCCGTTTACCGTGACCATGCCGGGAATCGGCCGTTGACAGCCATCCCAGCCGGCCAGGTGCTGAACCAGCTCGAGGGGTTCAGCCCCGGCCTTTCTTGGGCGACTTGTCGTTCTCCGGCGAGTTATCTGGAAATGCACGCATAAGTCACCAGGGAACGATGAACATGCCACTGTTCGCGCGATTGAGACCTGGTGAACGCCTGGACGGCCGCCCAGGGGCCGCGACCGGGGCCGCGACCCGGCTCAACCCCCGCAGCGGCGCCCGGCCAGCTCCTCGAAGGGGGCCAAGGCGTCGGGATCAGCCAGCGCGCCCCGACTGGCAGCCTCGTCCGCGGGGGTGCCGGTGAGAATCCGCTTGACCGGGACCTCCAGCTTCTTGCCCGACAATGTCCGGGGGATGGCCGGGACCGCGTAGATCCGGTCGGGCACGTGGCGGGGCGACAGGGCGGAGCGGATCTCGGCGGCCAACCGGGCCTCCAGCCCCCCGTCCAGCCCCCCGTCCAGCCCACCGTCCAGCCCCCCGTCCAGCCCCCCCT
>JALYXV010000381.1 GCA_030947025.1 Actinomycetota bacterium | reverse complement strand
TTGCTCGCCCTGGTCGATATCGCTTAGCAGCAGGTCGATTACGAACTCCTCTTCAACTTCAACGCCGGCGCGGCGGATGGAGCGAGCGAGTTCGGGGTCCCAACAGGCATCCGGGACCGCACCTCGCAAGGGTCGCAGGTCGGTGGCCGTGAGTGCAGCCCTTCTCAACGCCTCTCGGTGATCCTCGACGCCGAAGCGCCATGGAGTCGCGCCCATGTCACCGATCACCTCGTTCGCAATTGAGATGCCGCCAGAGCCGAAGTCCCCGTGATAGCGGACAAGCGCACCGCTGTTGCTCAATCCCCGCAGCAGAAGCAGGGCGGCCAGTGACGGGCGACCCTCGAGACAGATCACCGTCGCCGTCGTTCCGACCGCCGCGGCCAGCACGGAAGGGTTCTCACAGGTCCAAATCGTGGTTCCGGCGTCCACCTGCCAGCATTCGACCTGGACCGCAGCCAACGGGATCGGCAGCGGCGTGGCGCCGTCTGCCCACCGCCGGGCCGCCTCGGTGAGGGGTCCGAGGGGATCGGGTCGCAATCCCAGGGTCAACACAGTTGAGGAGGTCTCGTCGAAGATGATCCCCTGATCGGCCCATAGTTGCCGCCGCTGCGCGGCACGCAAAGGACCGGTCAGTCCCGCCCGGTGCGCCAGGGCGGCGGTCACCAGGCGCCCGGTCGGAGTGGTGGCGTCGAGGCCATGGGCGTCACCGAGGATCCGATTGGCCAGTTGGGATAGTCCCCGCCGGGCGACCTGGGGCAGGTGGTCCAGTACGTCAAGGGCCTGCGTGAGCCGACTCTCCGGATCGTCCAGCCGGTGCCAGGAGCCGGTTGTCTGGAGCCTGACCAGCCACCCGCTGAGGTCCGGGTGGCGCTTCAGGGCCCGGTGGGTGAAGAGCCGGTCCCAGAGGGCGGCCTCGGCCTCGACCAGGGCGATTCGTTGTCCGGGTCGATCGTGAACGGGCCCGACGAGCGCCGTCACGACATCGAGGAGCGACCATCCCAGTCGCTGCTGTAGCCGACCGTCGAGCCGATCGAGTGAAAGGCGCAGGTCGGCCCCGCGGCTTCGCACCCCGAGCAATCGATCGATGGCCGCCCGCGTGTCCTCCGATGGCGTGCTCAAGTGAGCCGCGACGCCGACGACGTGACCACCCGACGTCTCCAGTCGTCGGTGCACCGTCTGCCACAAGGGCGTCAGCCGCCGATCCCGCAGCGGCTCAGGAACCCCTCCCTGGTCACCGACACTAGGCCCCAATCCGCTTGTCGTCACCGGCCGGTCAGGTACAGCCAGCGAATCAGGAGAGGAGGGTGTCATCGTCGGGGCCGGGCCCGCCCAAAACACTCGGCGGGAGCTTTCGGTCCAGCCACGGGTCGTCCTCGCGCCGGGCGTGGCCATCCCACACGAAACGCAACGCGGTGACGCCATGGCGCCCCGGGGTCCGCTCAAGGTGGTAAATGGCGACCGCCGGGACCTCGGGGTAGCAACCCCACTCGGCATAATTGGTGAGCACCATGTCAAGGTCCAGCGAGACCAGCATCCCCATGCAGTCCCCACGCTGGCTGTCGTCGATCCCGGCAAACGCCTCGTCCAGCATCAGCAGATGGGGCGCGTCCGGCCGGGCGGAGGCGTAGTAGGCCGAGGTGGCCGCGAAGAGCGGCAGGTGGGCCAGCTTGGCCTGCTCGCCGCCGGAACCGAACCCCTGGGTACGTGCGGTCAATCGCTCGTCCTGGCCGTGGGAGCACCGGTGGATGGAGAAGCGATGCCAGCGGCGATAGTCGAGCGCCCCGGCCAGACGCTCGACGACATCCGCGCCTTGGCTGTCCTCCCGGGCGGCCCGGACCCGTTCCGCCAGGAAGGCCGCCAGGGCAGCCCGTTCGGGCTGGTGGAGGACCCGGACATCCTGGCGCAGCAGCCGCACCGCCTCCTCGGCCCCCGCCCCAGCGGCCGGATCGACGTCCCACGACAGACGCAGGGTGACCCCACCGCCGGTTGGATGGGCCGAGAGTTGCTCGTTCATCCGGGTCTTCAGGGCCCATGCCGCGTGGACCCGCTCGCCCAGATGCGTACCGACCTCGGTGAGCAAGTGGCGCTCGATCAGCTCGCGCTCCTCGGCGGTGAGGGTCTGGCGCCGCCGGCGGATCTGGTCGTCGAGCGCCGTCGACAGTTCGGTGGCCCCGACCGGGGCGCCGTTCAGGGTGGCGAAGCAGACCTCCAGGCCATCGCTGGTGTCCAGGTAGGGATCGAAGTCGGTGCCCAGCTGGGAACGCAGCGTGGACATGCCGTTGTGGAACAGATTGCTGACCGAGTCCTGGGCCGCCTGATCGACCGAGACGTCACGAAGCCGGTCATGGGCGGCCCGGGCGAACGCCAGGCCGGCCGTCACCTGGGTCAGATCGCGCTCCGGATCGACGGGCCCGACTGCCAGCGACGCCAGTTCGGTGGCAGCCAGGCGGGCCAGAGCGCTCAGGGCGTCGGACCGCTCGGCCTCGCGCCGGCCGCGCTCCTCCTCGGTGGTCGCCAGCAGGGCGGCCGCGCCGGCCAGACGGTCGCGCGCCGTGTCGCGGTCGTGGCCCAGTTGCTTCTGTTCGGTTGCCGCCGCCTCCAACGATGCGGAGAGCTCCCGGTGGCGAGCCAGCACGGCGTCGGCGTCGGCTCCTGACGTTCGCTGCAGCTCGTCCGCCTCCCCCCGGGCGGTCGTGGCACGGGCCGAGGCCTCGGTGGCTTGAAACTCCGACGCCGAGGCGCGAGCCTCGTCGTCGTCGGCCCGGGCGGCGGCGCTACGAGCCGCGGCGGCCGTTGTCAACGCGTGCCGGGCGTCGGCTGCCAGGGCGCCCAGGGCATTGCGGTAGCGAGAGAGCGCATCGAAGGCGTCATCGAGGTCCGACGCGTTACAGCGAGCGCTGGTTTCGGCCGTCGCCAGCGCGTCGATGGCCCCTTGGCCATCGGAACGGGCCCGATCGAGGTGCTCGGAGGAACGGGCCATCTCTGATCGGGCCTCGCCGGTCGCCTTGACCGCAGCGTCCAGGTCCCGCCCCGCGTCTCGCAGGCCGTCGCTCGACGGCCACGCCGCCTCCGCCTCGTCCAGGCGTCGCAACTCGCCAACGAGCGCCGTTTCCCGGGCAGCCAGCTCGGACAGCTCCACGTTCAGGGAGTGGATGTCGGCGGTCAGGGCAGCGATCCGCCGGGCCCGGGCCGCGGCACGAGTGCCGGCCCCGACGTACTCGGCGGCCGGCTTGGACCACCGTCCCCGCAGCGATCCATGCGACCAGTGGCCGTCGGGGGTGACCGACACCCCACTCGACGCCAGGGTCGCCAGGGCCCGGGTGACGGCCGCTTCCTCGACGGCGGCGAAGGCCACGGGCACCAAGCCACCCCAGCCGGCCGGAGCGGCCCCGGGCTCCGTCTCACCCGCGCCGGCAGGACCAAGAGACACAGCCACCCAGGTGTCGAGTGTTTCGGGGTCCAGGACCTGTCCCGTCGGCGACACCAGGGCGTCGAGCACCCCGGAGGCCTCCAGGGCCGCCTCCAGACCGGCCCGGGCGGCGTCTTCGAGCGACGGGTCGAAGTCGACGCAGGCCCACAGGGGCTGGAACCCGGGGGGCCGGGAAACGGGACGTCCCGGTCGGGGCGGGGGCGCGTCCTCGGTCTCGGCCGCGATGCGGCGGCGTTCGTCTTCCGCCTCGTCCCGGCGCCGGGCGGTGCGCTCCTTCACCGATCCCAGCGTCACTCGCCGGTCGGCCAGCTGCGACCGGGCTGCGGCCAGGAGCGGGCCCGCCCCGGGCCGGGCGCCTCGCAGCACCTCGTCTACGACCGCGTCGGCGTGCCCCTCAGGCAGGGCGACCTGCCAGTCGCCGGCCCAACCCTCCACCGACTCGGCCAGCGCCGTCGCCGCCGAGTCGACTGCCGCCCGCCCGGTGCTCTCGCGTTCCTCGGCATCCACCAATGCCGACTCAGCCCTGCGGTGCGCCTCCTCGCATCTCCGGATCCGGCCCTGGGCGACCTCGGCCGCCTTGAAGGCCGCCCGCACGGCCTGAAGCAGTTGGTGGCGGCGGTCGGCCACGCCGGCGAGGGCACGGGCGGCCCGGTCCGGTTCGCTCCGGAGCTGGTCGGCGTGCATCCGGTGCTCGGCGTCGATCAGCGCCACCTCGGCCGCCTGAAGGGCGGCGGACGCCTGTCCGATGCGACGTTGTTCGCCCTCGACCGCCTCCGCCTGAGCGGCCCTTTCCGACGCCCTGGCCTCCGACGCCCGCAGGCGGTCCTCCGCGGCCCGCTTGAGCAGGGCCGCGGCGTGTGCCTCCGCATCGGCCGCCCTTTTCCCAACTTCCTTCAGGGCGTGGACCTTGGACAGGTCGAGACCGCCCAGCTGACCGGTCAGGCGTTCGATGGCGTGGGTCAGCTCCTGGCGGCGGAGCTCGATGGCCGCCAGGCGGGTGGTGGCGTCGTCGTGTTCGGCCCGCTGGCGGCGCTCGGTCTCGGTCACCTTGTCGAAGCGGGTGTTGGCCGAACGCACGGTGTCGGCCCGCAGGCGGGTCTGGATCTGGGCGTGCGATCGGTAGTGGGTGAGGAAGCTGTGCAGTTGTGCCGCCGACGCCTCCAGCCGTTCGATCTCCGCGGTGTCGTCGTCGAGCCGGGCGAAGGCCGAGGCCAACGACTCCATGCGGTGGCGCTCGAGCGGCGGCAGGGCATCGGAGAGGTGGCGGCCGAGGCTCGACATGTCGAGCTTCTCGGAGAGCTTGGGACGGCGGAGCTGCAACAGCAGGTGGATCAAGGCGTCGTAGCGATCCGGGCCCAGCCCGAACAAGGCGTGGTCGATGGCCGCCCGGTGGTCCCGTGCCGAGGTCGACACCACGCTGCGCTCGTCCAGCTCGCCGAGCGCGGCGCGGAGGCGCTCCGCCGTCAGGGGAACGTCGCCGGGCGCCAGGTCGAGTTCGGATCCGACGCGGGCCGGCGTGACCGCGAACCAAGTATCGACCCGTCGCCCGGCGGAGCGGGAGGCGCGCAGCCCGACGATGCAGGTCGTGAAACGCTCGGCTCCCTCGGGGTCGATTTGGCCGAACTCCAGCCAGCAATAGCCGATCGCCGAGGGTCGGTCGGCGAAATCGATCAGGTTCCAGTACATGGTCTTGGCCTGGGAGCCGAAGGGGTCGAGCCGTTCGGAGCGGATGTCGCCGTCGAGCACGAACGGCAGCAGCAGTTCCAGGGCCTTGGACTTGCCGGCGGTGTTCTGCCCGCGCAGGATCAGGCGGCCCTCGGCGAACCAGAACTCCTGGTTGTCGTACTCCCAGATGTTGCGGATGCCGGCCCGCAACGGCCGCATCCGACCCGGGAGGGGCCGGGGTAATCCGACGCCGATGGGCAGGTGCTCGATGATGGCATTCATGGACCCTCCGGGGTGGGGAGCTCGAGGGGAACAGGCGGGGGGCGCAGCGGCGCCGAGGCGGCATAGCGGCCGGTGCCGGGACGGGCCTCGATCCCATCGGGGTACCGGCGCACCAGCCGGGCCGCGACCAGGATGCCGACGGCCTCGTCGACCAACAACTGGGCCCCCGCGGTGCTATCGGTGCCCTGCTTCCAGTAGCCGGCGTATTCCGCCGCCAGGCCCTGGACAAAAGTTGTGACCTCAGCGCTGGCCCATCGCGGCGGGTCGCGGCGGCGCTGGCGGCTCCGCAACTCGTCGCACAGGCGCAGGGCGGTCGTCTCCGCGGCGCCGTAGTCGGGCCAGCGCAGGTCGGTCAACGTGCCCGCTTCGTCCACTGCGACCCATCCCTCGGCCCGTACCTCGAGCGTCAGGCCGACCTTCTCCGACAAGACCCGCTCCAGCCGGGCTCGTTGCGAACGGAGATAGTCGAGCTCGTCGGGGGCCAGGTCGTCGTGGTAGACGACGGGTTGCTCGACCAGGGCCCGGGTGATGCGGTGACGCCGGCGTCTGGCCCGGCCATCCTCGGTGTCGGGGTAGGCCTCCCGTGCCACCTCGTCCGGTGAGGGCGCCAGCGATGGCGGCTGGGGGGCCGTGGGCAGCATGGCCAGCCGGTCCCGGTCGATGCGGTAGAGGGCATCGCCTCCGGCCTCGCCCCGAGCGAAGCGCTCCTCGTCGCCCTCGGCCTTCTCGAGGACGCCGAGGTCGACCGCGGCCTGGACGGCCTGGATGAAGACCCGGCGGTCGGCTCCGCGTCCGCTGTCCCATTCCAGCCCCTCGACGGCCGACGCCCGCTCCGAAACGTCCTCGAACAGCCGGGCCAGCGTCGTGTGCTCCCCAGCCGACTCCGACGAAGCCAATACCAGGCAGGTGAGGGCGTAGCGGCGCCCGTCGAAGGGTCGTCCGGCGCGGGTGGACAACCCCCGCGGCTGGTGGCCCGCGCCGGGAAGTTTGGCCAGGCGGGCCACGCCCGGGCGGGTGGCGTCGAGGCGGTAACCGAGCTCCTCGGTGAACCAACGGGCCAACTCCTTGCGGTGGCGGCGAACCCCACTCAGCGCCGGGCTGCCCTTCGACGCCAGCGGCTCGGCCAGCAGCGCCCGCACCGCCTGGCGGAGCTCCTCGTCCGACCCCGTCATCCCACCGCCTCGGATCGGCCGGCCCCGGCGAGCGCGATTTCGAGCATTTGGTCGGTGCCGCGCAACGTCCCGTGGGGCGTCGCAATGGTCGCCTGAGAAGCGTTGGGAAAAGGACGCAGGGTCACCGTCACGAGCGGGGTGGCGGCGATGCGGACCCCGTCGGGTCTCGGGCGGGCCAAGAGGGCGGCGTCGACAATGGCCAGGAACTGACGGAACTCGTCGGCATCGAGGGTGCCCAGGTGGGACAACCGGGCCGGGGTGCGCCCCGCCAACCGGGCCACCGCCAGCTCAGCTTGGCGGTGCAGGGCCCGCATCTCGGCCAGGCCGGCCACCTTGGCGGCCGAGAAGTCCGACGCCCGCCCGGGCCGGCCCGGTCCCGCCCGGGTCCCCGTCGCTCGCAGGCGCGGGGCCACCTCGGCCGGTGGGGCGTCCCAGAAGCTCACGCCTCGGGCCCGTTCCTCGTCGCCCGCCAACTCGGCGAAGTGCCGGGCCGAGTACAGCCCAAATGCCCGATCCCACAGGAGACAGGACTGGTCGGGCGAGGAGGTGGCGAACCACCGGGCCAGCTGGGTGAAGTCAGCCTCGCGAGACACCCGTCGCAGGTGGCGCTCGTTGAGCCGATCGACCGCGGCCAGGATGCGATTGAGGGCGTCGAGCATCGCCAAGCGCAGGGAATCGGCGATGGGTGCCTCGTCACCCACTCGGACGAACCAGGCAGTCACCCCGGACCATCGGGTGTGGAACGATCGCCGCACTCCGTCGTCGTCACCGTCGTGGACGGGGGCCGTGTCCTGGGCCGCGGCCAGCTCGATGAGGCCGTCGATGTCGGGGTTGAGATCGGTGATCAACGCCGAGATCTCGGGCACGGTGCTGGCGAGGCGGGCCACGAACTCGTCGAGATAGGCGAACACCGCCCGCTTATAGGCGGAGAACGACTCGTCGTCCCCGGCAACAGTGGTGATCTCGACCGCCAAGTCGTTCATGTAGCGGGCCGCGTTGTCCGCCAGTTCTGCGAACGCACCGAACAGGTGAAGGAAGAGCCGGTACAGCCGGGCCGTCCGGCTCGTCGCCCCCTGCTTGGTGACGGAGGGCGCCCAGGTCCTCGATGATGCTCGGCAGCAACACCGCCGACAGCCGGCCACTGTCGAGCCCTGCCCGACGGACCGCCTGGACACCTCGGTGGGCCGCCACCCCGGCCTCGGTCAGTTGGTACAGGAACCGTCGGGCATAGAACTGATCCAGGGTCTCGGGTGCCGACGTGTCGTAGAACTTGGTGACGTTGCCCCAGCTCTCGAGCGCTTCCAACGCGTCGGCGACCTCGCCCGCCACGACGCCGGCCAGCTGGCGCGCCACTTCGCCGGGCCGGAGCTGCAGCGTAAAGCGCTCCTTGGCAGTGACCAGGGCGTCCACCACGGCCAGGTACAGGTCCGCCTTGTCGGCGACGGCGTAGGAGAAAACCTTGAGGCGTGGGTCGGGGCTAAGGGATGGCTCGGACATCTACCCCTGTTGTACCGGATGGGTGTGACCGTTACGCGCACCCCCTGGGATTGCGCCCCGAAGTCAGCCCGCCTCGGGTTGCCTGCCCAACCATTAGGGCGTGCGGCCTCCGTAGTCGATCCGGAACGAAGCGAGGGCATCGCGCGTCCGGATGAACATACGTCCGCCCGAGTCGGCGTCGACAGGTCGGAAACCCCAGCGCTGATAGAGGGCTCGGGCACGATCGTCGATCGGGTCCAGCGCAATCAGGCGGCGGGCCATTGTACGTACGGGCCGACAGCGGAAACCTGGCCCTTCTTTTTGGTCGCCCTGAATCAGTCGGCAGACAGTCCTCCGACCCGATGATGCCGGAGCAGGGGTCCGCGACAGGAACTCGGGCCCGGGCTACCCTCGACCAATTCTGAGCACACTGACTCCTAGGCGGCCGAGAGTGACTTCTTCCACCGACTATGTGAACATGCCGTACTTTGCCTACGCCGAACGACCTTCCAGAGTTGGAGAGCCGAGGGAGGGCTGCTGATGGGGCGCGGCGATGCCGCGGCGGTCCCGGGGGCGGGAAGACCGCCGCTGGCGCTGTTCAACAATCCGACAGACACGCCTCGCGCCAAAGCTGTCCCCAAGGCCCGGGCCTTGTCGCGCGCCGAATGGGAGCGCCCGCTTCGCGCGCTCATAGCCGCAGACAACCAGGCTTTCGGTCCGGCCTCGTCATCGGAAATCGGGCTGCAGTTCGAACTGGTCGCGGCGCGGCCGATGCCTGGCCGCCAATCCGCAGCCTGCGTGCCCGGGATCCGGGTCCGCCCTGTGCTCCCCGGTCGGTCCGGCAATTGGGTCAAGACGGGGGTCAACTGGGCCAGCCTGGACTACGTGGGGTGCGGGCGGCCTCGGACTGCGGGGGCGGCGGAGAAGCTTGGCCTACTGAAGGAGCTCCTTGCGCTGAGCCGCCTGTCGGGTAGGTACTACTCCTATACCCACGCGAACATGGAGATCTGGCTCGAAGAGGTGAACAGCCGCCGCGTGTGGGACCTCCTTCGCCAGGCGCGGGACTTGGAGCTGCCACTGGTTAGCTCGGGCCGCAGGTCTCTGCCTGTCGTGCTGTACTCGTCGCCCGCTGAGGTGATCCTCGACGTGACACGGGTCGGACCAGACCTCCTGCTCGACCCGCAGGTCGACGTCGCGGGGAGCCGCATCCCGCTTGCGTCCATGGTCCTCCTCGGCAAGCCCGCGCATGGGCTCGTGTGGTGGCACTGCGAGGGGCCGACCCCAGGCCGCTCTGATCCCTTGCATACAAACGACGCCCAGTTGCACCTGGCTGCCTTTTCGACCCCGGTCGACGACACATTGCGCTCGTTCGTCGGAGGCGAGCCCATTCGTTTACCCGGGAAGGACGAGGAGCGGTTCCTGCGGGAGTTCTGCCCCACCCTCCGCAGGAAGGTTTCAGTCCGGACGAGCGACGAGTCGGTGGAGCTGCCTGCCGAGGGTCCGGTCACGCTCGTGCTCTCAATAGTGCACAGCGAGGGTCACCACATCGCCCTTTCGTGGGCGAGGAGCCGAGCCCAGTGCGACTGGCGCGAGGCGCTCTGGGGATCCCAGCTTCCGTCCCGTGACCGTGACCGGGCGGCCACGGAGGCGCTGGTCGAGGCGGTGGCATCGGTCCTTCGCCCGATGCCGGGCCTGTTCGAGCTGACCCCCTTCGGTGAACGCCTCGCCCCATCGGCCGACCTGGTGGACATGGCAGCCGTCCGATTCGTCACTGAACTCCTCCCTGACCTGACCCAGCTGCCGGGCGTAGAGATCGAGCAGCTCGGCACCGTCCCCGACTACCGAGCGGCTGCGGAGGCGCCCGTTGTCAGCCTGCTCGGGTCGGGGTCGCGCGACGGCGACTGGTTCGACTTGACCGTCGAGGTGACCGTCGGCGGCGAGAAGGTGCCCTTCCACGAGCTGTTCATCGCCCTCGCCACAGACGAGTCGCACTTGGTCCTTCCGTCGGGGACCTACTTCCCCCTCGATGGTGGTGAGTTGCGCCAACTTGCTCAGCTCATTGCCGAGGCGCGCAATCTGCGCGAGCCCTCCGGCGATCACATCCGCGTCAGCCGGTTCCAAGCCAGTCTCTGGGAGGACCTCTGCCGGCTGGGAGTCGTGACGGCGCAGTCAGACGCTTGGGTGGCATCGGTACGAGACCTTGCCGAGACGACCGGGCGGACCGACCACCCGACGCCCGGAGGCCTTCGTGCCACCCTCCGGCCCTACCAGGAGGTCGGGTTCAACTGGTTGGTGTTCCTATACGAGCACCGGCTCGGCGGTGTGCTCGCCGACGACATGGGGCTCGGCAAGACGATCCAGGCGCTGGCCTTCATGTGCCATACCTTTGAACAGGAATTGACCGATCAGCCTTTCCTCGTCGTCGCGCCTACCAGCGTGGTCGAGAACTGGGCCACGGAATGCCGTCGGTTCGCACCCGACCTGGCCGTCGTCACGGTCAGCGAGACGGAGCGGCGAAGGGGCGTGACCCTGGCCGACATGGCCGAGCAGTGCGACGTGGTCATCACCTCATACGCCCTGTTCCGCCTTGAGTACGACGACTACGAAGCCATCGACTGGGCCGGGCTCTTCGTCGACGAGGCTCAGTTTGCCAAGAACTGCAACTCAAAGACATTCCAGCAGATCAAGATGCTGCCCGTCCCCTTCAAAGTGGCGATGACCGGGACACCCATGGAAAACAACCTCACGGAACTGTGGTCCCTGCTGTCCATCGCCGCACCCGGACTGTTTGCCAGCCGCGAACGGTTCGAGGATCACTACCGGGCGCCGATCGAAAAACACGCTGACACGGACCGGCTCGACCAGCTCCGCCGGCGTGTCAGGCCATTGATGCTTCGCCGCACGAAGGAGCAGGTCGCGTCCGACCTGCCCGACCGCCAGGAACAGGTCCTCGAGCTGGACCTGAGCCCAAGGCACAAGAAGCTGTACCAGACCTACCTGGCGCGGGAACGCCAGAAGATCCTCGGGCTTCTCGGCGACATGACGAAGAACCGCTTCGAGATCTTCCGGTCGCTCACGCTGCTGCGCCAGGCCAGCCTCGACCTCTCGTTGATCGACGCCAAGCACGCCACCGTACCCTCCAGCAAACTCGACGCCTTGATGGAGATGCTCGACGACATCGTCTCAGACGGGCACCGGGTACTGGTGTTCAGCCAATTCACTCGTTTCCTCGGCCAGGCACGTCGCCGGATCGAGGAGGCCGGAATCGAATGCTGCTACCTCGACGGCCGCACCCGCAAACGGGCGGAAGTGATCAGCGAGTTCCGCAACGGTAGCAAGCCCGTGTTTCTCATCAGCCTGAAGGCCGGTGGGTTCGGCCTCAACTTGACCGAGGCCGACTACTGCATCCTCCTCGACCCGTGGTGGAACCCCGCCACCGAGGCCCAGGCCGTCGACCGCGTCCATCGTATCGGCCAGACCCGCAAGGTCATGGTCTACCGACTGGTGGCCAAGGACACCATCGAAGAAAAGGTGATGGCACTCAAGGCAAAAAAGAGCGCCCTCTTCGCGAGCGTCCTGGACGCGGGCGGGTTCGAGTCGGGCGCCTTGACTGCGGCCGACATCAGGGGCCTATTGAGCTGACCTCTTTGAGGGACCTCGCGTCGCGCTCAGCTTTGGGCAAGAGCCCCGTGCCATTTTCTTCGTAACCCACCAACCGGATCGCCCCCACACTTCGACATGGGCGTCGCCAGCCCAACAATGCGGCCCAAGTGCTCCTGTTCGATCCGGGTCACCGGTGGGGGGAAGGCCGGGCGGGCGAACACCCGGGAATCCCGAGCTATGAGAAGCCGCAATGCCACGGTCGATGCTGCCATGGACGAGGTCCATCGAGGGCTGCCCTATAGGGCCATGCGCGGCGACGGTTGAACGACGCCCCTTGATGACCATTCGAGGAAGGCGCACACCTCCGCGGGATTCCTCGCGGCAACCTCAGGGGGGAACCAGCGGACCTCCTCGGCCGCGTGCACCATCTCATCCAAGAACGCTCCGTGGGCACCCTGGTGTGGGTCTTCGACGGTGTCCTCCACGTACAGCACGGCAAAGCGGGCCCTGCGGCCGTCAGCCTTCCTGCGCAATACCCGACCCATGCGCTGCACCATCTGGCGGCGAGAGTGGCTCGCCCCGGCGATCACCGCCAGGTCGGCGGCGGGAACGTCGATACCCTCGTCGAGCACACGCGGCGCCGAGATCACCTGGAGCTCGCCGGACTCAAAGCGCCCCAGCGCCGACCGCCGGGCCGGCCCCGCCATCTCCGAATGCACCACCCCCGCCCGCAGGCCGTGGGCGCCGAGCACCCAAGCGATCCGCTCGCTGGCGGCGATGCTCTGGGTGAACACAATGGCCCGGTCGGCGCTCCTGATTGTCGGGGCGAGCCGGGCCACAGCGGCATCCTTGGCCGGAGAGTCGGCAAGCAGCCGACGGCGCTCCAGCATGGCGGTCCGGTACGAACGGGCAACGCCGTTCCCCGCGCCGTCGCCATCAGCCAAGGCGTTGACGGCCGCCATGAACGCCTCGAACGGTTCCGCTGGGACCCCATAACGCCCGATGAGCCGACTCCGTTGCTGGCCCATGACGTCGGTCAGTCGCTGGTAGCGGTCGCGCTCCTCGGTCGAGAACTCCACCCCCACCAGAGCGACGTTGAAATGGGCGGTCACTTCGTCGGCCAAGGCGCGGCGATAGCCCATCTGGAAACAGGTCCCGCCGAAGTACGGGTCGAGCCAGTCTCGATTCCCGTCGTCGTCACGCCCGTAGGTGGCGCTCAAACCGAGCCGGTGGGTGAAGCGACGGTCGAGCGCCAACTGGTTGACGGCACTTCCATAGCGGTGACACTCGTCGGCCACCAGCAACCCGCCCCGCCGGATGGGGCGCACGTCGATCGCGCGAGCACTGTTGACGACCGCCACAAGGACGTCGTGACTGGCGAGGCGGTCGTTGGCCCCATCTCCCAGTCGCCCGATCAGGGTCCGGTCCGGGAGTCGTGCGGTCAGCTCGACCACCCACTGCCGCTGCAACTCGACGGTTGGCACCAGCACCAGGACCTGCCCCCGATCGCCGATCTCCTGCAGGGCGGCGGCAATGCCAACTACCGTCTTGCCTGTCCCGGTGACCGCTTCGATGACACCACGCCGGTGGTGCCGGGCCCAGGCAGCCAGCGCATCGGCCTGCCACTGGTAGAGCAGGACGGGCGCCGGGGGCGCCAGCAGGCTGGATGCCCTTTCGGGAAACCCGGCCCGGGCCTGAGCGGCTCCAGCAAAAACGCCCGGTCGGATGGGGCCGGGGCTGGAGTGGCTTACCAGCCACCAGCGGCGCGGCTCCCCGTGGTCACATCGGAACCGACCATGATGGGCGAACAGGGCGAACGACACCGCCCGTTCCCCTTTTCCCATCCCAATCGCCATGGCCAGCTCGGATGAGGTCCGTCCCGGGGTCTCCGCTAAGACCGCCTCGAGGTCGTCAACCAGCACGCCGAGACCGCCCCATTGCCGCCGTGCGGAACCCGCTAACCGGGCGAACTCCCGCTCTCGTCCGCCGCCTCGTCCTCGCTGAGGTCAACGCCGATTTCGCTCGACACGATGTCGGGCCGGTACTGGGGGTACAGGCGCCGGAGGTCCCACTCGTTGATCCATGCCCGCACGTACTGGCGCATCCGGTTCGAGGGGAGCCGTTCCAGGCCGCCGACATCGGGCGGGTCCCACTCGTAGGCCTCGGCATGGATCTGCTTGAGGAGCTCATAGGTGCGACTCAGCTCCTCCTGGCCCGGCGGTTGCAGCTGGAGTTGGTCTCGCTCCAGGATGTGCATCCCGGCCTCGGCCTGGCCCGCCAGCAGCTCGGCCACCACGGTCTCCTTGGCCCGGAGACGCTTGGGCAGGAGCTCCACGTCGTTCTTCCCGACCAGCACCTGGGCCTCGAAGTCGTCCACCGTGGTCAGCACCGCCCCCAGGGGTGCGGCCGGATCACCGCGGTCGCCGCGGACCCATCGGGCCACCTCGGCGTAGGACTTGGCCCGCTGCAGGGCCGAGTAGCGGCCGATCAGCTCGGTCTCGTCCAGAAACACCACCCAACCGCCGTAACCCGCCGCCTGTGCCAACCGAGCGACAAAGCGGAACCGTTGCACCGACAGGTCGCTTTCCTTGATCGGGGCCAGCGGGTAACCGGCCGCCGCCCCGGCCTCCTTGAGCCGGCGGCGCAGGTCGGCGACCGGCAGCGGGTCCCCGGCCCAGAACCGAATGATCCGGTCGGCGAACTCCTCGTCGCCCCGGGCATACTCGTGCAGGAACAGCGTCGCCGCGAACCGGCTGTCGACAGGCGTGTCCTCGGCGTGGGCCCACCGGAACAGTTCGGCGTAACGGGGGGAGTCCAGCTGCAGCCCATCGGCGATCTCGTCAATGGCCGATCCGGGCCGGCCCGGCACCTTGGCCGCCTCGATCGCCGCCCGGTACACCTTGGCCGGGTCGTACAACGGTGTCTCCTTGGAGATCACCACCTTGGATACGACGAGTCCCCGGCTCAGGGCCAGGTGGCTCAGGTGCTCGAGCACGTGGCTCTTGCCGCTGCCGAATCCCCCGCCGATCAACAGCCCTCCCGGGGCCGGGCCATCGGGAACCGCGGTGATCCGGCCCAGCAGTTCGCTGAAGCGGTCCTCGACACCGGTCTGCATCGAGCCGAGGACGGTGACGGCATCGCGATTGGGCACCCCAGCACGAAGCGCCTCGAGCGCCCGCCGCCGCTCGACAGTTCGCTCGACAGTTCGCTCGACAGCGCCCCCTGTCCCTGCGGTCCCGGTCATTGCGACCCCAGTCGCACCAGCGAGGAGAACGGGTTGTCCCGTTCCCGGTCGCGCACCTCGTCAAAGATCCGAAGCTTGAGGGCCTGGTAGGCGTCGAGGCCCCGGCTGGTGTCGATGAGGAACTCGATGGCGGGAAGTACCACAACGCAACAATGGGCCAGCTCGTCGGTGTTGTCCACCAGCTGGCGCAGTACCTCGTAGGCGTCGAGCAATGCCGCCTTGGTGTAGTAATAGCCCTCTCGTTCCGCGGGAGCGGGACGGCGGGCGATTCCCATTCGGCCGATGTCGAGGAGGAGCACCAGCCCGGCCCGGCTGTTGACCGCCAGCCAGTGGGCCAGCGAGAACAGCAACAGCCGGGCGTTGTGCCGCCCGATCCGGCGGAAGATCAACGCCGACTTGAGCGCCGAGATCTGACGCAGGTCGCCCCGCAACCAGTCGAGCACGGCCGCATGCTCGGCGTCGGCGACCTGGCCGGTGCGGAGCTGGGCCTGGCAGAGGCGCAGCATGGCAGTGCGGAACTCCTGGACCATGGCGTAGTCGCGGTGGACCCGCTGCTGCAGCTCCCGGTCGACGTCGCGCTTCAACTCCCGAGGGTCGACCCGGTAATGGTTCGCCAACAGATCGACCGACAGCCCGTCACCCCCTTCGGTACCCTCGGATCGAGCGGGGAAACCGACGGCCGCCAGCGCGGCCCGCACGGTCACCGCGGCCAACTGATCCCAGTCGATTTGGCGGGCCACGGTGAAGAACACCTGTTCCAGCAGGTGGACCCGCGTCGTGGCCGCATCGACGGTGGCGACCGCATACCCGTCACCGTCCGCCACCTGCCGAATCCGGTCGGCGAAGAAACGACCCACCCCGCCGTCGGGAGCCACCGCGAACTTCACGGCCGCCCCACCCGCGTCGATGTAGCCCCGCAGGTACTCGCGGTCCAGGAACTCGACGTACCGGCCAGCCGCGATCACGCCCGCAGCTCCCGCGGCTCCCGGTCCACGAAGGCGATCCCGGCATAGACCTTGGTCTGGCCACCTCGGGTGACGGTGGTGAGGACGCCGCTCCCCCGGGTCATGGCGCTCGCGGGCAGGTTCACGTGCCGGCCATCCTTGGTGCCCGTGATCCCGCTCTGGTCGAGGAGGTACAGGTCCCGGGCGAATTCATGCTTGGTGTACTCCCGCGCCGCCCCTGGAAGAAGGGTGAGGACACCGTGCACGTCGACCAGCTTGACCGTCGAACCGGGTCGGCCCCCTTTCCCCCCGACCACCAGGTCGTAGGCCGCAGCCAGGCTCTCGATGAACGGCTCCGGTTTGAACTTCGGCGGCCGCTGCTGAAGTGACGCCAGGTGACGGATCACCACCGACGGGCGGATCCAACGCTGCCTCTTCTTGTCGACCGCGACTGTGGCGTCTGCCGCCGTTACCTCCACGATGACGGGATAGCACAAGATCCGCTGGTCCGACTCGTAGGCGTCGACTCCGGCTGCATGGGCCGTCACCAGGAGTTCCTTGGTGTAGTCGCCCGACTCCAACCAGGCGCCCACGTCGAAGCGCCACTGGCCCCGGAGGTCCTCCACCACGACCCCGGCCTGCTGGGTCAGGCGGTCCGAGGACTCCAGCGCCTGTTGCAGCTCGCGGACCTGCCCGACGGCTGCCGCCGACTTCGCCCGCTTGGCTTCCTTGGTCGCCGCGGCCAACGCACGAATGGCCGCCTCGGCCCCGGCCTCCATGGCGCGCAAAGCCTCCTCGAGGCCCTCGGGCCGGGGGTCGCTGGCGGTCATGTCGCTCCTGAGGTCGCAGAATTGGGGAAAAGGTCGGCCCCGGTGCTTGTTGGCTCGGCGAGGAGGCTGTCGCCCGTGTGCCGGCGCACCCCGACGTCGATATCGCCTCGGGCCGAGAAGCCGAGCAACCAAGTGTCGTTGATGTGGGCCCCCGCCGCCAGCGCCACCGCCCGGACCGACCGGCGGCTCGCTGTTGGTCGGTCATGGGCCAAGGTGACAGGCCCGTTGCGGCTGGAGAAGGTCCGCCGGGAACCGGGCGCCCGGTCCACCGGAGCGCCGATCACGGAGACCACCGCATGGCTGACGACAGCAGCACCGGAGACAGCCCGCTCGGCGGTTGTGGTTGGCCCCAGGCGCGGGCGCACGGCCCGGCCTCGTTGGTCGTCGATCAGCACCGCCAGGGCTGAGCAGGTCTCGTCCGGGGTGGCCCGAGCCGGGCGCGTTCGACCGGATCGGCGTTCTCCAGCCACGGTACCGAACCATACCCAACCCTGAAGTCCACCCGGGGGACTATGAACCGATGCTTCCGACCCGAAGCAACCCATACAGCCGGTCGTGATCGCGCGGTCTAGGCACACGCCGTCGATCCAGCCCGACCGGGACCTGGCCTTCAACGACGGCCGCCAAGCGTTGCATGTCGGAGCCGTCCGACCGAAGGATCGCTACCGGCCTCGGAGTTGGTCATCACAACCCGACGGTCCTCCACTCGACACAGGCCTTTTGTGCGTTTAGTCACAAGTCGCACTACTTGTGCCTACAAGTAGTGCGACGGATCTTGCGCTCGTGTCGAACAGCGGTTCGCAAAGCCATCCCGCCAGCTTGGCCGAGTTTGGGTCTGGGGCCAATGGGAATGTCGCTCCGAACAACGTGGTCGGCGGGCCGGCGAAGTCGAACCTGGTCACCGCGTCAGGGGTCGCCGAGGATGCGAACGGTTTCCTCTATGTCGCATCTCCCATCATGGTCGCGCTGTATGTGTACTCGCCTGGCGCGAGCGGCGATGTCTCCCCCTACGCCACCCTGACAGGCTCAGAGGTTCGGATGAACAACCCCCAGGGCGTCGTGGTGAAGGACAACAAGTTGTATGTGGCCAATGGCCCGTTCGGATCCGGTTCGTCCGGTACGCCCTCGATCGCGGTGTTCGCCCTCCCGCTCGCGGCCGGGGTCAACAATGTTGCCCCCATTGCGGTCATCTCGGGCCCCGCAACCGGTCTCGACTCCCCCTTCGGGCTGGCCGTGGACTCCTCGGGGAACATCTTTGTCGCCAACGTCAACAACGCCGTGACCGAGTATGCCCCGCCGGCTCCGTCGTCTTTCGCATCTCCGGACAACGCCCCCCCGATCCTCACGATCACGAGCGGCCTGGTGGCGCCAGAAGGTCTCGCAATCCTGGGCAGCACGCTGTAGGTGACGAATGACAACAACACCATCACGGAGTACTCGCTGCCCGACGGCACGCCAGGCCCGACCATCGCTGGGTCGAACACGACCATGGCGGGTCCACTTGGGATCAGCGTCGACTCCTCCGGGAACATTTTCGTCGTAAACACCGGCACCGGCGGCAACCAGGTGCTCGAATTCGCCGCGGGCGCCAGTGGCAACGCTGCTCCGATCGCCGCCATCGCCGGTCCCGCGACGACGTTGAACGTCGCCCAGTTCGTCTACATCGCCTCCTGCGGAACGATCCCGCCCGCGAGCAAAGCGCCCGATGACTACAACGGTGACGGCAAAACCGACATCGCCGTCTTCCGGCCCTCCACCGGCACCTGGTACATCAACAACAGCGGCACCACCTCCCCCACCGTCACCGCCTGGGGCACATCGGGCGACACCCCAATCGGGGAACCTCCCGGAAGCTAGCCCGAACGGCGACACGGCCTGGCGGCAATCTCGGCCCCCATCGCCAGTGGCGGCCGGCGTTGTAAGAACATATGCGCAGCGTGCTGCGAGGAAGATGGTGCTTACATCCAGGCGGCACCGTTGCGACGAATAGTGGATGTTCGTGGTTCTCAGAAAAGGAGAAAATCAATGTCGCTCGTGCGACTGCTTCCCGCCTGGCTTCATGCAATTGCCGACTATGCCGTCGCCCTCAGCCTGATCGCCGTCGCCTTGGTGATTGGCGGGTCCGGTAAGGCGGTCGCGACCGGCGTCGTCATCGGAGCCGTCGTCCTGGTCGTCAGCATGCTGACCCGGTACCCGCTCGGTGTGGTCAAGGTGCTCCCGTTCAAAGTCCATTCGGCCGGCGACTATCTCGCGGTCGCACTTCTCGTGGCCTCGCCCTTCGCCCTGGGATTCACGGACAGCGACGGGGGACTGACTGCCTTCTATCTCGCAGCTGGCATTGCGGTGCTCGCAGTCAGCCTCATCACCAACTACCAATATGGCTCGCAAGGCCGGACGGCGACGGCCCAGGTTTCGAGCGGAGCCGATCCCGACCGGTGGAGTAGGGCTGCCAGTGAGTACCGGCACCCGAACTTCACCCCGACCCTGGCTGACCAGGTGCGGACCGCCGAGTAACCATTCGCTCGGTAGAGCTGTCGAGCTCCAGACGAATCGCTCGCCGCAGCGGTGATTTCCCCGGAAGGGGGAATCGCCGACTGCGGTTTGGCGCGTCCGCCGTTCGTCGTCGTGCGCGCAGTGGCGACGGCGATCAAGGCGTTCGCCGCGTCGTTGTAAAGGATGAGGTTGGGTTTGTTGCATGACATCCGGGGAGCTGGTGCAGACCACGCTCGCTTACAGCGATCCAATCGTACTGGAGGTCGATGCCATGCAGGTCCAAACAAGCCAAGTCCCTGCTTGTGCAGTCTCCCAGGGGGGCGCCTTCTATGCCTCGGGCCTTGCCCATGACCCCCGCTGGCCCAAGTTTGCTTTGCTTCCCCTTGCAGGGAAACTGGGCGCTCCAGTAAAGCGGTCGGAGGTTGGCAACCGACATTTTGCAGGCGTTCTCCCGGGGTTACAGCCATCCAATATCGCTCTGGCAGCGAATACCTGACGACAGCAAATCTCAACTCATTGGAAGGCTCCTCTCTTGACCCGAACCCGTACCACTCTCGCTGCAATAGCGCTGATCGCTGGGGTTGGTTTGACCGCAGCCGCCTGTGGAAGCTCAGCCAAGAATGCCCAGTCAGCGTCCAATCAATCAGCGTCCCATACCGCTGACACGATCACCGCGATTCCGAGTTTGACCGGCGTTGGTACGTCGGTTGCACTGGATTCGGGTACCGCGACCGCGTTGAAGTCGCTGGGCGTGTCGGTCGCCCCAGCGGGCACCGCCACTTTCGACGCGTCGACATCAACTGTCACCTTCCCGATCACGTCGGGCTACGCCGAGATCCACACCGACCACAGCGCCAAGCCGGGCTACATCGTCGGATCAATCCAGCATGACGGCTCCGGCCTGACCCTGACGGCAGGGGCGACCAAGGTCACCCTCTCCAACTTCGTGGTCGACCCGGGCAACTCGATCCTCTACGGCACCGTCGGCGCCAGCACCAAGGTCCCCCTACTCGACCTGGACGGCACCAACGTCAAGGTGAGCATGCAGGGCGGCAATGTCGTCCTCGACGGTACGGTCGCCAAGTTGACCCAGACCGCGGCCACGGCGCTGGACAACGCCTTCAAGACCACAGCCGTCAAGGCGGGCCTGCCGTTGGGCACGGTCCACCTGGTCGCCAAAGGCACGGCCACCACGTCGACCGACAAGGTCACCGAAGTGGCCCGCTTGACCGGCCAGTCGACCTCGGTCGCCCTCGATGCGGGCACAGCCAAGGCGCTCACGAGCCTTGGTGTGGCAGTGGCCCCCAACGGCACGGCCACCTTTGACAGTTCCACCTCGACGGTGTCGTTCCCCATCACGGGCGGGGCGGCCGTCATCCACAGCGATCTGGGCTACAAGCCGGGCTACATCGCCGGCGTGGTCATCCACCAAGCCAGCGGCCTCACGTTCTCAAAGGGCTCCGTCAAGGTGGCGCTGACCGACTTCGTGGTCGACCCGGGCAACTCAGTGCTGACCGGAACGGTGGGCGGTCAAATCGGCGTCCCGCTGCTCGACCTGGACGGCACCAACGTCAAGGTCTCCACCCCGAACAGCACGGTGACCCTCGACGGCACCGTCGCCAAGTTGACCGCCACGGCGGCCGGCGCCTTGAACAAGGCGTTCTCCACCACGGCGTTCACCCCGGGCCTGGCCCTCGGCACCGTCCACCTGGTCGCCACCGCCAGCTAACCGCACCAACCAGTCATACCGAGGCCCCGGCACACCGTCGTGCCGGGGCCTCGCCGCGCCGGAAAGAGGAAGGATGCCCGCCATGGCCACACGACTACGAAATCGTCCTTTGGCCGCCCAGCCACGTCGAAGGAACGCCCGCACGACGTCGCCTTGGCCGGCCACGCTGTTCGCCCAGCCTGGGGGCACGGAGGTTTGCGCCCGCGCCGTGTTGCACACTGCGGGGGGCCAACGGCTTCTTGTCGACACAGTTCGCTGGCATGCCCGGCCGACCGAGGAGGAGGTATCGCTGCTGGAAAGATCGGTGGGGTCGGTCCTCGACGTGGGTTGCGGGCCGGGGCGACACGTCCTGGCCTTGGTCGCTGCCGGCCGAACCGCGCTCGGTATCGATGTCTCACCGGTCGCAGTCGCGACCGCCATCCAGCGGGGCGCTCGAGTAATGCAAGCTTCAGTGTTCGGTCTCGTTCCGGATGCCGGTTCGTGGGGTACTGCCCTGCTCCTCGACGGGAACATCGGCATCGGCGGACACCCAAGGAATCTCCTCAGGCGAGTGGCCGGCCTGCTTCGACCGGGCGGTCACGTCCTCGTCGAAGTCGAGGGCCCGGAATTAATGGGGCGACGGCTTCGTGTCCGGGTAGAACACGCGGGAAAGAGGACTCAATGGTTTCCGTGGGCGACGGTCGCCGTTTTGGAGCTCGGTGAGTTAGCCCGAGCAAGCGGCTTCGCGGTGACCGAGGTTTGGCAAGCCAACGGGCGGTGGTTCGGTGATCTTTACCTGGTCGAAACCAGCCGAGACCAGCCGAACCGCTATTGGGCCTGAACGATCATGAGTTGGTTCTTGTTGTTGTCCCGGAAGAAGAACAGCAGCGGCACGACACCGTCGCCGCCCATCATTTCGGCGTCCACGTCCACACCCTTGTCCTTCAGCTCCGCGTGGTCCGCGGCCGGGTCGGCCGATTCGAGGGCGATGCCCGTCATTCGTCCAGGCTGGTAGTCCCCCTGAGGTCGGGTCAGGGCGATGGCCGTGCCACCGCCGGGTGGGGCGACTTCGACCCAGCGATCGTTCTCGCCGAACGGAACATCGGCCACCACCGAGAACCCCAATGTCGTCGTGTAGAACGTGATCGCCTCGTCCTGGTCGGACACCGGCACGATCACCCGGCCCACCTTCGTGATTTTCGGCATAGCCGCCTCCCTGTCAAGCGTGGTCACAGGCTATGACGAGAGCGCGCGGCGAAACTCATCGCGCGAGTCGCGGCGACGTCGATGTGGGCACCCGTCATGCCGGCCCTTCCACCTGATCGCCCCTCCCGGTGTGACGTACCGTGCTCCGACGCGGCTCAGTTCGAACGTCTCTCCATGGCGTTCGTGGCCGAGATCGAGACCAAGTTCCTGTAGGTCCTGCGGGTCGGTCAGGCCCCAAGAGCCAAGCGAGTGGTAAAACTGCTACATCGATGACATGAGGATCGTCTGGTGAGCGCCCGGCAGAGGTCGCGGCGGTGAGTTCGGCCGAGCACAACCCGGTCGCGGCCTTCAACCAGGTGCTCAGCGAAGTCATCGATTTGGTCCAGGATGTCAAGCAGGCTCACCGGAAGGTCCCCGAGACCCACGCGTTGCACACCGAGCTCGATCAACTGTTCGCGGATCTCGGCAGCTGGGCCCGACTGCTGATGGACCGGGATGAGGCACTCGGCATCTCGGCGCTGGCCTTCATGCCGAGCGTGGCGGGCCGGAAGCCGCCCAATCTGTGGCCCGGGGCCATCAGCGACGGAGACGCCCGGGACCTGGTGGCTGACCACCTCGGCCGGCTCGAAGACCACCTGTCGGCAGCACTGGCGGAACAGGACGAACCCGGTCTGCGAACGGCCCTCTCCGAGGTGGAGCAAGGGTTGAGGGCGCACCGCCAAGCGCTCGCCCAGCTCTGACCAACCCTCCCTCTCCCTGTGCCGTTCCGGGCCAGGTCAGCCGACCGCTTGGACCGTAAGTCGGCCCGCCCGGCCCTTACTCTGGCGACTCATCGTTCCCTGGCGACCAATCCGGAATACCGCCGGTACGTCGCCAAGGAATGGTGAAGCTGCCAAGGTTCCAGCGGCGGCACCGGGGCCGCTCGACCGTTGTACGACCGTCGCCCTGGCCGAGGCGAGCACACGGTCGACCATAGGTACGATGACCTCTTTCCCTCTGGACTCGACTGGCTTGTGCGGCACGTGGTGGGCCCCAAACAGGGCCCACCGGGTTCGCGCCCGCGGCGGAGGCGTTTAGGGTAAACCGTCCGGTCGGTATCCGGTGGGATGCGACCGCGTCTGTTGCTCATGGCGGTGACGCAGTTGGAGGACGCGGCCTGGATTGGCCCACCGGTCCGGAGAGGCGCTGACAACTCCGGATCTTCAGGCCCCGTCGATCCGAAGCTCGGCCCAAACCACCTTCCCCGGGACACCGGCGTCGTCGGCGGCGGCGTACCAGCCCCAATCGGCCGCCACCGCAGCCACGAGGTGGAGCCCGCGCCCACTGGTCGATTCGTAGTCCAGGCCGAAAAGAGTCGGAAGGCGAGTATCGCGGTCGAACACTTCGAGCCGGAGTGTCCCGCCGTCCCAGGTGGCCAAAATCGTGAAGTCGGTGCCGGTGTGGCGCACCGCATTGCTGGTCAGCTCACCGAGGACCAGAACTGCGTCGCCGATGGCGGCCACGGGCACGCCGGTCTCCGTGAGGGCATGGGAGAGACCGGCACGAGCGCGCCCGGTATTCCCGATCTCGGGAGCGAAGGTGGCCGTCCATTGCAGCGACCGAGATCCCGGTCGGGGCGACCGTGGGCGAACGCAACTCAAGCGATGTAGCCCCGCTTTCTTCCTGTTCGAACCTGTGGGTAGAACCCGTTTGCGCAACCCCCCGTTGCGGGAAAAGTCATATCCCAGGCCGCCCCGGCCCAAACCTGCCCAAGCTTGCCCAAGCTTGCCCAAGCTTGCCCAAGCTTGCCAGTTCCATCCACCCATGAAGGGAGACGTGCGATGGGCCCGTCATCGTGACCGCGTTGGTTGGTCAAGAGGCCTCACTCCAGGTACTGGACGCCCTGGCGAGAGACGCCGACCAGAACGCCCAAGACGAACGCCTCCTCGCCCGGCGGATACAGAAGTTGCGCGCCGGCCGGGCCGAAGGCCGGTCGTGGCAGGACCTCCTCTCCGACGAGCCCCATCCGGGCACGCTTCATCTGGCCTCAGAGATCCTCGCTCGACTGACGCGGGCCAGCGGAGGCTTGCGCCGAGCGGTGGCCCGGGGCCTGCGGGCCGAGGGCGCCAGCATCGCGGCCATCGCCGAGCGGTTCGGCGTCTCCCGCCAGCGAATCTCGACGCTGCTGGGCCGAAACGGCGGGGCAAACGACAGTCTCTGATCCGGCCCGGCAGTGAATCCCGAGCCTGGTTGAGGTAGCGCCGACGGTCGCCACGCCGACAACCGCGGCGCGCCCGAACACGCTACTCGCACTCTTGCTCTATTGGGCTAGGGCCACTACCCTCCGGTCGCGGTACGCCTCCGACTGGGGCGGAAACTGGGGGGATCATGGGCGGGAGTATCGGTCGAGTTCGTGTCCGGCTGGCCATGGGCGTGGCGCTCTGCCTGCTCGGAGCGGCGGTGGCCGGGCCGGCGGACGCCACCCCAGGAGCAGCACCCGGCGCCCTCGCACCCGGCCCGAGCGGCATCACCACGGTGGCCGGTGGCGGCTCGCCCCCCGACGGAGTGGGCAACGGCAAGCCCGCGACCGCGGCGGTCCTGGAGGCGCCCTGGGGCGTCACCGAGTCCGCCGCCAAGACCTACGTCTCCGAGCAGGACCCCGGCCGAGTGCGGGTGGTTGACGGGGCGGGCATCATCGCCACCAAGGCCGGGGGTGGCACCGCTCCCCTCGGCGACGGCGGGAAGGCCAGGGACGCCACCTTTACCGAGCCTGAGGGGACCGCCGTCGACTCCCATGGCAACGCCTACGTGACCGACACCCTGGCGAACCGGGTTCGCCGGATCGACGCCGTCACGCGGGTTATCACGACCGTGGCCGGGACGGGCAGGGCGGGATTCAGCGGTGACGGAGGCCCGGCCACCGCCGCCCGTCTCAAGTACCCCATCAGGTTGGCCTTTGACAAAAGCGACAACATGTTCATCAGCGACGCCGACAACTTCCGAATCCGCAGGGTCGACGCGCGCACCGGGCGAATCTCCACCGTGGCCGGGACCGGGGTATTCGGTTCGGCCGGCGACGGCGGTCCGGCACGCGCCGCCACCTTCGTCCCTCGCGGTATCGCCATCGACGCGGCCAACAACCTGTACCTGTCGGACGTCGGATCGCTCGTGATCCGCAAGATCGCGGCCGGGGCCGACGGCGTTGTCACCGGAGCGACCGACGAGATCATCACCACGTATGCCGGTGGGGGCACGCTCGCGCTCGGCGGGGTCAACGAAGGCAAGCCGGCGACGCAATTCGCCCTCGCCGCTCCCGAAGGAATCACCATCGACTCGGGCGGCAACCTGTTCGCGGGTCTCGTGGCCTTCCCCCGGGTGATCGAGGTGGCCGCCGAGGGTGCCCACGCCCTGACGACCATCGCCGGGGACGGGACGAGCGGCCCGGTCAAGGACGGCGGCCCGGCCACCGCCTCACATCTGGCGTTTCCGTACGGTGTGGCGGTCGACGGAGGCGGAAACGTCTTCATCGCCGACCTCGACAGCGCCCGGGTGCAGAGAGTGGATGCCACCACTCATGTCATCACCACCGTGGTGGGAACGGGAACGCTGGGCTTCGGCAGCTACGGCGACGGAGGCCGCGCCACCGCGGCCAGCCTCATCAGCCCTTCGGACGTGACCTTCCATGCCGGGAACTTGTTCCTGGTGGACCGCGATACCAAGCGCCTACGCCGGATCGATGAGGCCGGGATCATCACCACCTATGCCGGGGGCGGAGTCAACGACGGAGCGTCGGCCAAGGCCGCGGTCCTGAACCATCCCCGCGGATTGGCGGCCGATGCCACCGGCAACTTGTTCGTGGCCGACTGCGGCGACGCCCGGGTGCGGCGCATCACCCCCGCGGGCGCCGTCTCCACCGTCGCCGGTGGCGGTGACGCCCTCAACGTGGGGCCGGCGACGTCGGTGGCCCTGGGATGTCCGTCAGGGGTCTTCGTCGTGTCGTCCGGCCCCGACGCGGGCAGCTTGTACATCGCCGACAGCGCCGACAACCGGATCCGCAAGGTCACCCCCTCGGGCACGATCTCCACCGTGGCGGGCACCGGCGCGGCGGGCTTCTCCGGAGACGGGGGCCCCGCCACCGCTGCCAGCCTCGACGGCCCCTCCGGGGTCACGGTGGCCCCCAACGGTGACCTGTTGATCGCAGACACCGCCAACAACCGGGTCCGGCGGGTCACCGCCGCGGGAGTCATCTCCACCGTGGCGGGCAACGGCACCTTCGGTATCGGCACCGACAACGTGGCGGCCACCGCCACTACCGTCGCCGGGGCTACCGACGTGGTGGTCGACCCTGGCGGCAACTTGCTCATCGCCGAGGCCGTGCTCAACCGGCTGCGCCAGGTCGACCAGGCGGGGACGATCACCACCATCGCCGGTTCGGGTATCCCCGGGTTCAGTGGCGACGGCGGCCCGGCGCGGGAAGCCACCGTGAACCTGCCGACTCAGATCCACCTGCACCCCGACGGCGGTTTCGTCTTCACCGACCGGGGCAACGGCCGCCTGCGTCGAGTCGAGGCCGGTACTCCGCCTCCGCCGCCACCGAGTGGCTGCGGGTCGGTTGTCACCCGCAGCGTCACGCTGGCCGCCGATATCGGCCCGTGCTCGGGCGACGGGCTCAAGGTGGGCGCGGACAACATCACCATCAACATGAACGGCCACACCATCTCGGGAGGAGGGCCAGGCGACGGAGCCCACGCCGGAGTCCGCATCTCCGGCCATCGCAACGTGGTGATCACCGGGGGCGCCGGGTCGACCGTACGGGGGTTCGCGGACGGCATCGTCGTGATCGGCGGCTCCCACAACAACGTGAACAACCTCACCATCGCCGACAACATCGGTCCGACCTCTCCTGACGCCGTATTCGGCGACGGCATCGGCGTGTTCCTGTCCGGTTCCAACACCTTCCAGCAAAACATCTTGACCCATAACGGCATCTACGACGCCATCGGCATCCTCGGGCCGCTCTCGGACCACAACCTGGTCACCGCCAACACCGTGCGTGACACCGTGGAGGCAGGTCAACTGTCGGGCGGGACGGGCAACGGCATCATCGTCAACGCCTTCCTGAGCGCCGACTTCCCCCGCCAGGTGTCGGTGTTCGGCAACCGGATCATCTCCAACCTGGTGGAGGCGAGCGACAACTCGGGTATCGCCGACATCGGCAATGTCGACGGCGTGGTGGTCAACAACATCGTTCGGGACAACGGCCGCGACCCTAACAACAGTCCCCGCAACGGTATCGGCGACCAGCACCTCGACCTGGGGCAACCGGACACCCGCATGCTCATCGCCAACAACGTCGTCACCGGCAACATGGGTGGCGACGGCATCCTGGTCGGCGCCGACCAGGGCCGCGTGCTCAACAATCAGGTGCACGGCAACGGAGCCGGCATCATGGTCAACCTCCTGGGGCACTCGAATCAGGTCGTGGGCAACAATGCGGCCGACAATTCGGGCGCGGATCTGACGGATCTGAACGCCACCTCCATCAGCGTCGACCCGTTCTTGATATTCGACTGTGACCACAACAACTGGAACGGCAACATCTGGGGCAGTGGCGGCTTCTTCCCCGACCCGTCCTCAACGGATCCCTCTGAGCCGATCGCGTGCACCACGACCGGGGGCCACAGGGAAACGGCATCGCATCCGGCCTCCGGCCGCGGGGCCGCAGCGCGAGGGCCAGCCGTGACAGCATCGCCCGACGCCCGATCGGTCGGACGCAACCACACCGCGTCCGGCGACGGGGTGCCGGCTCCACGGTCCGACCCTGTTCACCCGTACTAGGTGCGCTGAATTTGTGTCGTGTACACGACACAAATTC